>JBGSYZ010000011.1:0-132055 GCA_041750655.1 Minisyncoccia bacterium | reverse complement strand
TCCGCCTCGGCGACCGTCAGCTCACACTCGCCACGGGCGAGTTGTCAGAATATAAAGCATTGGCTGCGCCAACGCAGTGGGCGGCCCTGCGGGCCGCCCACTCATCATCGTCTCTGGAACCGTTAGGTTCCGTTCTGGTGCCCGGGAGAGGACTTGAACCTCCACAGATTGCTCTACTAGTTCCTAAGACTAGCGCGTCTACCAATTTCGCCACCCGGGCATATTTTGTTTTTCTACAAGCGCTCTTTCCTTACGGGACGATTTTGACCTCACAAGTTACTAAATATAATTTTGAAAAATTCTACTAAGTACTTGCGAGCCCACCTCGCTCGTAAACATCGCTGCGGTTCGGACAATGGCACGCACACAAAGCAGTTTGTGTGCTAAAAATGCTAGCGCATTTTTGCCATTGTCCGCCTTCAAGGGCTCGAACCTTGGACCGTCTCCTTAAGAGGGAGCTGCTCTACCAACTGAGCTAAAGGCGGATATATTATTTACACACCGTCTCGTTAATGAGGGTGAATAGTGTGGGACACTGTTCACGCTCTACCAACTGAGCTAAGGGCGTAAATATGTGGCCAGAGTGTACCGTATTGCAACTGTGAAAACAAGTGATTATTTACCACAAACTGTTTAACAGTTTGTGCCCGGGGCGGGGGTCTTTCATTACATGAACGGTTCAGGTTGTCGCCCTCCGGGCTGGCAACCTTTTCGACCCCCTTTGACCAAAAGTAAAGACTAGAAAAATCTAGTCTTTACTTTTGGTGCCCGGGGCGGGGGTCGAACCCGCACGACCTTACGGTCACAAAATTTTAAGTCTTGCGTGGCTACCAATTACACCACCCGGGCGGGTGGACACACATAAGTGTGTTTGAGGCCGGGAAGAAATTTTCCATTACATGGATTGTTCAGGTTGTCGCTGCATACGCAGCTGGCAACCTTTTCAATTCCCTCGGCCAAACAACAACGCTAACGCGATTGTTGTTTGAGGCCGGGACGGGAATTGAACCCGTGCATATCGGTTTTGCAAACCGCTGCGTTACCACTTCGCCACCCGGCCAGAGGGGTATGACGGTCTAGTATAGACTTATTTCCATATTGAATCCAGTTTTTTCTGCTATACTCTCCCTATATGAAAGAAGTAGCAAATTGGCGAAGGAGTAAAAACTCGCGGCTCATTATAATAATCGGACTTATTGTCCTAGTAGCTGTTATCGCATTTTTCTTTGAGAAGACTAGGTTATGGATGTTGGGTATTGGAGTAATTTTGTTGGTAGCACTTGGTCTTGAAGTGGCTAACACTGATGTCGATATGAATTCAGTTATGCAAGGAAATTCAGTGTCAGATTCGGTTATCGAACGAGACGCTGACGGGAATCTAGAAGCTGGCGTTGAAGGAGGATTTATGACCCGTGTTCTTCGGGATCGAGAAGGGAATGCAGTAGCCGAAGGTACCGCTGGTGCTAAGTATGAAGACGAATACAACTGTGATGATTTTGCTACTCAACCTGAGGCACAAAGATTTTTTGAAAATGCCGGTGGAGTTGAACATGATAGTAATCGACTTGATGGCAATAATGATGGGGTAGCGTGTCAGTCACTTCCGGCGGGGGCAAATTAGTTACAAAACCTACAAAAAGCGGCGCCGCAGGCGCCGCTTTTTGTTTCCCCCAGCATTATTTTTGTAGTGGTAATTATTATGTATAATGAAAATGACCACAGGAAAAGGAACCTGTACCATGACTCCAACCAAAATAAAATATGTCGCTACAACACTCATCTTAAATCTAGAGAAAAGTGGCATTAAACCGATTCGGTTTCCTCCAGACATGTATTTGGGTGACGCTACAATACTTGAGAGAAAACAGCACGCTCTCTATCTGCTTAAAAATGTTCTTGTTTTTATTGAAGAAGGAAGGATAGGCAAGGCTAATCGTCACTTAGCAGCCGCACAAACATGTTTAAGTTTTGCACGATATGCCACCGTGTCTGAGTCGATGATTTTAAATCGATCCTAGTTCTTTAAGAAAGGCCGGCGCGTGCGCGCCGGCCATTATTTTTTACTCATCGCCCTTTTTAATTCTTTCAACCACCTCATCCATATGCTGACGGTGTCGTTCTCCTACGTCTAAATCAAAATCCAAATGAGGAATTATTTTAAGGTTACTTTTCTTCATCACCCGCCGGCGCATTTCACCCCCAAAGCGTTTAAGAAAAATTAGGGCATCGTTCTCCCGTCCTTCGGGAAGGGTAGTGATGAAAACTGTGGCATTACGATAATCTGGAGCAATGTCGACACGGGTGACAGTAATCATGGGATCCGTGTTAGCTTCTTGTTGGATAAAAGTCGCTACCAATTCTTTGATGAGTGAAGCCACGCGGATGTGTCGATCATTAGTATTTTTTTCTCCCAGCATATTAAGTGATAACAATATCAAAAGCCTCTATATAATCACCTGGAGCGAGCTCGACTTTCGAGTCTATCTGCATACCAAACTCACCGTCAGTTACTTTTTGAGTGTCAGATTTTTGTTGCTGAACATTTTTAAGCGTACCCGTTCCCACTTCTATATCACGACGTAGAATACGAACAACTTGATTAGCTTTAAGTTCACCTTCTTCTACCCGACCTCCAAGCACATGAGTGTTTTTCTGAGTACTAAAGTGTTTGAGAATTTTGGCCCGTCCAGTCATGACCTTTTCTTCGCGTTTAGGAGTACGGTTCTTCAAGGCCGTATTAAGCCAATCAGATAGTTCGTAAATAATATCAAATGTATCAATTTCAACGCCGAGACGCTCGGCTAGGTCAGTGGCTGCTCGCTCTACTTTTACATTAAAACCAACGATAATGGAGTTTTTAGTTGCACTTACATCTTGTACATCTGAAGCGGAAACATCGCCCACAGTGGCACCAATAACGCGAATAGAAATACGGTCAGATTCAAATTTATCAAGTTCGTGCTTGATAGCGTCAAGGCTTCCAAGTACATCAGCCTTAATCATGATTGGCACAATCGGCAGGTTACTCGTATGTCTGGTGCTTTCAGGTGTATTACTCTCAGCTTCACTGGCCATTACTTCCGCTTCTTTTTTAGATGCAGCCACTGTAAAAGAAGCTCCGGCTTTTGGTATTTCAGTAAATCCAACAATACCTACTGGTGTAGATAAACCAGCTTCCTTGATAGATTTACCAGTATAGTCTTCCATAATCCGAGTGGGAGCGTAGGTTTGACCGGATACAACAAACATCCCACTTTTAAGGGTGCCGTTTCTGACAATCAAAGTAGCAGTGGTACCTCGTTGTTTATCGATATGGCCTTCAATTACTAACCCCTCAGCCGGTGCATTGGTATCTCCAGTTAGTTCAGCTAGATCAGCAGCTAACACCACTGTGTCGAGAAGTTCATCTACTCCCTGGCCGCTTTTGGCTGATATCGCCACCCACGGGATGTCGCCTCCCATGCCTTCAATGTAGATTTGATTTTCAATTAGACTTGATTGCGTTCGCACTAAATCAGCACCAGGTTTGTCGATTTTGTTTATCGCCACAATATATGGAATGTTGGCGTTCTGGATTGATTTTAGAGCTTCGAGAGTTTGTGGCTTTACGCCGTCTTCGGCTGAGACAATCAAAATAGCAATATCCGCTACATCAGCTCCACGTAAACGCATCTTTTGAAAGGCTTCGTGACCCGGCGTATCAAGAAAGGTGATTTTTTCTTTAGAACCCTCACTAGTGGTATGTTCCACTTCATACGCAGAAAGGTGTTGCGTAATGCCGCCAGCTTCACCCTCAACGACATTAGACTTACGAATAAAGTCTAAAAGAGTAGATTTGCCATGATCAATATGACCCATGATGACGACAATCGGTGGGCGTTTGATGATATTTGGTTCAGCAGTTTTTTTCTTGGCCATTTTTATAATTAGTAATAACGCCCGTATGGCGTTATTTATGTAGCGCGAGTATACCATAATCTAGCTTAAACGCTACAAATGTGTCATTATTCTGACTTATGAATTTTCTACAACGGATTTTTGGTGAGCATCATGAAGGCGACAGAATCTACATGGATTATGCCGCAGCCACTCCGCTGCGCCACGAAGTGTGGGAAGCAATGCGGCCGATTTACCGCGATGTTTTTGGTAACGCCAGCGGCATCCACAAAGAGGGGCAGAGAGCTCGTCGGCTGATTGAAGAAGCTCGAGAGAAAGTGGCTCGGCTACTCCAGATACGAACTGAAGACGTACTATTTACCAGTGGCGGCACTGAAGCTAATAATTTGGCAGTAGTAGGCGTGGTAGAAGCCTTGCGAACCAAAGGGGTAAAATATGAAGACATGGAAGTGATTACAACCAGTCTGGAGCATCCGTCGTTATTGGATACCTGCCGCGCCCTCTCGTCGCGTGGTGTCATTGTGCATGAAACCCCAGTTGATGAAAGTGGTCTGATTGTGATGGCAGAATTTGAAAAGTTACTCAATGAAAAAACTGCAGTAGTTGCCACCGCTCTTATTAATAGTGAAATTGGTATTGTGCAACCAACGCGGGCGTTGAAGCGGATAATGAAAGAAAAGAGAAGTAATGCAGTATTAGTAGTAGATGGGGCCCAAGCGCCGTTGTGGATGAATTGTCAGCTGGAGAAAATCGGGGCGGATATTTTGACGCTCGACGCGGGGAAGTTTTATGGGCCGAAAGGGGTCGGCGCGTTAGCGCACCGACATGGAGTAACTCTAGCGCCAATTACTTACGGTGGTGGTCAAGAAGTAGGTTTGCGACCCGGTACTGAAAATCCGGCACCGATTGTAGGATTTCAGGTGGCACTTACAATTGCGCAAGAAAACTATGAACGTCGCAGTGAAGGAATAAAAGAACTGCAAAAATATTTTTTTGAAAAACTGAGTACAGAAATACCGGAAGCAATAGTGAATGGAAGTGTAGAAGAACGGGTTGCCAATAATATAAATATTTCTATTCCTGGTCTCGATACTGAATTTGCCGCCGTGGTTCTTGATGAGCATAGTATTGCCGCCAGTACCAAGAGTGCTTGTAGTGGCGCGGGCGGCGGGCAGAGCAGGGTGGTAAAAGCCATATCCGGCGACGCCGCCCGCGCCACCTCCACCCTCCGCTTTACGCTCGGCGAAACCTCCAACAAACAAGAAATCGACACTGTCATTAAGGTCCTCACAGAACATATCGAGAAGATGCAAAAATTTGACTTAGCCAGTAAATAATTGCAATATAGAGGAGTTACATTCTCCTGATTTTGAGATTTGAAAGAGTTAGTCACGGATTTTACTGACCGTCCGAGAGATGTGACGTATAATGGATTTAAGACCCTGAATTATGCCTAGTTTCTCTAGTTTTACATCCCGCGCCAAAGAGGCAATTCGTAAAGCCCACGAACTGGCTATTGAGCGCGGCCAAAATCATGTTAGCCCAGTACATTTACTGGCGGCTCTTGCTATGCAAGACGAAAGTATGGTGATTTCTATACTTGATAGACTTGATATTGATATTATTGCGTTTACTGATTTGCTCCTTGAAAGTCTTGAAGGTGAGGACATCAGCGGTACTGTTTCGCAATCCTACCAACTCTACCTTACTCCTGATTTGGCTAAGTCTCTCGAACACGCGAGTCGTGCTGCTGAAGAGTTGGGTGACTCATATGTCGGAGTAGAACACCTCTTTATTGGTGCTCTTGAATACCCTGGTCCCGCTATCGAAATTCTGCAACGAACCGGAGTCGACAAACGACAAGTGACCAATGTGCTTCAAGAAGTACGTGAAAACAATGTAAGTGACGTACAGCAACCAAAGAAATATCGTAGTCTCACAAAATATGCTCGAAATCTCACCAAGCTGGCCCAAGAAAACAAACTTGACCCAGTCATCGGTCGTGATTTGGAAATTCAACGAGTAATTCAAATTTTGTCTCGACGTACTAAAAACAATCCTGTTTTGATTGGTGAGGCCGGAGTAGGCAAGACTGCTATTGCTGAAGGCTTAGCGCAATTTATCGTGCAAGGTCAAGTGCCAGAAACCATGAAAGAAAAAGAAATTCTTTCCCTAGACCTTGGACTACTTATCGCTGGCACAAAGTTTCGGGGTGAGTTTGAAGAACGACTTAAGACAGTTATGAAAGAAGTGGAGCAAGCGGCGGGGCAGGTAATACTTTTTATTGATGAACTTCACACCATTGTGGGTGCTGGTGCAGCTGAAGGTTCAATGGATGCTAGTAACATGTTGAAACCAGCCTTGGCTCGCGGTGAAATGCGAGTAATTGGTGCTACCACGCTTAAGGAATATCAAAAACACATCGAACGGGACCCAGCTTTGACTCGCCGTTTCCAACCCGTGTTTGTAAATGAACCATCGATCGATGACGCAGTAGCAATTCTCCGCGGTATTGCCGAAAAGTACGAACTCTTTCATGGGGTGCGTATTACTGACGACGCTATCGTATCGGCGGTTAATCTCTCTGCACGCTATATCACTGATCGTTTCTTGCCCGACAAAGCAGTAGATCTTATTGATGAAGCGGCTTCAGCTTTACGTATCTCATTAGAAAATAAACCAGAAGAGTTGGTCGCTGCTGATCGACAGATCCGTCGACTTGAGATTGAAAAAGAAGCCCTAAAGAAAGATGTTGAAACAGTTAAAGATAAGAAAAAACTCAAAGACCGCATCAAAGAAATAGATACTGAAATAGGGGAGTATAAAGAAAAAACTTCAGCCATTGAAACTAAATGGAACAACGAGCGTGAAGCGCTTGAAGGTATCCGTACTCTTAAGAAAGAACTCGAGGGTCTTCGCCAGGAAGCGGAGACTGCAGAAGCGATGGCCGACCTTACTCGCGCTGCTGAAATTCGTTACGACACCATTCCTCAAGTAGAGAAAGATATGGAAGCCAAGATGAAGAAGCTGCAAAAAGTACAACGTTCACACCGACTTCTCAAAGAAGAGATTACCGAGGAAGACATTGCCGGTGTAGTATCTCGTTGGACTGGCGTGCCAGTGGCACGTATGCTGGAAGAGGAAGCAAAGAAGCTTTCACGCATGGAAGAAGATTTGACTGAAAAGGTAGTCGGACAAAAGGATGCTATTAAGCGTATTTCTGACGCCGTAAAGCGCTCACGCGCTGGTATCGCTGACCCAAATCGCCCAATTGGCTCGTTCTTATTCCTAGGTCCTACTGGAGTGGGGAAGACTGAACTATCGCGGGCCTTGGCTGAGTTTATGTTCGATGATCGTGACGCATTGGTACGGGTGGATATGAGTGAATACATGGAACGTCACTCAGTATCGAAAATAATTGGTTCTCCACCAGGCTATGTTGGCCACGATGAGAGCAGTCACTTTACCGAACAAGTCCGACACCGTCCGTATTCAGTGATTCTGTTTGATGAGATTGAGAAGGCTCACCCCGAAGTATTTAATATACTTCTCCAAGTGCTTGATTCTGGGCATCTTACTGACGCTAAAGGGAGAAAGGTGAACTTCAAAAATACCATTATTATTATGACATCCAACATCGGAGCGCAACATATTGATCGGATGTCCAACTTCGGTTTCTCTGAAGTTAATGATGACACCAGTCAGTATGTACAAGCCAAGGATAAAGTCCTTGAAAGCCTTAAAGAGTACTTCCGTCCGGAATTCCTTAATCGACTCGATGAAATTATCATCTTCGATATTCTCTCTCCAGAAACCATCAACGAAATTGTAAGAATGCAAATTGATGAAGTAGCACAGCGTCTGGCTAAGAAGGAGATTGCTCTGACAGTCGGAGCGGATGTGCGGGAGTATTTGGCCACAGAAGGTTACGAACCAAAGTACGGAGCACGGCCACTGCGTCGTCTTATTCAAAGCAAAATCCTGACACCAGTAGCTAATATGATGGTTGGGCAAGGTATGCTCCAAGGTGGGACAGTTAAAGTTAGTATGGATAAAGACAAAAAAGAACTTGTCTTTGATATAAAAAAGAAAGGTCAAAAAAGAAAAGCAGCACCGAGAAAGAGTGTAGCCAGGAAGAAGACTCCGGTCGCTGCGTAAGTTAAATCCTACTAAAGAATAATCGCCGGCAGCCCATGGGCTGCCGGCGATTTTCATAAGTACTTAGTCATGATAAAAGTTCTCGTAATCATCAGCTGGTGCTAAAACTCCAGCAATTAGTGCTGAAAACGAGAAACCGTTTATAGTCATCTCCTTCAGGCGACAAGAATTGTTTGTGGGAACCAACGTCACCAGGAATTGTTTTTTGTTTGCCGTGTGTACTGGTACATTGGCTTGCATAGTATACGTGTTATCACTCATAGAAGTGTACATTGAAACATGTATCAAGCCTGGGGGCAGCAACCGTGGTAAATCGTTTTGGTATTTAGATACCATAGCCACGAGTTCGATAGCAACTTGTTCGTCGGTAATGTCCTCGTTTTGGCTATACTTACGAATTTTTGCAGACAGGCTAGGCACATCAAAAATCGTAAGCGCGTTTTTGGGGTCCTCCTTCATAGTGGTTAAACTTTTTGCCAAGCAGGATCGAGCCTCCTTGGGCGGGTAGTCAAATGGTTTTTGGTCTGGCACAGCACAGCTGCACACGAATACCAGAAGGCTAGCGCCCACAATCCTTATATTCATTTTCGTTCTCCCTTCTCTGCGGCTATTATTGGCATAGTCTTAAGCAATTGGCAAGAAGTTGAGAATGACGTTAACTCATACAATACGTAATTAAAGCCAATTTTAAATTCTCCAAAATGGGAGTATATAATTTGTGTGCCGGCTTCCTTCGTCCCCGAATACCGGCTATTTTATTTCACTACGTTCATAAACTAGGCTCGGTTTCTTGGACGGCTCCTCCTCGTTTTGCTAGCTATGAAGCTCTCAAAACATCGTCCGGAGCTTCGAATCCAGCCGTACGAGACATTAGTCTCGTACTCCCGGCACACGCAATAAAAATGGCATCCAAAGGATGCTCATTTTTATACGCGTGCGCAGGAATGCGTGAAGTTAGAACTGCAATTATAGAAAGTGAGTATTGTTTCTTACCTAGATACGTGTGTGAGAAGGTGGGATTAGTGTAAAAGAAAACCGCCTGACCCGTGAGAGAGCCAGGGGCTTTCTTGGGTCGGCGGTTGCGCTCTACTTGCTGCCGTTCGCTTGCCGGTCGAGGGCTTGCATCTTTTGCTCGATCTCGTCCTTCTGCTTCTGGGTCTTTACCCTCTGCAACTCTTCGAGAAGAGGCGCAAGGCGACGTTGATATTCGCGTTCAGACATCATCGATTTTCTCCAAACTGTTTCGTACAAAATAATACACTATTTATAGTATATTATAAAGGTTTATGTGGTCACGAGTTACTAAGCAAAATAAATGCTTTGCATTTATTTTGCTAAGTACTCTCGACCCCGGCTCAGCTGTTTTTCATTCTAGGAATGAATGAAAAACATACTTCCGCCTCGCACCAAGGTACGCAAGCAAAGCAGTTTGCTTGCTATAAGAAAATCACTGGAATGAATTCCAGTGATTTTTCTTATACCTTGGTGCGCCGGGCTGGATTCGAACCAGCGAAGGCATAAGCCGTCAGATTTACAGTCTGATGTGATAGACCACTCCACCACCGACGCATGTGTTGTCACACAGAGTGTGAACAAATGCGGGTGCTGGCCCACTTGCCAGCTGCTCACATTCGTTCACATCGCTGTCTGCCAGCTAAGCTGGCGCCAGATGAAACAAAAAGCAGTTTTTGTTTCATCCACCGACGCAGATATTTAATTTGGTTCGAACGCTTAGATTGTGAACCAACGAATTTACGGAGCAAATTCGTTGGCATACGTTACCACAAAAGGGGTATATCGAAAAGTTTTTTATTAGGCCCTGTGGTACGATTTTAGTATACATGCATTTTATGAAGCGCGGCCTCGTATATTTTCTTGGTTTTTTAACTTTGGCACTGCCAATGTTTGTCTTGGCTCAAAGTATTCCTGGTAACACACTAGTGGGAGATACAGGCGGCCTGGTGCCTTGCTCGGGTACTGACTGCGGTACGTGCCAAATTGTGGTTCTCGGCAACCGGGTATTGCGATTTATCATTATGATAATGATTGTGGGGGTAGTCCTGCTCGCAGCCTGGGGAGGATTCAATCTTCTTATCTCTGGTGGCAACCCATCGGAATACACTCGAGCCAAGAACATGCTTAAGAATGTTTTAATCGGTCTTATTTTAATGTTAGTGGCCTGGCTTATTATTGATACAGGCATGAAAGCACTTCTAAAAAATAGTGGTCAAGTCCAGATGTCTGCTGGCCAGTGGTTACCATGGAATCAGGTGTCGTGTTCTAACCAAGTTCCACTAAGTGACGGTATTGCACATCTGCCCGGGTCGAGTAACTGGCCCCGAGTGACAGCGACTGGTTTAAATGCGACACAAATGACACCGCAACAATTGGCAACAGCCGCCGGCGTAGCTTATAACCCAAATGATCCGTATGCGACACAGTTGTGTAGCATTGCTTCCTCACAAGGTCTGGGCGCGTACTGTAGGATTTTGCAAGCGCAAATGTACCAAGAGTCTGGGTACAATCCTAATGCGATTAGTCCCGCGGGAGCAGCTGGAATCTTTCAAATAATGCCAGGCACTGCAAGTCAACTATGCTCACAAACTGGTCTTTGTGATTTATCTGGTATGAGCAATTCACAAATACAGTCATATCTCACTTCGCACCCACAAATAAACATGCAGCTAGGAGTGACATACTTTGGACAAGGACTACAAGCCAGTAGTGGTAATGTGGCCAATGCTCTTGCGTATTACAATGGTGGCCCAAGGGCACTCAATCAAAGTGTGACCTGTCCCGGACAAACATGGTGGCAGTGTACAGCCAACTCCGGCTATGCTGAAACTAGAAACTATGTAAACAACATTCTAGGTATGGCGGGCCAAGCTCCGATGCCATAATGAATTCCTATGTATTGTTCACTTTCTGCAGCAAATAAAATCATCTCATTTTCTTTTTTCTTTTTTCTTTTTGTTTTATTTGTACCGTTTAGTACTGGTGCCCAGACGAATCCTCTGGTTCCTTGTTCGGGTGATGATTGTGGTACCTGTCAGATTGTTCAACTAGCTAACAACGTCACTGATATAATCATTGTTTTGGCTGTCGGAATTTCAGTAATTATTTTTATATATGCTGGGTGGCTTATGCTTAGTTCAGCTGGAAATGCCGCACAAGTTAAAAAAGGGAAAGGGGTAATGACCAACGTGCTGATTGGTCTCATCATTATTCTCACCGCGTGGCTTGTCATTGACGTGATGCTTAAGTCTTTGTTGCCAAACGGTGAAGTGCAATTTGGTACCAACTCCCCAATGCCGTGGAATCAAATGAATCAAATTACTTGTTCAAGTCAGGTTCAATTAAATGACGGAACAGCTGTTTTGCCTGGATCATCTGAGTGGCAAATGGTAATTGCTGTTCAACCGTTTGACCCAACCAACCAGCAGCAGTCAGTTTTACCTTCACCAGGAGGTCATTGTCCACTTGGGTATGCTATGGATTCATTTGGCACGTGTATTCAAACGGTAGTGTTACCTTCAGCAGGAGGCCAGTGTCCACAATGGTATACCATGGACGCATTTGGTTCGTGTGTGGTTGCTTCTGGGCCGATACTGCAGTCACCCGGGGGTAGTTGCCCACCCGGCTATACTTTTGACGCATTTGGTTCGTGTGTATTTAATAGTGGATTTACTTCTACAGTTAGTCCTAGTGGTTCACTAACTAGTTATAGTGGCAGACAATTTGATAGTGGTATTGTAAGTAATGTGCAATATATTGCAAATAATTTTGGTTTAACTGTTACTAGCGGATATCGGACAGCAACCCAAAATGCCAATGCTGGCGGGGTTTCAACCTCATACCATTTAACTGGCCGAGCGGCAGATTTTGTGGGGACACAAGCACAAATGCAAGCTGCTCAGCAGTGGGCCAAGTCTAACGGAGCAAGAGAAGCTTTGATACACAATGCTGGTAGCGGTACTCACCTTCACGTAGCTTGGTAAGGATTTTTGTGTTTTATAATATTTTTGGCGGGGTCAAGTTTCTAATTCGCTTACGCTCATAAGAACTTCCTCCCCGGACTCGACTATTTCTTATCTTGAAAGGAGAAGAAACATGTCTCCGTCTCCCGCCGAGGCACGCAAGCAAAGCAGTTTGCTTGCTACAAAAGAAAAGACTGATGCTTAAGCATCAGTTTTTTCTTTTGTACCTCGGCGGGCAAGAAATGTGGCTTTCAGAACTGTATAGGGAGAAGGAGTGTATCAAGTCGAGTATTCAGGTGTTGCGGGAGTTTGTGACATAAAAACAAAAGAGCCGCCCAACCGACTCTTTCAAAGAGTGGTGGACGGCTTGTTGGGAGCCGATTGGTCGAATCACGGATAGCCCGTGCGACCTACCTGTTCTTCCTGGAAGTCGAGGTAGGCCTGTCCGGCGTCCTCGTCCAGCCGGTCGAGCAGGGCCTCGATGTCCTCTTCGGAGTCGAAGTAGGCCGTTTTGCCAGCCATCATCTGCCACGAGCCGTCGGAATGGAGGTACTCCATGCCTTCGTTGCGGTGACAGAACCACTTGCCCTCGAAGGGTCCGCGATCCATCTGCTGTATGGTGAGGTCGGTATCTTCCATTGTCGGTGCTCCTACCGTTGTATTACCTGAAACACATAATACACTAAAATAATATTTTGTCAATACTAAAGTTCTGAACTGATATGTGGGGTAAAAAATACCCAGTGTATGCTGGATGTTTTCAATGGCGGTCACAGGTTACTAAGTATAATCATTCGCTTTGCTCTGATTCTACTAAGTACCTTCGACCCCGGCTCGCGGTTCGAAATTCTAGAAATGAATTTCTCACAGCGCTCCGCCTCCCGCGGCAGCCGCAAGCCAAGCAGTTGGCTTGCTAAAAGAAAATGACCGAAACATCTGTTTCGGTCATTTTCTTTTGCTGCTGCGGGCCCACGTGGACTCGAACCACGGCCGCTGGTTTTGGAGACCAGCATTCTACCACTAAACTATAGGCCCTTAAATTGCGCGGGGCGCGATTTAAGTTGAGTGCAATCCGCACGCCAACTCTTACTCACATCCTCTTGCAGACAATGTCTGGGACGCAATTTAAGTTGAGTGAAAAACTTACCCCAACTTTCGCTTGTCTCCTCTTGCCGTCACATTGTTTAAGTTGAGTGCAGTACACACTCTAACTTAAATTAAATTCTTTAACGCACAAATCTCCGTATGTACTTACTAAACACGGTTTATTTATGTGCTCAACATACTACTTAAAAAACCGCTTTAAATCAATCTGCCAAAAATGACTGCACTTTCTCAAATATCGCGTCACGGTCAGTTCGATTAAACCAAACTATGCTTTGATCCCGTTTAAGCCACATAAGCTGTCGCTTGGCGTACTGCCAGTTCTTCTCAATAAACTTCTGAATAAATTCAGACTCACTAATGTCACCATCTATAAACTCTAGCATCAGCATGTACTCAAATCCGATTTCTTGCAGACGTTCTCGGGTAACGCCATCGGCCAAAAGTTTTTCTACTTCGTCTCTAAATCCTCCTACAAGCCACTCTTCAGCTCGCTTTTTAAATCGCTCTCGCAATTCTTCTTTGTCTATTTTGATACCAACAGTGAGTACATCATAAAGAGATGGACTTGGGTCTTTTTTCGGTACAGCGCCAATAGCCGCTATTATCTCCAGCGCACGCACCAACCTTCTTTTGTTGTCAGGATCAATTTCAGCTGCGCGTCGAGGGTCTAGTTTTTCTAAAGCTTTGTACAAATCTTTTTTGTCTTTTTTTTCTAACTCCGTTCGGAGTGCTTCGTTTGGCGGTACTTCAGAAATAGGGGATTTGCCGAGAAGAGCATCAACATAAAAAAAAGTTCCACCAGCGATAATAGGGAGTTTGTCTCGGTTAAGAATACGGTTAACTGCCACATTGGCATCAACTTTAAAATTTGTGACTGAGTAGGTAGTGTCGATATCGACTACATCAATGAGATGATGAGGCACATCCGCCATTTCTTTAGAAGTTGCTTTGGCAGTACCGATATCCAATCCTTTGTACACTTGTCGAGAATCGGCGGAAATAATTTCACCATTAAACTTCCGTGCCAGTGCTACAGACAATGAGGTTTTCCCAGAGGCAGTCGGACCGACTACGACGATTATTTTTGGTTTATTCATGTCACTCGAGTGTAGCAAAGTCAATGGTTTTTACAATTACTCTCTGCTAGTCTTTACACAGAAACAAACACGGGAGATTATCATGAGCCTAACATTATTAGGAAATACATCACAACAAGAACAGATTGCTCACCAACTGGTTGAGTCTGGCTATACAGGCTTTACCAAAGGCAAGGGAATTAAGTTTTCCAAAGGGATTAAGTCTCCAGGAGTGTACGGTGACTGCCGAAAGGTTTTGTCCAATAAAATTCTTCGAAGCTTGGTAATTAATCGATACCAAAATTTCGTTCTACAGCGTAATGAATCTTTTTCAGGCATTGCTGCGGTTGAAACTGGCGGAATTGGTTTTGCAGCCATACTGGCAGAACGTTTAGGAAAGTCCTATCTGGGAGTCAGGAAAGAACCAAAAGGTCATGGTGACCAAAGTTGGTTTGCTGGTGATGTAGACTTGTTTCGAGATATAAATACTCTGGTGATTGAAGATATGACCACCACTGCGGGGAGCTTGCTTGGAGCAATAAAACCATTGCGTGAACTGCTTAACTGCAAAGTAACTACCGCACTCACAGTCTTCTCATATGGTTTTCCTCAGATGATTAAAGAAACTGATGAAGCTGGGGTTGCGGTTTTCACTCTCTGTACCTTTAAGCAGATGCTCGAAGCAGCTGTCGAGGAACGTATGATTGATACAGAGTATGAAGTTTTAATCCGTTCATGGCTGGAAAATCCCCACGATGAATCGTGGGTTACTGACAAGTGGATCTTTTGACTAAAAAACCGTGGCGCATGCGCCACGGTTTTTTTATAAGACATCACTTTCAATTAATACTTTTCTCCAATCCATTTGTGCCGCGGGAGGGGGTCGAACCCTCATGCCGTGAAGCATACGATTTTGAGTTGGTGAGACAGTCTGGGAGACTGTCGAACGGTATATCATTTCCACCCATAGTGCCGCGGGAGGGAATCGAACCCTCACCCCTTGCGAGATACGATTTTGAGTCGTACGCGTCTACCAATTCCGCCACCGCGGCACTATGGGAACAAAAGGATACAAAATCATCCTTGTCCGAGGCGAGTCACAAGAGTCTACCAGATTATCTTTGAGTTATAAACACCCACATTTTGTCCTATGATATAATGACCGAATTAGTAGAGCGTAGGGCGCTCGGAGGTAAGTTTTTTAAACGACTGTTTTTGTTATGGCATTTCAAGGAGATTCAATTTATTGGGTGGAGGTAGAAAAAATCGTCCCGAACCCGTATCAACCACGACGGGATTTTGACGAGGGTAAACTCCATGAATTGGCTGAATCAGTACGAATGTATGGTGTGCTTCAGCCCCTTACTGTAACTCGTAAGGAAGTATCACGTGAAGACGGAACCTTTTACAGTGAATACGAACTTATTGCCGGCGAACGACGCTTACGAGCTTCCAAATTGGCCGGATTGTCGCAAGTGCCGGTTATCATCCGCAGTGGTGAACAGACTGATCAAGAAAAACTTGAGCTAGCTATAATCGAAAACCTTCAACGTGAGGATCTGGATGCTGTCGACCGTGCTATTGCCTTTAAACAGTTAGCCGAGCAGTTTCAGCTTTCGCACGCTCAGGTAGCCAAGAAAGTGGGTCGTTCTCGAGAGTATGTTTCCAACACGTTGCGGTTGCTGCAGTTACCAGACTACATGCTCACTGCTATCAAAGGTGGTGATATGAGTGAAGGGCACGGCCGGACTCTTCTTATGCTCTCAGATCGTCCAGAAGAGCAAGATACAGTCTTTCGAGAGACAATTCTTAAGAAACTATCAGTGCGTGAAGTAGAGCGTATTTCTCGCAAAATTGCGACCGACAAAGTTCGAAAAAAAGATTGGGGTATTGACCCAATTCTTTTGGAAATTGAAAAGCGGTTTACCGACACACTCGGTACTCGAGTACAAATTATGAAAACAGATTTTGGGGGCAAGCTTACTATCGACTACTTTACCAATGACGATTTGGAAAAGCTTTTAGACATAGTTGAACGTCAGGAGGCTGGGGTAGCAGAAGCAGTAGCCAATATGGAAATCGAAATGCAAGAAAAATTGGAATCTGATACACCAATTGAGTTTGCTCCTGAAGAAAAAGAGACCATCCAAGAAGACAACTTTAGTGACAATTCAGAAGAAGTGACAATTGGTGGAGATGAAAAACCACGGACTGATTTTTCTAGATTTTTAACCAACGGAGATGTTCACAACGAACCAGAAAACACAAAACAGCCAGAGGAAAGTGATGATACTGATTTGTACTCATTAAGAAATTTTAACTTCTAGAGTTTTCTTTTTCTTCTTGTAAGCGATTTTTTATTCGACGACGAGCTAGGGAAGTCGTCGCAAAATCAAGCCACTTCGGAGTCGGTTTTGACTTTTTATCGGTTTCGATAATCACTATATCTCCGTTGTGTAGTTCAGAGTTAAGCTGGACTAGTTTGTTATTTACTTTAGCTCGCACTGTATGATCACCGATTTCGGAGTGAATAGCGTACGCAAAATCAACCGGTGTGGCCCCAAGTGGTAAATCAACAACATCCCCATTGGGAGTAAAGACGAATATACGATTCATGAAAAAATCTCTACGCATATCGTCCATGAAGGCATTGCTGTCGGTGGTGTCGGTATACATTTCACCAATTTCATTAATCCATCGAGGGATCTTTTCTTGATGTGGAAGGACTTTTTCGGTGTCATCAGCAGATACTGCCTGTTTTTGTTGCCAAGAAGATGGACGAAATAGGGAGGGGACGAGATTACCGAACCAAGAACTTCCACCGGCGTTTAAGCGGTCTAATTTTTGCTGTTTGTAAATAATATGAGCAGCAATACCAAACTCAGCTTCGTGATGCATTTCTTTGGTGCGGATTTGAATCTCTAAAATATTACCGTTGGGAGTAGTCACTGTGGTATGAATCGAACGGTACCCGTTGGGTTTTGGAAAAGAAATATAGTCTTTAATACGGCTCGGAAGCGGACGCCAAATTTTGTGGATAGTTCCGAGTACTTGATAGCATTGCTCAGTGTCAGGCACGACGACTCGAATTGCCAAAAGATCGTACACACTGTCGATATTCCATTCCTTTCGAATCAGTTTTTGGTACAAACTATACATTCCCTTAACTCGGCACGAAGTAGAAAAATCTTTAAGGCCGTTCTCGACGAGTCTTTTTTGAAGATTTTTACGTTCGCGTTCTAAGGTTTCTTCTAATTTGGCGACACGGCCCTCGATAAGCTCAAGGACTCGTTTGTATTCTTCTGGGTAGACGTACGGAAAAGCTAAGTCTTCAATCTCCTTACGGATTTTGTTCATTCCGATGCGGTGAGCAACCGGGACATATATCTCGAGCGTTTCTCGAGCAATACGTTTTTGCTTGGCTTCGGGCACATGTTCCAGCGTCTGCATATTATGCAGGCGGTCAACCAATTTAATTATAAGAACCCGTATGTCTTGGCTGACCGCTACAAACAGCTTGCGCAAACTTTCGTTGTGTCTATCAGACCCATAATAGCGTACCGAGCCAAGCTTAGTGACACCGTCTACTAAAAATAAAATTTCATCACCAAACTCTTCTTTGATTTTTTTGGCAGTTAATTCGGTATCTTCTAGGGTGTCATGAAGTAGTCCAGCAGAAACGGTCCGAGGTCCAAGACCCATTTCAGCCAATTTAAAGGCAACAACGGCCACGTGATTAAAATAAGGCTCACCAGAGTAGCGAGTTTGACCCTCATGCGCTTTTTTGGCTACTTCATAAGCTTTGGTAACTAAAGCCTTGTCTTCGTCAGAAGGAGAGGTTAATTGACCAATGATGTTTTTTAGTTCAGTCACCAAACTATTGTAGAGAGGTGTACGTAAGTTGGCAAGTTTTGTTAAGAAAGAGCGGCGTCCTTGCGGACGCCGCTCTTTCTCATTGTTTTAATAATTCAACTGCATCTTCGATAGTCATGTCTTCCACTTTTACGCTGTCAGGAATATTAATTCGTTTAAAACCTTTACGCATGTACCTTCCAGATTTTGATTCAAATACATTAATTAGTTTTCGGGTTTTCGGGTGGATACCAATTTGTCGAACTAGTTTTTCACCCTTTCGCATTTGTTTGGGTTCAGCTAATATTTCCATAGCTCGGTCAAAGGTGATGTCGTACGGGTTGTCTTCGCCTTTAAGTGAACGAAAATCGCCAGCGTGTCCGATGTATGGGCCATATTGTCCGGTATTGGCAATCACTGGTTCTCCAGTCTCTGGGTGTTCACCTAGCTGACGCGGTAAGAGGAGATACTTCACGGCCTCATCCAAAGTCACTTCTTCTGGTTTCTTTTCTTTCGGAATACTGGCCCGTCGTGGTTTTTCTCCTTTACTACCTTTTTCGGGTGTTGGACCGAGTTGAACATACGGCCCAAAACGTCCGGTGAGTACATAAATTCCCTCACCGGTTTCCGGGTGTACACCAATTGGTTCGTCATCTTTTAGTTCAGCGCCATCTATCTGTCGTGCGCCATCACACTCTGGGAACGTAGCGCACGATAGGAAGCGTCCACCACGACCTAATTTAATAACCATTGGTTTTCCACATTTTGGACACGGAAATTCTTTGGGTCCATCACCAAGATTGGTGAGCTTTTCGATATCTTCTTTAGCGGCAACAGCTTTTTGGAACGGTTTGTAAAAATCAGTCAAGGTTTTTACATACTCACGCGTTCCTTCAGCAATCTCATCAAGCTCATTTTCCATTTCACTAGTGAAGGTATCGCTGATGTACTCGGTAAAGTGCTTCTCAAGAAAAGAAGAGACAACATCCCCGGTGTCAGTTGGGTTAAGCGTGCGACCAACTTTTTCTACATACCCACGATCATTGATAGTCTTCATGATACTGGCATACGTAGATGGACGACCAATGCCCCGTTTTTCGAGTTCTTTAATTAGACCTGCTTCAGTGTAGCGATTGGGAGGTTGGGTTTGTTTCGCTTCAATTTCCATTTTGGACAGGTCTGGTGTATCACCAGCTTTGAGTTTTGGCACTTCGGTGTCTTCACCTCGGGCAGCTGGATCGGCCTTGAGCCAGCCATCAAAAATCACGCGGGAACCATTGACAGAAAAATCCGGAATAGTTTCCGAGCTGTTTTTGACATTTGCCAATAGCTTAGTGCGCTTCATAGCCGCGTCTGACATTTGCGAAGCTACAGTACGAGCCCAAATTAATTCATATAAAGCTTTTTGGTCACCAGTGGCGCCAGCAGTGTGCTTAGCAGCGTTGGTTGGCCGCACCGCTTCGTGAGCTTCTTGCGCGCTCTTGCTTTTGGTTTTGTATTGACGGGGAGACACGTACTCCGTACCGTAATCTTTGGTGACCATGGCGATAATTTGTTTTTGCGCAATCGTGCTGATGGTACTGCTGTCAGTTCGCATATAAGTAATATGTCCCGCTTCATATAATTTTTGTGCAGCGCCCATAGTGCGAGATGGCGAAAAGCCCAAGCGAGTCGACGCGGCTTGTTGTAAGGTCGATGTAGTAAACGGTGGTTTTGGACTTCGTTTCGCTTCGCTTTCTTTAATTTCACGAATCTCCCAAGTATGAGCTTCGCCTACTTTTTTAATCCGAGTAGCCTCCTTTTCTTCGCGCGGTTCTTGGGTGCAGGTAAACGGCACTACCACACCATCAGCTTTGAGGTGAGCAGTGAGTACAAAAAAATCTTCCGGAATGAACGCGCGAATTTCTCGTTCGCGCTCCATGATGATACGTAGGGCTGGAGACTGGACGCGACCGGCCGAGAGACCGTAGCGAACTTTTTTCCAGATGAGTCCCGAGAGGTCGTAACCAACGAGACGATCGAGTACGCGCCTGGCTTCTTGGGCTTCTTTAAGATGAAGGTCGATTTCCCGGGGGTGGAGAATGGCTTCCTTGACAGCTGGTTCAGTAATTTCATTGAAGACAATTCGTTTAATGTTTTTATTGTCTTTTTTGATGAGCTCCGCTACGTGCCAGGCAATCGCTTCACCTTCACGGTCGGGGTCGGAGGCGAGTAGCACTTCGTCAGCTTTCTTAGCAGCAGTTTGTAGGTCTTTAATCACTTTCTCTTTGCCGGGCGAGATAATGTAGCGCGGCACAAAACCGCCGTCGATATCGACAGCGTCTTTATTACTCTTTGGGATATCACGTACGTGACCAACTGACGATTTTACTATATACCCCTTACCGAGATACTTCTCAATCGTCTTGGCCTTGGCCGGTGATTCCACTACTACTAAGGTAGACATATTCCGATATGAATACTATTAATGTATTCATGTGTCAACTTATAACTTTTTTCTATAAACATTTTGGTCGCTGACAATCAGGTCTGACATCTCCATTTTCATAAGAAGGACGTTGGCTTCTTGGGCGGGAAGATTGGACTTCCTTATTAGGGTATCGCGCTCGAGCGGTTCATGAAGTAAGGATAGGATGAGGGTTTCTTCAAGGGATAAATTTTGCGGCAGCGCAGGCGGAGCCAGCGCTGCTCTTGTATCAATATGTAAAGCTTCTAAAATATCCTCGCTGCATGTTATCGGCGTTGCGCCGAGTTTCAAGAATTGATGTGTGCCGCGTGAGTTCGCCGAGAAAATACTACCTGGTACGACCAAGAGCTCACGATTATAATCGGCCGCCATCCGCGCAGTAATAAGCGTGCCAGATTTTTCGGCTGCTTCAATGAGAAGCGTCGCCACAGAAATCCCGGCTACCAAACGATTACGTTGCGGAAAAGACCAGTTGGTTGCCTTGAAATCGTCAGTATATTCTGAGAGCAGACCCCCGCCAGCTTCCATAATGCGTTGGGCGAGTCGCAGGTGGCGACGAGGATACATAACTTCATCTCCCAGACCACCACCGGGAATAGCTAGTGTGTATAAATTATTATCAAGGGCAGCTTCATGTGCGAGTGAGTCCATACCTAAAGCTAAACCGGAAACGATACCAACATTGTATCCCTTGAGTCCGGCTATTAACTCAGCTACCACTTGCTTGCCGTAGTTAGTAAAGTGGCGTGAACCAACGACTGAGAGCAGCGTTATATCTGGCGGTGGGAGAGCACCACGATAGCGAAGCGTTTTCGGTGGTTGCGGAATTTCTCGCAATAGCGGAGGAAATTCTGCAACTGGAAGTTCTTGAATAGGAAAATTCATTATAAAAATTTTATCATGTATACAAAAGGGTCGGACGATGAAATCGTCCGACCCTTAAAGATCTGGTATGCCGTAGCGGGTTTCGCCAAGACAAATTAGTTCAATATGAGCTAATGTAACCGGGTTTCGAATCGCTGAAGCAAACGCACTACGCTTGGCTGTTATCGAAAGGTAGCGATGCTTTGTATAATGACGACCTTCGTCAATAGCATCTTTATACTCCCGATTCAATCTTGCGTTTTCTCGGTAAAACTCATCCCATAGGGGCTGAATTTGACCGACGACCTCGTCCCATTTTTTGAAAAGTATCGGCCGAAGTTCACGTTTTGCATAACTCCAGATTTCGTCGCTCATAAGCCGATTAAAGTCTGGCAAATTATGTGCCTTTCTGGGGTTTTTAATCAAAAGATTGCGGATATAGTTTTTACGGAACCTTTCCATTTTCTGGACATCTTTTCTTTTCAACCCACTGGTATTTGGGTATTTGTCTGTGTCACCTCGAGCATAGTCTTGGAGGTGTTGGGGTAAGTCCATTGGGATATGACATATTTCCATACCACACTCCTTTTCTATCTAAATCGTAGGATACGGCAAGATGATAATGTGTCAAATATCAGCACTTTTCTTTTTTAATTAACGGTGTATATTGTTTATATGTTATTCGTATCCTCAACATCGCTATCCTCTAGATCGCATACGGCGGGGTAGTTATCGATGAGTGGACACTCGAAGAAAGCCGAATCCCGCCCCAGCGGGATTCGGCTTTCTTCATCAGATAAGTAGGTTATAATTTTGAACATAATATTTTCACCATGTTAGACATTAAATTCATTAGAGAGAATCTAGACATCGTCAAGATGGCTGCCACCAAAAAACACATTACTATCGATTTGGACAAACTTATATCAATCGACGACAAGCGTCGGGAAGTAATGTCAGCGATGGAAGTGAAGAAAGCGGAACAAAATAAAGTGTCAGCCGATATCGCTGGAACTCAGGACGAAACAGTTCGCGGGCAACTTATCAAAGAGATGCAAATACTGAAGGAGGAAATCCAAAAAGAAGAAGATGCGCTTAAACCAATTTTAGAAGAATGGAAAGCTATTATGCTCCAAGTTCCACAAGTGCCAGATATGACTGTGCCTGATGGAGACAGTGATGCTGATAATGTCGAGCATAAGGTGTGGGGTGAACAAACCAAATTTGATTTTAAACCCAAAGACCATGTGGAAATTATGACCAATTTAGGAATGGTTGATTTTGAACGTGGTACTAAAGTGCACGGTTTCCGTGGCTACTATCTGCTTGGCGATGGGGCGCTACTGTCATGGGCGATTTGGAACTACGCGCAGGACTTTTTCCTTAAAAAAGGATTTACGCCAATTTTGCCACCAACGATTGTTCGTAAAGAAAATCTTTATGGCACCGGGCACCTACCAAACGATGCTGAAGATGTCTACAATACCCAAGACGAGGATTATTTGATTGGTACGAGTGAAGTCTCGGTTATGGGTTATTATGCTAACGAGGTCCTTGATAAAAAAGAGTTTCCCATTAAGTTTCTAGGCTTCTCTCCGTGTTATCGTCGTGAGGCGGGGAGTCATGGTAAAGACGTCAAAGGTCTCATTCGGGTGCATGAATTTTACAAACTTGAACAAGTAGTGTTGTGTGAAGCGAGTCATGAAGAAAGTGTGAAGTATCATGAAGAAATTAATCGTAATACCGAGGAGTTTATCGAGTCACTAAATATCCCATATCACACTGTACTCAATTGTGGTGGAGATATTGGTCAAGGTCAGGTCAAAAAATATGACGTTGAGTTATGGGTGCCAGGCGAACAAAAGTACCGTGAGATTAGCTCAGCTTCATACTTCCATGATTTTCAAACCCGCCGCTTCAATATTCGATACAAAGATGAGGAGGGAAAGATGCGGTACGCTCACTCTCTAAACTGTACCGCTATTCCGACACCACGAATTTTGGTTTCATTGGTAGAAAACTTCCAACAAGCTGACGGTTCTGTGCGAGTGCCAGAACCACTTCAAAAATATCTAGGTAAAGATGTCATTAAAAAGGCGGGAGCATAGAGCACTCGTTTGCTATGATTAGTGACAATGGCACGTGCTAGAAAAAGAACGGCTCGTTCAAACTATATTATTCAAATACTGAAAGGAATTTTGATTCTAGCGCTCTTTGCAGGACTGGGCTGGGGGATCTGGCACGTGACTCGGATACCATCTTTGACCATTTCCGAAATAGAAATTAGTGGGGGAGACACTATCAAGCACACTATTGTACGTGAAGCGGTAGAGATAGAGCTACAAGGTTCATACTTGGCTTTTATTCCTAAAACGTTTACGTATTTATATCCAACGGCAGCAATTCAATCTTCGGTTGAAAGTATCCCACGGATAAAAGATGTAAGTATCAGTAGGGAAAGTAAAAACAAATTGCTGGTTACGTTTGATGAATATAAACCCTATGCGTTGTGGTGTGATGAAAGCAGTGAGCATTGTTTGTTGGTAGATGAAGAAGGGTATGCTTTTACCGATGCACCACAACTTTCTGGTGGTTCATTACTACGTTTTGTGGTTGAAGATACACCACTGTTACTCCGGCAAAACATGTTGTCTCGAAATCAGCTACACAAGACTTTGACTTTTAGTGAGGAATTAAAAAAAGAGTTTGGCTTTACGGTGGAACGGGTTTTGTATGAGCAAAATAAAGATGTGACGTATGACTTGGTTGGTGGTGGTCAACTCCTGACTAACAGTGAAGAATCAACCGAAGTAACACTTGATAATCTCAATACTATTCTTGGCTCGGAAAATTTTTCTCATTTGCGTCCAGGTAATTTTCAATATATTGATTTGCGGTTTGGTAATAAGGTGTTTGTAAACGAGGAGCTCAACGAAACGGAAGCATCCACTTCAACTGATGGGGAGGTGATTGAATAAGCCTAAAAGTAAAAGCCGCCCAGCAAAACCGGGCGGCTTTAAAGTGTTCATTTCTCACCCAAACAGACAGGGTGAGAACAACGCAACAAAACCGAGGAAGAACGTGAGTAGATTGAACAAATTTGAAGTCAAATCCACGAACTCTTCTCTAGTCATGAACGCGTCGGAGCCAATCCCGAGCGAGTGGGCAAATCCTTCAGACATTGTTTTCCCTTTCAATTTTGAGTTACTTTGGTTAAAGTACTACCGCAATGAATTTTTGGCAACAACTTACAAAACCAATCATAGCAGTGGCGCCAATGGCGGATGTCACTGACGCCCCCTTCCGGCGGATGATTGCCAAATACTCAAATTGGCCAGAGCAACAATCAACAGTCATGTGGACAGAGTTTGTGGCGGCCGACGGGCTGATGCGAGCCACCCCTGAAGGAAAGGAAAAACTAATGGCTGATTTGAAGTATTCCGAGGAAGAGCGACCAATTGTGGCGCAGCTTTTTACCAGCAACGAAGAGCATATGGAAGCAGCTGCTCGTTTGTGTGCTGAATTAGGCTTTGATGGTATAGACATCAATATGGGTTGTCCAGACAGGACGATTGAGAAACAAGGGTGTGGCTCGGCGATGATTAAAACTCCCGAGGTGGCTAAGAAAATTATCCAAGCGGCCAAGCGGGGAGCAGGTGATGTGCCGGTAAGTGTGAAGACTCGTCTGGGCTACAATCACGATGAACTTGAGGAGTGGTTACCATCGCTTCTTTCTGAAGCGCCAGCGGCGGTCACTATTCACGCCCGTACTCGAAAAGAGATGAGCAAAGTACCGGCCGACTGGGAGAGAGTGAAGCGGGCGGTGGAGATACGAGATGAGCTGGGGAGTGAAACATTGATACTCGGTAATGGTGATGTGCTGTCGATGGAAGATGCGCGCGAAAAAGCGGAGCTTTTTCGCGCGGATGGTGTTATGGTCGGGCGCGCCCTGTTTGGCAACCCGTGGTTTTTTCATCCAACCAAACGACTACCAATTCGTCTAACTGCCTTACCAACCCACGGAGTGAATCGCGAAACATTAATTACTGAAGATACTTCTGAAGCGGGTATTGAATACATAACTTTAAAAGAAAGGCTACAAGTATTGGTAGAACACTCAAAGTTGTTCGTCGAACTTCTTCCGTTTAAAAACTTTGCGGTCATGAAAAAGCATTACAAAGCGTATGTTAATGGGTTCCCCGGAGCAGCCGAACTTCGCGGTCAATTGATGAGTTGTAACACACCTGATGAAGTAGAAACTATTATTAATAATTTTTTAGCGAGACGATGATTTTTAACTGTGTATTACACACCTCATAAAAATTTTACTCCTGGTACACTAGTGAGTGATGGGTGAGGTATTACTTACGAATATTTTCTTTTTTATTACCGCGTCAGGAGTTATAATACTGACAATCTTTTTGTCGATTATTTTTTTTCACGTCATTAAAGCCGTGCGCAGCGTAAGGCGAATAATCGAGCGAGTCGAATCAGGCAGCGAGGTGTTAGTGGAAGATCTCCAACACGCCCGCAGTGTGGTTAAAAACACTAGCAACATGATGAGTACTCTTTTGGGTTTTAAAGCTGCTATCCGCGATGATCGAGAGGAGGCTCCTAAACACAAAAAGAAAGGTACAAAACTATCAATAATAGATGAATCATAATTACTGTATGGCAACAAAAAAAACAAAGCAAACATTATCACCAACTCAGAAGGTAGAAATCGCCGTTGGTCTTACTGCCGCCGCAGTGGCCGCTGCTGGAACGTACTTTCTTTATGGAAGTAAGGATGCCGCTAAGAATCGTAAGAAAGTTAAAAGCTGGATGCTTAGTGCTAAAGCCGAGGTACTCAGCACTATGGAAAAAGCACAACACATGAGTAAGGCTGAGTATGAACAACTTATAGAAGGGGTAGCTGCAACGTACGCCTCTATGAAGGATGCCTCCAAAGGTGATGTGTCTGCTTTCAAAAAAGAAATGAAAGAATACTGGGGAGAGATTGAAAAGAAAGGTAAGAAAATGGCCGCTGGAGCAGTAGCAAAGGCTGTTAAAAAAGCTGCCAAGAAACCAGCTCAGAAGGCTACAAAAAAGGCCACTAAGAAAGCTGCAAAAAAGACGGCTACTAAAACTACTAAGAAGACGACGAAAAAAGCTGCTAAAAAGGTTTAACGACAATTAGTAAAAGTCGCTGGGGAGCTTCGCTCCCCAGCGGCTTTTACAATCCACATACCACCAAGCTCTGATTCACGGTATGCTTAGAGAATGTTAGGTCGAATTACTATTGGCGCTATTGTGTGTGTGGGGATTGCTATGGTCGGCGTATTGTTATCAGCTCGCTACTTACCAATCTATTACAATCAGGCATCGCTTCATGTTGTTGGTGAGCAATCGACCGAAATTACTGCCACTGCCTGGGCGGTATTTTCTCTTGAAACTGGTGATATATTGTTTGCTGAAAATGAAAACATGGTGCTGCCAATTGCTTCGGTCACCAAACTCGCTACAGCTGCCACCTTACTCGGGAGCTATGACATGACATACACGACTACCACTTCCTGGCGAGACGTCTCAACCGAAGGCCGAGCTGGTGGGCTTACCCCTGGAGAAGTGTTGTCTCGTGAGCAGCTGTTATTTCCTTTGCTTTTAGAATCATCCAACGACGCCGCCGCTACTCTGGAAAGTTCGCTTCCGCCCGGAGAACTTATCAGTAGTATGAATAGTTTTGTGGCTGCCAAAGGACTTAATTCTACTTCGTTTAAAGATGCGAGCGGGTTGTCACCAGAAAACAAAAGTTCAGTGTTAGATTTGGTTCGACTTACGAATGTAATATACAAAGAGCAGCCACACATTGTTGATATTACCAAACTCAAACAATTCTTATTCCAGAAACACGGCTGGCAAAACAATAATCCCTTCGTGACTAATGCTGGCTACGCCGGCGGTAAACATGGCTACACACCAGAAGCTGGTCGAACGGCAGTCGCTGTGTTTAATGAGCAATTTCCTAAGAACAAAAACGCGCTAGTCGGGTATGTGGTTCTCGGTAGTACTGATTTAAAAGGGGATATAGCATCACTTCGGGAACTCGTTCGAACCGAGGTATATTATCGCTAATTCAATTTGGTATACTGTTGCCATGAGTAAAAATACTGAACCGAATGTGGCGCTGTACCGAAAGTATCGCCCAAATACATTTGCCGATATCCGTAACCAAGATCATATTGTAAAAGTACTTGAGGGGGCGATAGCTAAAGCGCAAATTCCCCACGCCCTACTTTTCTGTGGCGGCCGCGGAACCGGCAAGACCACCACGGCGCGAATTTTTGCATCAGCCGTTGGAGCCAGTGATATTGATATTTACGAAATAGACGCGGCTAGTAATCGCGGTGTCGATGACATTCGTGAATTGCGCGAAGCGGTACACACACTACCGTACGAGTCACCGTTCAAGGTGTACATCATCGATGAAGTTCACATGCTCACTAAGGAAGCCTTTAATGCGCTTCTGAAAACTCTAGAAGAACCGCCAGCACACGTATTGTTTATTCTGGCTACCACCGAACAAGACAAACTACTCCCGACCATCACCTCACGGTGTCAGGTTTTTACGTTCCATAATCCCAGCCGGGCAGATTTACGCGATACGGTCATTGATGTGGCCAAGAAAGAGAAGTTCAAGCTTAACGCCGCTGCTGCTGATTTGATTGCTATTGCCGCCGACGGCTCGTTTCGCGATGCTCTCGGGATTACTCAAAAAGTAATTACTGCGTCAAGCGACACTAAGGCTGATGCTGACGAAGTCGCCGCCATTATTGGAGCTCCTAAAACCAAAACGCTGTCTGATTTAGTGGTAGCGCTTAATACTAATGACGCTAGTTTAGGTCTTTCTAGTGTCCACTCGGCTCAAGAAGAAAATGTCGATATGCGGCTTTTTATGCGTCTACTGCTCGAACGTGTTCGCTTAGTTATGTTGCTACGCAATAAAGCACCCCTAGCAGAGACATTACTCGCTCAGCTCCCTGAAGAAGACCAAGTAAGTGTAAAAGAAATGAGTACTGCCGTTGGCTCACTAAATTCTCATACCTTGGTACGCTTGCTTGAAGCTTCAGAACAAATGCGATTTGCAACATTACCGCAGTTACCGTTAGAAATAGCGATTATGGAATTGTCTGAAAAATCTAACGTATAAAATACATGGAGCTTCTTCTCGTACGACACGGTGAGACCAAAGCTAATGCTCGCCACATATACCAACCACCAACCGAATCTATTTCTATAGCTGGTGCTGCTGAGGTGGCCCGCCTAGTCCGCACTATTCAAGAGTTTGAGCCTACTCATCTCTATACTAGCCACTACACTCGCGCTAGAGAAACAACCCATTTTCTTGAATACGCAACAGAATTACAAGCAACGTGGTTGGAAGATGTGAGTGAACTAAAGGTTCCAGATTATTTATACGGAAAATCTCATTATGGTCCGCAATCAATGTTTTATTTAATGCGTTGGTACTTCAATCTGCTACCTGAAAATATAACTGACCAGATTGAAACCAAGAAAGAGTTTTCGGAGCGTATTTTCCGAGCACGCGATTATTTTGCAAAGTTACACACAGGAGATAGGGTAGTGGTTGTTTCCCACTCCATTTTCACCAACTTTTTCATCGCTCATCTTTGCCAGGATAAAGGAATAAATGTTCTCAAAGCTGCGCCACTTCTATTAAAAATTCTTCGTTACGAAAACTCCGGAGTTACTCACGTTCGTTACATTGGCGAGACTGAGAAAAACGTCTGCCCATGGGAAGTGGTTTCATTCAATGCGCACAAACATTTGGAGGAGAGAGTGTAATCTAACCTAGTTAAAAATCACCGTATCGCGGATTTTATCAAATTCAGATAGTAGGCTGGCTGTATCAAATTCAGTAACTGTTCCAGGTTCATAATTTTCAAATACTCCGTAGTGAATAAAATAACGAATGGCCTGACAGCGGGCTAAACCTTCAATGGTAAATACGTACTCTTCATACCGATTCCCAGCCGCCGCCTCGGTAGAGGAAGCCATTAGATAGGTGACATCATTGGTGCTGGTAACTGGAGTGCTGCTGCCATGTACAGAACTTAAGAATACTTCTGGTGTGCAGGTCGCATCGGGACTTTCAATATGTTCGATACTAAGATAGCTGTTAGAGCTTAGATTAGTACTAGTCGCCATTGACTCAGCAATGGTAAATTTGATACCCGGAATAATTTTGTCTGGTCCCAAGTCATCGTACTGGTAGGTATCATCCACTGTAAAATCAGCTGGGTAGCGGAGCGAAAACCCTTGGGTGCTACTAGCATATATTTCAGGTAAGCCGCCAGGATCGTTCGCTATAACAATACACCCGGTATAATTTTTTTGTTCGCCTTCCTCTAGCACTAAGGCTTCGTTGCCTTTGCTCCAAAATACAAATGAGTCATCAGGAGTAGCGTAGCGGGCACCGTCGGCAGAAATGGTTTGCATAAGGGCCGCACTCGGGACGCCATTAATTGATAGATTGACTGAGCCAATTGGTACTGGTGGCTCTCCTGGTACTGATGCGACGGCTTTAGCGGCGTCTTCAAAAAAAGTAGCTTCAAGAATTTTATCACCGTCACATTGATAGGTGGCTTGGCCAACTACTGTTGGTGTGGAAGTGGCTACTATTGGAGTTGGAGTAGGTACTGCTGCCGGTGTAGTATAAAAATTATATGCAGCATAAGATCCGCTAATAATCACTAGTACAAACACAAAATAGATAAGAATTTTCATACCCGCAGTATATACCGAGTAGATTTGTTTTCAACTTACTATGCATAGAAGACAGAAAAGCTCTACTTTTTTGTTAAGTGCTGCCGGACTAGGGGTCTCGGTCATTACATGACCAGTATACCTTTTAGCTATTTCTGTTCAATACTTCCAGAAATAACTCAAAAGCTTTTCGAGCCCTAGACGAAAGTGCTCCCAGCACTTTCTTCCGGCAGCTTGAATGAAAATCGCCCCATGCGGTGCGTATTTTCTCAAGCTGGCTGTCTGGGATGATGTTGAAACTTTTGTAAAATCGTGTTAGTTTTTCGAAAGATAACTTGAATAGGAGACTAACATGCCCTGGAGTGAACGAGACGACAACCTGTCTGTTTCTAAAATGGGACTTTCTGAAGATATTGTTTCCCGTCTTACAAAAGAAGGAATCACTGGCTGGGGGCAGCTGACCATCCTCACTCTTAAAGAAGTCGCTGATCTGGGCTTCAATCCTCAGGAAGTGTCGCTGATTTTTAACTCGGTCGGTAAATACACTCTGCACGGCTGAGGCACACATACCCGCCACGGAATTCCCGCCGTCGGTGGGTTTTCTGTTTTAACTAAGTACTCGAACCGAACCAGCGTTGAAAAATAAAGTTAATATTAATTGGCTGCCGGACCGGACTAGGGGTCTCGGTCATTACATGACCAGTATACCTTTTGGACATATTCTCTCTCTGGTCGAATCTGTCACAAAAGCTTTTCGAGCCCTAGTCAGGCTAGCAAAACATAGTCACAAAATGCTACTCATTTTGCTCCTTGTTTGTGCTGGCCGTCTGGGACGAGGTTGGAACTTATATATAAAATGAAAGAGCCGTTTTCCCCTTTCGGTACTAAACGGCTCTTGAGTTCAGAGTTCACTCAATCTTCAGAATCAGGCCACACATCACCTAGTGTTACTCCTGATTTCTGGGGAATCTTGGAGACGAGATGTTGCGGCGGGCTAATCACATCGAGTTTCCCGATAAACTCAACCACCTCGCGAAGTGGGTCGTCCTCGGGCAGTGTTGCTGCAAGTTCTTGTTGTTGTCCACCCCAGACTTTGTCGGCACGAACCCTCCCTTCGTGAATACCTGAATCACTCTGGCGCCTGAATGCGATGACTGAGTTTCTGGCACGTTGCTGAGCAAGTCGCAAAAGCTTCTCTTTCACAACTTCATTATTGTCTGTCATGACCATGTCCTCTCAAGAAGAAAAAATCTAAAAATCTTTCTGTACTTTAAAATACTTTTTTATAAAAGTCAATATTGTTGCCGTACTGGGGACCTCTCTCGTTACACGAGCAGTACAGGTTGTCGGTATTTCTTTCAGAAATATCTGACGAACCTTTTCGAGGGCTCTTCCATTACATGGACAGTATACCTTTTGGATATATTTTCCTTCCAGTCAAATCTATCTCAAAAGCTTTTCGAGCCCTAGTCAGGCTAGCAAAACATAGTCACAAAATGCTACTCATTTTGCTCCTTGTTTGTGCTGCCGGACTAGGGCTCGAACCTAGATACCATGGACCAAAACCATGTGTCCTACCATTAGACGATCCGGCAAAATTGACAGCAGTGGAGAAGCTGTCTAGTTCAATTTGACCTTTGTCGGCCAAAGGCACCCGAGCACCCTTTCTTTCTCCACCCATTGTTTGAGGATTTGAACCTCTATATTCCAACGAAACAATGTTGCTGTGGGCAATAGAGTACCATAAACTTTCTATAATTTCAGCCTTTTTATTTTACAAAAATAGTCACTAACAGATAATATAGTAAAATAAATCTATATGAAAAAGAATATTAAATCAGGATCTATTTATTTTTTGGTAGGTTTAGGATTAGGTTTTGTAATCTTTTCTCCATTATTTAATCCTGAAGAAAATGTTCCAATGAGTATGGACAAAATGGACAGTACTACGATGGCTACCCATGCTCACAGTATGTTGGAAGTGGACAAAACTGTGCCGGTGCCCACCGTTGAGATTGAGTCATTTAAAGATGAAAAAGATGGTTACAATTTGCATGTGTTCACAAAAAATTATGTTTTTACACCAGAAAAAGTAAACAGTGAGCCGATACAAGGTGAAGGTCATGCTCATATATATGTAAACGGAATCAAGGCGGCTCGCTTATATGGAGATTGGTTCAATCTACCCTCAAGTTTTTTAAAAGACGGTGACAACGTAATTGAAGTTACCCTTAATGCAAACGACCACAGTGAGTGGGTAGTTGATGGTCAACATCTAAGTGCCTCCACCACTATCACTCAGTAACACCTACTTCACAAAAATAGTCACCATCACCCCGGCGGTGACTAGGAGGGAACCAAGTACATTACCAAGGCTTGGTTTTTCGGCCAGAAAGACAATGGCGAGAATAACGGTCAAAGCAATTGAGAGTTTGTCGATTGGAACGACACGAGAAACTTCACCTAACTGGAGAGCTTTGTAGTAAAACATCCAAGACAGGCCAGTAGCGAGAGCAGAGAGGAAAATAAAGATATACGAGAAGCGAGAGATTTTGAACATGTCACTGAAGTTGCCTTGCATCCATACCACCCCCCACGCAAAGAAAACAATAATGACGGTCCGCAACGCTACGGCCAAATTACTATCCACTCCTTTAATCCCAATCTTCCCAAAAATCGCCACCAACGAGGCAAAGAAAGCTGAAAGTAGTGCGTATATAGCCCAATTCATAGTGGTTATATTCTACCAGCTTACCGTAATATTTTGGGTGCTTTAGGTGCATACGTATTTTTGCTACAATCAAGCTATTAACTCTAGATACACTATATTATGAAATTATCCACCAAATCCTTTATTTATATAGGCATTGTTGTAGTGGGTGTCAGTTTGCTGCTGTTTGATAAGTTTTTCGATAAGACTCCCGACGTCACTCCCGAAAATACCTTATCGCAAGATTTTAAAGCCGTTACATTTACCATTAGTGGCGAGCCAGTTACTCTGGTCGATGGTGTGTCAGTGACACCAGTGGCGCCTGGTTCAGCTTCAGTATTGACCGTTCGTTATTTTGGTAACGAGTTGGCTCACGATATCGATGGTGATGGTGATTTGGACATGGTTTTCTTAGTAACCGATGATGGCGGCGGCAGTGGTACTTTCTTCTACGTTGTGGGAGCTATCAAAGAAGCCGATGGGTATCGCGGTACGCAAGCAATGTTCTTGGGCGACCGGATTGCTCCACAGTCTACTGACGCCGGGCCTGGTACTCAGGTAGTGGTGAATTACGCTGACCGAGCTCCGGGTGAGCCAATGAGTGCGCAACCGTCAGTTGGTAAAAGTATGTACATTCTCTATAACTCAGAGAGCAATGACTTTGGCGAAGTAGTGCAGAATTTTGAAGGGGAATCAAATTTACCTGCCAATGATAAAGCTAATGTAATTAACGTGACAAGTCCTCAACCGAGCGCAACTGTCACCAACCCTATAACGGTCTCTGGTCAAGCACGCGGTATGTGGTACTTTGAAGCGTCATTCCCGCTTGTTGTTACCGACTGGGACGGCCGCATTATTGGTGAAGGTTTTGCTACCGCTGACGGTGACTGGATGACTGAAGACTTCGTACCCTTTACCGGCACTATCAACTACGATTTACCGGAAGATACTCCGTATAAACGTGGCACCCTAATCTTCAAAAAGGACAATCCGTCTGGTCTTCCCGAAAACGACGATGCGCTTGAGATTCCGATTTTGTTTGAGTAAAAATTTTAAAACCAACTTGCTTAGGTTGTTGGGCTATGATCTAATTCAAGAATCATGGCTGGAAATAAGAAATCAGGTGACGACGGAGAATTGGAAGTTGTTAATTTAGTGCGATGTCCAAATTGTTCTAAAGAGTTAATGCTCTTGCCACCCAGCTACCCATTGTTTGATGTTCAGTGTAGTGGGTGTGAATTTAGAGCACAGGTAAAAACAAATCTGTCAAAACCCAAAAAAGAAATATTTGGTGCTGGTTGGGAAATTATGGATAAAGTAACAAAATCAGGTTATATGGTCCCGCCACTGATTGCTAATTTTAAATGGATTGAGCAGGGGAAAAATCAACAGGAAATAATTTTTTATCCTTTCGTTCCCAAAGTACATCTAAAAAAGCGTCAACTTTCAAGTACAGCTCGGCGGGCAAACTACAAGATGTTTAACTATGTTGGTTTGGATAAACTACCACATTTTGTGGTGTACAAAAGATAGATAAACAATCTCCAAGATTAATAGTTATATTTCATGGTGATATAATTACTATTATTGGGTTAACTCTAAAATATGGAGGAATTACTAATGAACGTAAACTGGCTCGCCGTTATCGTGGGGGCAGTTTTAGCGTATGGTCTGGGGGCACTGTGGTACTCGCCCATGATGTTTGTAAAAAAATGGGCCGAAGGTTGTAGGATTGACATGACTGCTAACACCGGAGGTTCTATGCTGCCAGCTATGCTTACCCAAGCTGTCGGTACTTTTATGTTGGCGTGGGTAATTGGTATTACAGCTACTACCGATTCGCTCATGTTAGCAATTCTTATTGCCTCGACCACCTCAGTTTTAATAATAACTAATGGTCTCTTTGCACAAAAAAGTACCTATGCTGTTATGGTTGAGGCTGGTTATGTAGTGGCTATGGTTGTCATAATGATTTTGGTACACGCGGTGTTGTAGGTACGTGTGGTTGATGTTCGTCCCGAGACACTTTTTTAGAATGAAAATATATTTACCCCTCTTGAGCGTTAGCTCAAGAGGGGGTGGTTAGGGTACATTTTGTGGTTGAACATCTGGTACGGACGGACCTCTAACTTGATTGAAGTTTCTTTTGGCACGAAGAATAAGGGTACCAAACAACCAGTCAGCAAAGGGAAGTACCACGTTATAGTTTTTGTACATGTACTTGTGGTGCAATATGTGATGACCGTTTATTCGGCGGAATAACCGAGATTTTTCCAGTCGTCGTTCTTTCGGCAAGTGCATGCACCAGTGTAGATATTCGTATGAGGCGTAGTAACCCAAAGACAACACCACACCCGAAACTATAATTGACCAACCAGTACTCACAAAACCCAGATATACTAAGAAAAAACCAATCAAAGTAAATGGACTTGAACCCAGAATGACCACTACCCCTGACCACCACAGCATATGAATCTTGGATATGTCTTCTGGATTTTTGAGATGATAACTTTCATCCGCCTGAAAAACATGATGGTGTATTTTGGTATGCATTTTGTAGGCATACGTGAGCAACCCGATTGGACGATGCATGATATAGCGATGCACTGCCCACTCAAAGATTGATGCGTACATTAACCCAACCACTAAGGTTGCAGCAACGGTGATACTAAGTTCCATGTTACCTCTCCCGAGATTTTCAATTTTCTAACAGAAGTATAACACGCAGACAAGTATGGCTCAGCGTACGCTTAATTAAGCAACATTGGCCAACTATGGTTTATAGCTATACAATAGAGGTATATGAAAAATACCATTATTGCAATTATTTTGTTATTAGCGCTTGGATTTGGAGTGTATTACGTATTACAAAAGTCTTCTGAAACTACCAAAGTAGACAACAAAACCCCTGGTTCTGGTTCGGAAATGTCTGGTGACGTTTTGCCAGTTGAACCAGATGAGGGTATCGGTGACGGTGCCGACCCGTTGCCAGAAGTTATTGATGAAACGAAAACTGTTTTTGGACGTTCAGTTGATGGTAATGATTTAACCGCATATCACTTTGGTTCTGGTGATACCGAAGTTCTGTTTGTAGGTGGTATTCATGGTGGCTACTCTTGGAACACTGCGCTTGTGGCGTATGAACTCATGGATTATCTAGAAGCTAATCCAGACACAATTCCGGATGGAGTGAAGGTGAGCGTCATACCAGTCCTTAACCCGGATGGGCTTGAGAAAGTAACTGGCAAACTTGGTTACTTTTCACCAACTGATGTAAAGGGAAATACTACAGAAGGAAGATTTAACGCTAACGGCGTTGATCTTAACCGAAACTTTGATTGTGAATGGCAGGAAAAAGGAACCTGGCAGAATAAAACAGTGAGTGGGGGAAGCGCACCTTTTTCAGAACCAGAAGCCGATGCCATGCGTGGTTATATTGAGTCCCGTAAGCCAGCGGCAGTCATAACTTGGTATAGTGCCGCCGGTGGTGTGTATTCTTCTAGTTGTAAGAACGGCGTGTCTGCTGAAACGAAAGAACTAACCAAGCTCTATGCCCAAGCTTCAGGCTATAAAGGATACGAAGAGTTTGATTACTATGCGATTACTGGTGACATGGTGAATTGGTTGGCTAAGGAAGGTGTTCCGGCCATAAGCGTTCTTTTGACCACTCACACCGATACAGAGTGGAGTAAGAACGTGAAGGGAATTGAAGCGGTGTTAAATCATTATGCCGAGTAAGTTGAAGTTTGTAATTGGGGCGCTTTTAGCCATTTTGTTAGCGGTCGGATTAGCGATATTCTTTTGGCCAGAAACTAAAGTAGAGTTACCGCCGGTAATTGATGAAACACCGGTAGTTGATGAAGAACCCACTCCTTCGTACCCTGAAATTTCGGTCATTGGACATTCGGTAGCGGGGCGAGATATTTCAGCGTACGTATTTGGTAACGGGGAGACTGAGATTCTGTTTGTGGGTGGTATGCACGGTGGGTATGAGTGGAACAGTGCTCTTTTGGCGTACGAGTTTATAGATTATTTGGGAGAAAATTTGGACATGATACCGGAAGGGGTGCGTGTGGCGGTAATTCCGTCAATCAACCCTGATGGTTTGGCGATGGTGACCGGTACCGGTGGCCGCTTCGCGGCCACCGACATCACCGACCCAACCACTCGGGTGGCTGATGGTCGCTTCAATAAGAATTATGTGGATCTCAACCGAAACTTTGATTGTAAGTGGGCACCACAAAGTACCTGGCGTGGTGATCCGGTGAGTGCTGGGACAGCGCCATTCTCTGAGCCAGAAGCAGCAGCTCTGCGAGACTATGTTTTGGCAAATACACCAGACGCGGTTGTCTTTTGGCACTCACAAGCCAACAATGTCTACGCTTCAGAGTGTGAATCTGGACCACTACCAGAAACTCTTGCCATCATGGATGCCTACGCCAATGCCGCCGGGTACGGTGCTGTTCCGGCTTTTACCGCTTATCCCATCACTGGCGACGCTGAAGGTTGGTTAGCCTCCATTGGTATTCCAGCGATTACGGTTGAATTAAAGAGTTATCAATCAATCGAATGGGTTCAAAATATGGCCGGAGTAAAAGCTTTGTTTAGTTACTTTGAGAATAAGAATGTAGCGAGGTAGTTAGAGGGGTGTGGCCCGGCGCCTTTGGCGCCGGGCTTTTTTGTAATAAAAGTTAATTTTAGATGTATTATTAGTAAATGCAGCAAGAATCGGATGAGACGATTGCCATACACGTACAGGCTGGCGACTCGGATGCGTTCGGTTTTTTGATTGAGCGTTATGAAGATAAGCTTAAACGGTACGGCCGTAAGTTCCTTAACACCAAGGAGGATGTCGAAGACATAGTACAAGAGGTTTTTATTAAGGCCTACACCCACATTCAATCATTTGATGCCACTCAGCGTTTTTCGCCCTGGATATATCGCATCGCTCATAATGAGTTTGTAAACGAGTTGCGGAAAAAGACACGCCAACCACTTGGCTTTTTTGATCCAGATACTATTTTACCGTTTGTTGTTTCTTCCGAGACCACTGACGGCCCCACCGAGCAAGCGGAACTTAAAAAAATAATGGAAGAGTTTTTAATTGAACTTGATGGTAAGTATCGTGAACCGCTGGTGTTGTTTTTTTATGAAGAGTTAAGCTATCAAGACATTGCTGAAGTACTTCATATCCCGGTTACGACGGTCGGTGTTCGAATTAATCGAGGAAAAGAAAAATTAAAACATTTGTATACTAAAAAACACTATGAATAATGTAAAAGAAACAGTTTTAAATAAAATTAAACACGGAGACGTGGCGATGCGACCCCGATGGCACTTTGTTTTAAAAAGTTTTCTAGCCATAGTTGGTATATGTATTCTCACGCTGTGGTTAGTATATTTGGTTAGTTTTATAGTTTTTGCACTAGCTACCTCGGGTATTATCATGATTCCTGCTTTTGGTTTTCAAGGCTTGGTTGAATTTTTGTTCGCACTACCATGGCTTCTTATCTTGATTGCAGCAGTCTTTATACTATTGCTTGAAGTATTAGTTAACCGATACTCGTTCGGTTATCGTAAGCCATTAATGTATACACTGTTTGGGATAGTTGGGTTCACAATATTAGGGACGTTTATAGTTTCTCAAACCGGTCTTCATGACTTGGTTATGCAGCGTTCCGTCGAAAGTCGTTTACCAATAGTTGGTGGTGTATATAAAGGTTACGGAATTACACCAAATGAGCGAATTAATATTGGTGAAATTGAGATTATTAATGAAAATGGCTTTCTTTTAGACGAGCGAGTGAAAGGGGAATTAAGCGTGATTGTTACTGAGTCCACCAAAAAGCCAAACAACTTTGTATTTCAGGTTGGTGATCAAGTGATAGTCTATGGCCCAATAACTAATAACGAAATTCAAGCTTTCGGGGTAAAGCCATTTTTAAGGAAGATGTTTAGACCAATAGAAAGAATTGAGAAAAAAATATTCAAAGAGGAAGATGAGTTAGAATCTAAATTGTAATAAAACTTGGTAACGTTTGTAATAAATAACGAGACCAGGGGCGTGCTAGGACATCTCACATGTTTATCTACAAGACCATGTACCTACTCTGCCCTAACGGCCTCACCAAACTATATTGTGCAATTATAAAATTACTTAACGCTTAAATATATTCAACACATGATAAAACACATTATGATTCCCATGGCTGCCTTCATGGTAAGCGCTACCGGGGTCAGTGCCTTTAACGGCGATATATTAGATAAAATAAACGTTAACTTAACCACGAGCCAAATAGAGGCCTTGGAAGAGTCTCATGAGCTGCGAGAGTCTGGTGATTTTGATGCAGCAAGAACAGTGTTGGAAGAGGCTGATATTGACAAAAAGACTATGCACGAAATCCGTAGTGCCATGCATAAGTATCGTATGGAAATGCGAGACGCTATTAAGGACGCTGTTGAGAATAACGACTATGAAGCCTTCAAGACAGCTATTGTTGATAGCCCTTTAGCCGAACACATTACCACCAAGGAAGAGTTTACTAAGTTTGTGGAAGCACATGAATTAATGGCAGAAGGTAAGTTTGAAGAAGCACACGCTATAATGACCGAACTTGGAATTGAGCGAGGTGAGCATACAGGCAGATTTGGTGAACATCGAGGTGTGCACAAAATGAATGGTTTAAAAAGAATACAAGGAGATAGATAATAAATATACAATGTATAAACAATAAAAGAAGCGCGGGCGTAGCCCGCGCTTCTTGTATTGGTCCGAGTTAGCGTAAAGCTTATGCTCGTTGAACGTTTGTAGCGTTCTGTCCTTTTTCAGTTTGTTCAACTTCAAAAGACACTGCATCACCTTCTTGGAGTTCCTCGAAAGTTACGCCTTGAAGAGAGTTAGCGTGAAAGAAGATATCTTTATCTCCTTCAGCTGGCTTGATAAAGCCAAAACCCTGATCCTTCAGTCGTGCGATAGTTCCTGTCATTGGATTGATTTTTATTGTTAACTAACCTACCACCAAATCGACTAAACTTAGGAGGCGCCGGTCTTGCAGAGAATTAAAGCATATCTAGGGAATAACACAATAGCAAAAAGACTTAAAACCAAACAACCACCACAGCAATTAATAAAGCAAAAACAGCGGATAACAGGACGGCTCCCGCCGCCATATCTTTACTGTGGCCTATATTATGGTGTTTTTCAGGGTGAAGGTGATTAAGAGCACTTTCAAAGGCTGAATTTTGCAATTCAGTTATAAGTACTAGCATGGTAGCTAAGGTAATTAAAACTATATCAATTTCGGATAAAGGGCGGGCCAAATACCAAACAATCACCAAACCCGGTATACCAACTAACAACTGAGCTCGGAAACCAGTATCGTTTACGGTAGCGTGTATTACACCTTTGACGCTGTACATAAACTTTCTCACTACTGCGCTTATTCCTGACATATACAGCAAGTATACCCAAATACTTCAGAAACGCGACCGGGTTTGGTATAGTAATGGGATTAACGATATAACGGAGTTTTATGGAAAAATCATCACTGGTTATTATTGCTGTTTCTTTTATTGTTCTGCTGGGCGGGGCTTTAGTGTATTCAAATGTGAAAGGTGGAGGAACAGATGAAGTCATCACTCTACAAGAAAAAGTAAAGGGCAATCCTGAAGCAACTGTAGTGTTATCAGAACACAGTGATTTTCAGTGTCCGGCATGTGGGCAGTTTGAACCGGTGGTTAGCAATATTATTGATGAGTATGGGGATCAGATTCGATTTGAGTACCATCATTTTCCGCTTATCTCAATTCACCCTAGCGCAGAATTAGCCGCTCGTGTAGCTGAAGCGGCTGGAGTACAAGGAAAGTTTTGGGAAATGCACGATATTCTATTTGAACGTCAAAAAAATTGGAGTCAAAATATCAATCCTAAAAATCTATTTTCCAGCTATGCTGAAGAGCTGGGTCTTGATGTAGACAAATTTAACCGTGATGTTAATTCATCAGTCGTACGGGAGGCGGTTCAAAATGATATGCGCGAAGGACGAGTTCTTAAAATTAGTGCCACCCCAACATTTTACTTAAATGGTGAAAAAATAGAAATTACTACCTTTGATGATTTTAAGAAACAAATTGAAGTCGCTATAGGCGTAACAGCACCAGATGAGGTAGAGGCCACTGCTGCTACCGATGTTGAATTTAGTTTTTAATTGTGAATCTAACAAACCAAACACCATCTGAAGCGTTTGATGAAAAATGGTTTGAGCGTTTGCATAAAATTCAGGACGGTGTTCCTGCGCGCTTCACTTTGTATGATTATAACTCTACAAGAGAAGCCTTTTTAAATGGGACGGGCGTCGGTCCGGATTTTAAATACCATAATATTGAGGACAGTAATTTTTCATACAAATTAGATACATTAGAGCAACTTAGATCAGACATTGCATCCTGCTCAGATACGATTCCAATTGTTAAAAATTTATACTTTAAAAAGATTGACGAAAAAGTAATGCTGATAAATTTAGTGAGAAACTCAGCGTTACTTATAAGTGCGGAGAATGATAAACAAAAGTATGCTGAATCGTTCACAGAGTTATCAAATGAAGTCTTTGGTAAAATAAAACCAGACACCTTTTATCATTCATGTACTGTCTTAGCTGAAAGACTCACTATTGCGCCACTTTCAATACGAAATAAAGAAGCATATTACAGGCTAAGAAGTATTTTTGACACAGTACCAGCTAGCACTATTAATAATCTAAATATTAGACCTTCGATCCCAGATGAAGGTAATTTGGTGACTGATAGAAATGAAATCAAAAAGCGTTTTTATGAAGCTTTTGAAAAATTAGGTTTGACACAATGGCGCCTAGTTGATGGGCATAAGAGCCGATCAAATTTTGTAGTTAAAACAAACACAAAAAGAGTCATTATTCCAAACGATACAGCATTAAGTTCAAGAAGAGCCGAAAGTGTTTTAACGAGTCGAAATATTGATGCTTTAATTACTCATGAGTTGACTCATATTTTGAGATATGAAAATGGTCTATCCTCGAAACTAAAGCTTTTGTCAGTGGGTTTGCATGCGTATCTAAAAGGGGAAGAGGGCGTTGCTACATATCGTGAACAATTGGTTAAGGGAGCGAATGATTATTCCAATGGCAAATCCTATTTTGCTGCTGGGATTGCTATGGGACTAGATCGGGGCGGCATACCTAGAACTTTCAGAGAGGTTTTCGAAATTATGCTTGATTTTTATACTATTTACTTTAGTAATGAAAAGGTGAATGCAAAGAACGTTGCATTTGGTGTTTGTGCGCACTTGTTCAAAGGTACTGATGGAAAAATCCCAGGTGCATTTTTAACATTACAATGTAGTTATCGTGATGGAAACATTGCTGTTCACTCGTTATTAAAAAATAATCATGAATGGTTGAAGTATTTATTAGTGGGGAAATTTGATCCAACAAATCAATTGCATACCACAGCGATGATTGAGCTTGGTATAATTCCAAATCTATAATGCTAGTGTATCAATTTGGATAATATTTTTACTCTGCTTTAACAAAAGTTCATAATTTTTTGGGTTAGTAGTAATAAGTGTAGCTTTCAAAATTTGTTTTTTTTCAGTGTCATTTGTACTAAATATTAGAGTATCAGAAAAAATGGTGTCAGTGTCCATTTCTAGTAAAACACATTTTTTCGGTTGTTTGGGATAATACCCAGCAGACAACTTGTATGAAGCTAAGCCAATACTTGCGTTTGGACCATATGGATTTCTATCTACACCAAGAGATACAAATTTCTTATTATGCTCTTTAGCCCATTCGTATATTAAATACTCACTATACAGAGACGGTCCAATTTGCGGACCAACGATGTTCCATTTATTTTTGTATGTTTTAAAAGCAATGTTCGCGGATAAACGACAATCGAAAAATAGTGTAGCACCTATCAGAATGTCATTATTATAAATTTCCAAAGCCATTCGTTTTGCTGGTTTATTGTCATCTTGAATACTGTAATTCTTAACATTGATGTTAAGCGCGTTATCTTTAGCACTAATCATTTTTTCATATTCAGGACAAAACCATTCAAAAAATTTTTCGTCAGGTACTGTAAAACGATGTGTAATCGTGTATGCATCAAGGTTACCAAGAAGTTTAGTAAGGCGAACTTGTTTCTTCCCTTTAAAAAAATTTTCACCCTCCATGATTCGCTTTCGCCAAGCAATTTTATTTGGATACTTTATTATCATAGCTGTGTGTAACCGATTTATATTGAATTTTGTTAGTGTAGCATAATAGTTGATAAATATTTCTCCAAATATTCTGTCAAGAATTGTTTTTATGCATAATTGTGTTGGTTTGCAATAAAGTCTAGTTTATGTAGTATGTTGTTTAATTCTAGGTCAATATTATCATCTCACGTATGAGTAAAAAACAAATTAAAAACCTTGTAGCTTTTGTAATGATGATGCCTCCAGGGACTTTACGTAGTCTGGAAGTTCTTTCTGCTGAGATTGGGGTTCCGATAAAGCCTATACTCCTGTGGGACTCACGTATTAGAAGAAATAGTAAATACGATAAAATCGCTACTGTACTTGAGTTTGATTTTTCAAAACCGTGGAAAATAGCTTCAGCCTTGATGCCTTATCAAGATAATCTATTGACTATAACGTGTGGCTCTGATGATCATATAACTCGTTTTGCTGATATAATTCCACATGTTCCATACCTAAGGACACCCTCAACTGAGTCGTTACGCTGGGCAACTGATAAGTATGAGATGAGAAAGCGTTTTAATTTATTCGACAAAAAAAATACTCCCAGATTTACTTGGGTTAAAGAAAATTCAAAAAAAGAAAGGAAACGTGTCGCCGAAAAAGTTAAGTTTCCAATGATAGTAAAACCAACAAATTTAGGTGCTAGTCTGTTAGTATCTATTTGTTATCATGAGGAAGAACTTGAAAAAACTCTTAAGACAATGTTTAGAAAGATTAAAGGTTTGTATGCAAGTGGCAACAGGACGGAGACACCTAAAATTATTGCCGAAGAGTATATGGACGGTGATATGTACTCGATTGACTCCTATGTCAATAGTCGAGGAAAGGTATATCATTGCCCACTTGTACGAGTAGTGACTGGTAGAAATATAGGTCACGATGATTTTTATAATTATAAGCAAATGACACCCACTGCGCTCAAAAAAGAAACAGCGCAAATGGCTGAAAAAGCTGCTGAAACAGCAATTCATGCGCTCGGTCTTCGAAGTGTGACTGCACACACTGAGTTGATGAAGATTGATGATGAATGGAAAATTATTGAAGTTGGACCACGCATGGGAGGATTTCGACATACATTACATAGTTTGAGTTGTGATATTGATCATATAAAAAATGATATCTTAGTTCGGGTTCCTAAGAAACCAGTCATTCCAAAAAAATGCAAAGGCTACGCGTGTGCAATTAAGTGGTTTGCTGAAAGTGAAGGGGTTATTTCCGAAATGAAAGGCATAAAAAAATTAGAGGATGTAGAGTCTTTTCATAGTATCACCATAAATAAAAAAGTTGGTGACCGAGCATATTATTCTAAAAATGGTGGTAAATCTATTTTTAATTTGTTTCTCTATAATGAAGAGAGGTCAAAACTTTTGGCAGACATTAGACGAATAGAAAAAATGGTAGATATTAAGATGTCTAATAAAAATACTAATAATTCAACTACCAAAAAGACCGTTAAAAAAATAAATAGGACACCTTCACAACCTTAAAAACAGGTATATAATTTACGGACTGGACTAGCTCTACTAGGACAGTTTATAAATATAAGACAATTCGTATGGTGTATCTTTTCGATGATATGTCAGATGATGGAGTTGAAGACGAGGAAGAGGTGGAAGAAGACGATGACTATAGTGATGACGACTACTAGTCTTAACACCTAGTAGCAAAAAGCCGGGCGATTAGCCCGGTTTTTTGCTACAATAGAGCCAATTATGAGATGGACCCGTAATGTAATTATTGCCTTTGTACTTCTTTTTATTGGGCTGTTTTTTACTAGTGCCCAGATGTATTTACACGCTGGTTCAACTCCAGCGATGAACTTGTCGGCTAATGTGGCAGTGTCTGAGGGTGCTGGAGTGGTTCCTGAAACGGCAATTATCCCACAAAAGGAAGGTCGAGATTCATTTGTGGCCATGATGAAAAAAGAGTTGGCCAGGCGGGTTGATACGATTGTCGTACCTGAGCCAGTAGTGGCAGAAACTGATCAAGAGAAAAATGACCAAGAAGACTTAAATAATGATGCAACAAATAGAGAAATAATTTGGTGTGATGCCACTGTTCTTGAAGCTCAATTAGCGGCTAATTGGCCCAAAGAAGTGAGTGTAGTGGAGCGAGAAGGAGCGAGGGTTGTTGTTGAACAGAAGCCGGCTATACAAACAGCTTCTGGTACTGTTGCGCAACCACCAGTCACTTTGCTGCAGTTCCCGGTGAGACCAGTTCTCCGCACAGAACCATCGTGTTTAACTAGTGGTTATATTGGGGTCACAAAAGACGGTCGTTTGATACACAACAACGATGTAATTTTGTATAAAGGATATGCTGCGACAACGTTGGTCGGCTATGCATTTGATGGTAATCCAATTTATGGTCCTGCAGAAAATACAGAATTAGATACGTGTGGAGGACAAACGACAGCGACTGGGTATCAATATAACCTTCGGTCTAATGAAAACTTTATTCTCGGCTGTTTTATGAGTGAACCACAACAGCCGATTTTGGCTGGTTAGGTATGGCAACACTTATTTTCGACATTGAAACGGCTCCTCTTTCTGACGAGCCGTTTTTAACTACCAATTCGGAAGAGCAAGATACTCGTGGGCTGTCGCCACTTACTGGGCAAATAGTAGCTATCGGCGTGTATGACTTGGAACGTCAACAAGGAGCGGTGTATTACCAAGGTGACGGTAATGGTGTTGAAATGTCCTATGAAGGATTTGTACTTAAAGAAAGAACAGAAAAGCAAATGCTCGAAGATTTTTGGGCAGGTGCCCGCGACTATAATGTGTTTGTGACCTTCGCTGGCCGTGGATTTGACGTGCCGTTTATAAATATTCGCTCTGTTGTTCATGAAATTCCACTCACCAAAGACTTGATGGAACACCGTTACTTACTGCGCCAAAAATCTGCTTTCCATGTCGATTTACAGGATCAAATTTCCTACTATGGAGCCATGAGCAGAAAACCTTCACTCGGAGCGTGTTGTGAGACATTTGGGATTAAAAGCTCTAAAGAAGAAGGGGTTAGCGGTAAAGATGTCGCGGAACTTTTCCGTACGGAAAAGTTCCACGATATCGCCACTTACAACACTCGCGACGTCATTGCCACCACCACACTCTATAAAAAGTGGCACACATATTTGGCCCCTGCTGCCTTCAAAAACCTTGAATTATAATTTGCTATACTAACCAACATGAAATTTCCGAAAGATTTTTATTGGGGTGAGAAAGCGTGGGACGCTTTCGCAAGACCTTGCCTAATATTTTGTGACGCAAGTAAACAAAATATAGACAAGGTGTACAGCACCTGTAAGGTGCAGCGATATAGCATATGAAATTTCCGAAGAATTTTTACTGGGGCGCAGCCACGGCTTCATATCAGGTAGAAGGTGGGATAGAAAATTGTGATTGGGCGAAGGCCGCGCGCGAAGGACGAGTGCCGCCCTGTGGCCGGGCTTGTGACCACTACCATCGCTTCGAGGCTGATTTTGATCTTGCTAAAGAACTTGGTCATACTGCTCATCGTTTCTCCGTAGAATGGGCTAGAATCGAACCAGAAGAGGGTACGTTTAATAAAGAGGCAATTGAACACTATCGGGAGGTATTGCGCACCCTTCAGGCGCGCAACCTTAAACCTTTCGTAACTATTTGGCACTTTACCCAGCCATTATGGTTCTCGGAGTCGGGTGGATTCGAAAGAAAGGATTCACCAGAAATTTTTGCTCGGTATGCAGTTTTTGTCGCGTCGGAACTTGGGGATTTGTGCGACCATTTTTCTACCATGAATGAACCGAATGTTTTTGCTACACAAGGTTGGATCAATGGAGAGTGGCCACCTTTTAAAGTTAGTAAAAAACCGTGGCAAAGAAGTTATACTGGCAAAGTTATAAAAAAACGTTCCAAGGCATTAACTTTATTAAATTATTTTAAAGTGGTTAAGAACCTTTCTAGAGCACATATTCTTGCTTATAAAAGAATCAAAAATATCCAGCCGAATGCAAAAGTTGGTTTTGTTAAACATATACATGTTTATTTAATTCCAAAAGGTTTTGTAAATAAGTTTCATGCAGTACTTAGTAATTTCTTTCAAAATCATAGGTTTACACGTCGAGTATATAGATATACTGATGAAATCGGTGTAAATTTTTATCAAGCTTCACAATATGGTATAGAGTTAACGAATAGAAAAACAGATATGGGTTGGAATTATACTCCTGAACGAATATATGAAGCCTTGGCTCTTATGTCGCGCTATAATAAACCTCTATATGTTTCCGAAGCCGGTATTGCTGATGATGACGACTCTGATCGCGCTGAGTACATTACGAAACAAGTTGAGGGTGTTGAACGAGCTCTCAAAGAAGGAATAGATGTCCATGGTCACATGTACTGGTCCTTGATGGATAACTACGAGTGGGCACTCGGGTTTGAGAAAAAATTTGGGTTGATAGAAATAGATTACGAAACTTTGGAGCGTAAAATTCGCCCCAGCGCGTGGGTGTATAAAGAGCTTATTGAGAAGTACAGCAAGGTAGAATAACTATATGACCTGGTTATTCCTCGCGGCCACAGCGCAATTTTTTAACGCGGTTGTTGCGATTTTAGATAAATTCATTGTGTCAGACGAACGGGTGTTGCCGCGACCTTTTGTCTATGCTTTTTATTCGTGTTTAGTAACCGGTGGTTGGGTGGTGGTGTATTTTATCAGTCTCATACCCGGTTTGGGCGAACTTGGTTTACCAAATTTTGATAACGTTAAATCTCCCACCATTCAGGTAGTAGGGATGTCGCTCTTGGCGGCCTATACCTTCTTCTTTGCGTTGGTGTCCATGTACGACGCCCTTAAACATGCTGATGCATCCGATGTTATGCCGGTGGTGGGCGCTGTATCAGCCGTTTCGTCATTTGGAATGACCTATTTGTTTTTGGGCGGTAATTTGACACAGAATTTCATTTGGGGAGTAGCCCTTCTGTCTACTGGAACATTACTAGTATCAACTGGTCGGTTTAAAGTAAAAGTGTTTTTAAATACCTTACATAGTGGTATTTTCTTTGCTCTCCATTATATAACCATGAAAGGTTTGTTTTTAGAGACTAATTTTGACGATGGCTTTTTTTGGACTCGAGTAAGTTTTGTAGTTTTTGCGCTTACTTTACTTTTAGTGCCGGTTTATTTTGAAAAAATTAAAGAACAAACCAAAAACACTACTAGAAGGGCAGGAGTTTTGGTTTTACACACTAAGGTTCTGGCTGGAGTGGCCGCTTTCTTGCTCTTAAAAGCTACTGACTTAGGAGAAGTATCAGTGGTACAGGCTACTGATGGTTTGAAATTTGTATTTATTCTCTTTCTCGGTGTAATCGTTGGTAAGTTCACGCCAATTACAGCTGGAGAAAATGATGAAGATGCTAAGACAATCTTCCGTAAAGCTTTATACGTAGCCGTAATCGCGATCGGCTTTGTGATATTATTTGTTGATGTGTAGCCTTAAAAGCTGTTTGAAAAAATTGGTCATCTTGGTCATTATTCTGTTGGTGATAGTTTTTGTCCTGTCTCTCAAGAAAAAGCCAGAGAGAATCCAATATGGTATGTCTTTCAATACTATGTATGCCAATGAACTTGGTCTTGATTGGCTGGAGACCTACGACGCTATTATCGACGAACTTCAGGTGCGACACTTACGTTTGGCTGCCCATTGGCCGATGATTGAACCTAAAAAGGATGAATACAATTGGGTAGAGATGGACTACCAATTAGCTAAAGCTGAGGCGGCCGGCGCCGATGTTATTTTAGCTGTTGGTCGGAGATTGCCTCGATGGCCAGAGTGTCATGTTCCTGCGTGGGCACAAGAAATGACATGGAACGAACAACAGCAAGAAATTCTCACGTACATGCAAGCGGTGGTAGAGCGGTATAAAGATAATCCAGCCATAAAATATTGGCAGGTAGAAAACGAACCATATCTAGAAGTTTTTGCTAAAGAACATTGTGGCGAGTTTGATAAAAAATTTTTTAAAGCTGAAGTGGAATTTATGCGAGCACTAGATAGTTCGCGCCCACTTTTAGTGACCGATAGTGGCAATCTCGGTACTTGGATTGGTCCATACCGGGCGGGTGATGCGTTTGGGACGAGTGTATACGTGCATTTTTGGAACCCTGAACTAGGACAATTCCGGTCAATTTTACCACCATGGTTTTATCGGGTGAAAGCCAATACGATGGCTCTTTTGTTTGGCAAAAAGGAAACCATGTTGATTGAACTTTCGGCTGAACCATGGCTCTTACAACCAGTAACTGAAGTAGATATAGAAACTCAGTACTCACGGATGGACTTGGCAAAGTTTGAAGATATTCTTACGTATGCCAAAGACACTCGTTTTGAGAAGCAATATCTTTGGGGCGCGGAATGGTGGTACTGGCTGCACTTACAAGGTCACAACGAAATGTGGGACAAGGGAAAAACCCTCTTTAGGGAAAAGTAATTGTCAGGTACTATAGGTACATGATGCGTTTTTTACGATTTATTTTTCCTTTCCTATTTGTGCGTAATTGGCACGAAGGAACATATGAGGTTTCTCGAGACCGGTTGGTGTTATTTTTAGCTGCTATTGGGTTTATTTTGCTCGGACTTTTGATTATCACTTTTTTGCAGTCACCGGTTGAGTATGCACAATCAGTATGAGTAAACTTAAAAAGTATATATTATTGACACTTTCTTTGTTAATAGTGGCTTTACTGACGGCGGTGATTGTCTGGTATTTTTTAGTCTTGGCTCCTATACAAGATGCTCAAAACCGTCTTGATTCAGCATATCAAAAGACTCAAGATACGGGTTCAGATTTTTTAAATGAAACCAAAGAAACACTAGACAAAAATGGAGCAAATGTAGAGACTATGAAAGAGGGCTCTACTTCAGTAGGAGAGTATATACAAGAAATCGCTCCAATAATAATCAAAAAATCGAGTCTACCCGAGGCTCAACAATCAATTTTAACCACGTTTGGTTTTGGCGAGAATATTACTATCACTGCTGAGATGAAAGTCTGTGCGGAAACTAAGTTGGGCGCGGCTCGACTAGACGAAATTATAACCGGTTCAGCACCTAGTTTTACAGAAGCTAGTTCATTAGTGGGTTGTCTTAAAAATTAATCCGGCAATGGTTTTTTGGTCGAAATTCTGTATACTAAACCATAAATCTACGTTATGAATACATTGGCCCAAAAAATTACAATAATAGCTTTTGTTGCAGTATTGATACCATTCTCTGTCTCAGCGTCTACAATACTCCGAACAGGAGAGACAGTGAGTGTAGCGGATGATCAGATAGTGGCTGGTGATTTTTATGCGTCTGGTGGTACTGTTTCTCACTCCGGCTTGATTCAAGGTGATTTGTATACAGTGGCTGGTAGTTTTACCAATAATGGAATAATTGAAGGTGATCTTACTGTAGTAGCGGGTTCAGCTCAAGTACATGCTTCAGTCACCGATGATGTCCGTGTCGCTGGTGGTGAAGTCGTTATTGCCGGCAATGTTGGCGGTGATGTAGTGGTGTTTGGTGGGCTGCTTAAGATTCTTTCGACCGCTGACATTAAAGGCGATGTCCTATTTTTTGGTGGTGAATTGCAAGTGCTTGGTGATGTCGAAGGGTCGGTTATGGGTACAGCCGACAGTGTGAGAATTGATTCTCATGTTGGACAATCAATTGACATGAAGACGGGCTCATTGACACTTGGTGACAGGGCAGAGGTATTAGGTGATGTCAGGTATCTATCGGCCACTGAAGTTGTGCGAAGCCAAAACGCGGTCGTGGTAGGTGAGATTGTAAAAAATACCGTTACTGTTGAGACCCCAGTGTCATACGAAGGCTACATAATTTCATTTATAATTGTGTTGTTTAGTGCTTTAGTATTACAGCTTTTATTCCGTTCACAGTTACAAAGAGCTTTACCGGTCATGACTCAAAATATTGGTATGGCAGGTTTGATTGGTATGGCCGGTATGATTATTACCCCAATGTTGATTGTGGTGTCACTAGCGAGCATGCTAGGGTTTATGGTTGGCTTAATCACTCTCTTCGCTTTTCTTTTGCTCGTGCTGGTTTCTTGTGCTCTTTCCAGTATTTATATTGGTACTCTTCTCAGTACATACATGAACAAAAGTACTAATTTAAGTGTAGTCTATACCATACTGGGGGCAGTCGTGTTGCAAGCGATGCTGTTGGTTCCTGTCATCGGTTTTGTCGCCCTCGTGTTACTTTTCTTCATTGTCTTTGGAGCGTTACTCAGAAGTATTTTTCTAACAATTCGTTCATAAGGGTTTTTATAGCAAACAAAACTATTGTTGTCGTCAATAGTTTTAAGACTATTCTGGTGATATAGTTCATGCATTATGGACTATTTCTGGATGGCAGCTACTGGGTTATATCGATTTTGGTATCGTTTTTTTGCTCGTGTACTCATGCAAAAATCCAGTACTTCAGCCTTGATCGCACCGCCAATCAGTAAAATTATTGATAAACCCAAAAATTCTTTGATTTTAGTCGAAGATAGCAATGAGGACTTAGATGAATCGGAGTTTAAAACGTTAAAGAGCGTGGTAGAAAATCGAGTCGCTCCAATTGTTGATAAAAAAAACATTCCTTTGGCCCTGACTGTAGAGAAGAATTTGGAACCAAACGAAGCGGCTGTAATTAAAAACGATGCACCGCTTTACATTAGAAACACGAAAGAATTTGATTCGGTTATAAAGGTTTTACCATATGGGGCGTTGGTCACAATTGTACGTGAAGAGGGTTTGTGGGCGAATATCACATACCACAACATACCTGGTTGGCTCTTGCGTGACAATATAACCACTCGTGTGTCCCAGACTAGACCTTATTTTGTAATAAAAGAGTATTGTGGTCCTGATTCAGAGAATACCAAACGTTTACGTTTGATGATTAATGATGTTTTTTTTGGCGAAGAGGCTGGATTACCGCTCCACCCTGAAGAATATATTTATTATAAATTGTTTACACGAGGTATTGTGTTACCAAAAGTTGACGATCGCCCACGTACTGCTGGGTTATGGCAAAAAATATTCAAGGGAGTGTCAGGGGCACATCTCTCTGTTCGTCCTAAAACTGGTTCGGTTATGGAGTATATCTCAGAGGAGGAAGGATACGTAGCTTATGTTGAAGCAGTGTTTCCCGATGAATCAATTAGTTTGTCGGAAATCGGTGTTCCAGAGCCAGGGTATTACAACGAGCGTATGTTGAGTAAAGAAGTCTGGCAAGAATTAAAGCCAATATTTATCCAATTTTCTTAGGTGTTTTAACCTGCTACAATAACAGATATGAAACGACCCGCAGCCTTTTTTGATATAGACGGAACGGTATTTCGCTCGAGTTTATTGATTGAATTGGTTGAAACACTGGTTGACGAAAATATTTTTCCAGCCCGAGCTACACAATCGTATCGAAGAGAGTTTGAAGCCTGGCAAAACCGGGAGGGTAGTTATGAAGACTACATTGAGGCCGTTATTAAAAGCTTCATTAAAAATATTAAAGGAGTTTTCTATGGGGACTTAGCGGATGTTGGGCGTATGATTGTAGCTGAACACGGTAAACAGGTCTATCGCTATACTAGAGATTTGATACAAGAATTAAAAGCTAAAGACTATTATGTGGTAGCTATTTCGCAGTCACCCAAGACTATTCTTGATGAATTTTGTGAAGGTTATGGCTTTGATAAAGTGTACGGACGATTTTATGAAATTGGCCCCAACGATAGTTTTACAGGAAAAGTAACCGATGAGCATTACATTCAGAACAAAGCTAACATTGTGAAGCGAGTGTTTGATGTAGAAAATGTAACCAAAGAAGGGTCAATTGGAGTGGGAGATACTGAGGGTGATATTCCGTTGCTTGAGATGGTTGATACTCCAATTTGTTTTAACCCCAATCGGCGATTGTATGAGTACGCAAAACAAATGGAATGGAAGACAGTCGTTGAGCGAAAGGATGTGATTTATGAGTTATAGGTTGTTATTTAAGAGTTTTGTTGTATTGTAGCCCTAGTTGGAAAGTATCTGAAAGGAGACTACAATAATGCCGAAAAGTGTCAAACATCCAGTGGACGTACACGTAGGAAAAAAGATTCGTCAGCTCCGCCACTTTCGGGGACTGACCCAACAAGAATTGGCCGCCATTGTTGGCGTCAAGTTCCAGCAGATTCAAAAATATGAGACGGGTGTTAATCGAGTCTCAGCTTCTCGGCTCTGGGATATTGCCAGGGCTTTCAAGGTCAAAATTTCGATCTTTTATGAAGACCTCAGCACGTCACCTGGCGACATAGCAGCAATACCGATTGTTGGCCGTGATGCTGCTAAAGTTGCCATCGCCTTCGAAATTGCCCCAACAGCAACTCAAGCTGCTGTGTGGGCAGTATTAAGAGCGGCACCAAAGTAGAAGGGGTCATGTGTAGCCCGATCGAACATCTGTTCGGTCGGGCTACAATTTTGTATACTAATATTATGAAGAAGCTGTATAAAAGCGACGAGAATAAAGTGCTGTCGGGCGTAGCAGGCGGAGTGGCAGAATATTATGAAATTGATCCAGTGCTAGTACGACTGATCGGTATTTTTATTACTATTGTAACCGGCATTTTCCCAATGGCTTTAATGTATCTAATCGCTGCTTTGGTAATTCCTAAGCGGTGGTAGGGAGTGTATGAGCATAAAAGAACAAAACTTTAGGGCGACTGTTTTAGATTACTATACAAAACATGGGCGGAAGCATTTGCCATGGCGTGAGACCAGAGACCCATATTTGATTACAGTGTCAGAAATAATGCTCCAACAAACACAAGTGGAGCGAGTTATCCCTAAATTTGAGGCTTTTGTACAGAAATGGTCTGAGACACGACAGCTTGCAGCAGCGCCTCTCTCGGCAGTCCTGACACAGTGGCAGGGGCTCGGGTACAACCGTCGGGCAAAAATGCTTCATGAGTGTGCCAAAGTGGTTGTCAGAGAACATAATGGTGTATGGCCTCTCACTTATACAGAATTACTAGCTTTACCAGGTGTCGGCCCGTATACGGCTGGCGCGGTGATGGCATTTGCGTACAATACACCCGTACCAATTATTGAAACTAATATACGCAGTGTCTACCTACACCACTTTTTTCCAAACACCTGTGACGTGAGTGAGAAAGAATTAATGAAAATAGTAACGAAGACGCTTGATCACTCAAATCCTCGCCAGTGGTATGCGGCTTTGATGGATTATGGAGTGTACCTAAAGAAAGCCTATCCCAATCCGAGTCGGCGGGCTTCACACCATGCACAACAATCACCATTTAAGGGAAGTGACAGAGAGATACGAGGCGCGATTGTTAGATTTCTATCTAAAAAATCACATGCCTCAAGACAAGACTTTTTTGCTTTGGGTTTCACTGCGGCGCGTATTCGACACCAACTAGATAATTTAATTAGTGAAAAATTAATCGCCAAAAAGGGACAACATTATATACTTGGAAATTAGACAGGAGAACGCAATGCTTACACTCGAGGCTATTCTAAAGTGACCAAACAAATGAATTCGTACGGTGAGGGACAACATTTCTTTATTGATAAGCCGGGTTCACAACATGTGAAAATACCACCAAAAGTAAAATCTGTGACTGAAAATCACGCATCAATGAAAATGGTCAGCCTACAGGCTGACTGTTTTATTTTGTATCGTTAAGCGCAGCACTAAAGTAGAGACCGGGTAGCATCATACAACCCAAGACAATAAAGGTAAGATTAAATGGTAAGTACAATAGAGCGGCACTACCAAGTAGAGCACCGAACACATTAGATAGTGGCCGCAAGAGTCGAAAGAAACCAATAGTGTTAGCATCAGAGCCGTTTGTATGTTTAAAGAAATAACTTTCCGTGGTGGCTTCTACCATTGAGGCTCCGACTCTTGTGATAAATATTAAAATCATCCAGGCCACCACATTGGCTTCACTCATAAACGCGAGCCATGAACTTGATACCGCTAAAACCAAAAAGCCGGCAGCCATAATTTCTTTTTCGCCGGTCCATGTGTCGGCAATAAAGCCAATTGGCCACTCAAATACCACATATGCAAAAAGACCCACGGCGGTGATGTAGCCAATTTCATCCCAACCAAAGCCGACCACTGTTGCCATATACAGTGGTATGTAAATAATGGCCCACGCAAAGAACATCTGCAAAAGTAAATGTGAAAACATCACATTTCGAATATCTTTGTATAACCACATACAATGGATAGATTTCCGCATATGAAAATGATTGTAGTCCGGATCATTAAATTCCTTAAAGCGCCACAGCAAGAAGAAAATAAAAAAGACAAATATCCCAGCGGCATAGTAGTATACCGATTCGAGGTTATCAGTACCGTCTACTATTAGTCCCATAGCCAGCGGCGCTAAAGTAGCAGATATACTCATTAAAGCTAATGTCAGACCTCTTTTACTGCCAGTTCCAGATTCGTCGGTGCCAATGATAGCTTCAGAGAATATGTCAATATTTAAATAGAGAAGAGGATTAACTGTTAAAAAAATAACAAAGGCCACAATTGCAGTCGCACTACTCTCAGCCGCACCCATAGTAACGAGTGATGCAATATCAATAATGGCCAAGGTAAGAGACAGCTTCACGTTTCCTATAGCTCGTAATGCGTGCGAGAAAAAAAGAAACGCTAGTACCGCTAAAGCAGAACCAATGGTATAGAGAGCGCCGACGCCTTCAGGTGAGAGATAGCGCTCCATGTAGGTAGAGTTAATGTAGGCCACCATCAGACCGTGAAATACAAACAAAAGTGATAGAGGAAATATGCTCCAAAACTTTAGAGAGGTGTGCCCGGTGTGGCCAATATTATGTTTGCGAAACATACCCATAGTTGAATATATTGTACCGTGAGAGTAAGAAAGGGCGGCTTTTCTTTTCCCCGGAAAAGAAAAGCCGCCCCAAGCAGAACTCGGGGCGGGTGTGATTTATATTTTGTACTTCATACGTGACTGCACTTGCTCTTTCGTCAGGAGAATTCCTGCCACAAGTGAAGGTAGGCGCCGCCACGATTCATTTGGTAACATCAAGCTTATAAGTTCCATTTTCTCATCATAGAACATGATAATTACTCTACCGGTACGATCTGGATGATCTGTGTCCACGATGAGTCGATATGGTATCGGTTCACGTAATTCAATTTGTGAAGCGAAATCCATTGCAAAGCTTTTAAAGTCCAACTTCCTCAGGTCACCTTTAGTGGTTAATACAATGTTGCTACTGTTTCTCTCATAATAGATTAAAGGATCCTTGCTTAGGAAAAGATTGAAAGAATTATAAAGCAGACTTGTTATTACACGCGAGTAAGGGAAAACACACCAAATCTTCCCACTCTCCGAGTGTACTCTAATGCTGAAATGGTTTTTTCTTTCTTCCTGTAATTCTTCAGGAAGGTCGCTTGGGTTTGTGACTATAATTTCAACTTGCTCATCGTCTATTTGGCGTTTTATTGAGATCACGGACTCTTCCTTCCTTTGAGGAATGGTTCTCTTGTGAAATATACCTTAAATATGAGAAAAGTAAACAACCTCGGCAGCTGAGCTGCTCGGCTGTTTTTTAAGTTTACTGATGATCGTTCGGTTATGGTGTTCCTCGAGCTTTTTCTTGGAAAAGCTCTAACGGAACGATTTGAGAACATAGTCGCTGGCGCTCATTGCTACTCAAATCCCTATCAACACCGGAATAACCATTGGCGTCTTGTTGGTCTTTTGCATCAAGAAGCCAGACACTTTGTCAGTAATTTCATCTTTTACGTAATCCAAATCTAGTGGATTCATATGTTCGGTGCTCTTTTCAACGGTCTTTTTAATCAACACACGAGCTTCAGACAATAACTGTTGGTTTTCTCGTAAGTACACAAAACCGCGCGAAATGATATCAGGTGATTTCCGTAGCTTTCCAGTCTTGGAATTAACAGTCGCAATAATCACGAACATACCATCCTCAGATAATGATTTGCGGTCACGCAATACCACTTCTTGACGAGTACCAACAGTAAAGCCATCCACATACACATCTTCTTGGGGGGCTTTTTCTTTTTGAACAATCATGTCTGTACCATTTTTGATATCAATCAAAAAGCCGTTATCGGGTACACAGATATTTTCTTTTGGAAAACCATTTTCAATTGCCACATACATATGGCTTTTAAGCATAAAGTGGTGACCGTGCACAGGAATCAAAAATTTCGGCTTTACGGTTTGGTGAATCCAGACTAACTCGCCAGCGTTACCGTGCCCAGTAGAGTGAACTGCAGCTGATTGAACCGTCACTACCTTTACGTTGCGACGATAAATATTGTCTTTAAGCATCTGGACTGAAATTTCGTTGCCGGGGATCACTGAAGAGGAAAGTACAATCGTATCTCGCTCATTTAGGGTAATAAACTTGTGCTTATCAGTAGCCATACGCATCAAGGCGGCAAATTCTTCTCCTTGAGCACCAGTTGAAAGAATCACAATTCGGTCGGCAGGGTAATCACCCATGTCGTTGGCGGTAATGAAGGTTTTAGGGTCAACCTTTAAAAGTTCGGCCGTGATAGCGATATCTATACTATTTTTAATACTACGGCCTTCGAGTACCACCTTTTTTCCGTATTTTTCGCATGAATGAATAACACTAAAAAGACGCTCGAAGTTTGAAGCAAAAGTACCTATGATAAGACGACCGGTGGCGCTTTGTACAATCTTATCCAAGTTGGCCAACACATTAGTCTCTCCAGCTGAGAAACCAGCTTGGTGAGCATTGGTTGAGTCACACACTAGAGCAATATTGTTATCTTTGCCAATCTCTTTCCAGGCCTTTGCTTCTTCGTCGACAACTTTCCCGTCCTCATGAGTAAGTTTTACGTCACCAGTAATAACTACATTTCCATGTTTGGTTATCACTGAAATACCCATTGCATCCGGAATAGAGTGGGTTACTGGGAAGGTTTTGATTTTAGTGCTCCCCACAGTGAAAGACTCACCCTCTTTTATGACATTTATAGTGAAGGGATCCATGTGGGGAAATTCTTCTTGGCGCTTCAACACCATAAGAGAAGTCAGGTACTGAGTGTAAATTGGAGGATTACCAATTCGTTCCATCACAAACGGAATACCACCGATGTGGTCAAGGTGACCGTGGGTGATGACTAACGCACGAATTTTATGTTTTCGTTCTTCCAAGTACTGTGTATTAGGAAGAATGTAATTTATACCAGGAGCGTTACTTTCTTCAGACACAAATTGAAAACCAATATCGAAAATAATGATATCGTCTTTTGTTTCAACAATGGTCATGTTACGACCAATTTGCTCTACTCCTGACATCGGGATAATACGTACGACATCCTCATCAGTAACTTCCGGCAGGATAGGAGCCTTGTCGTCGTTGGGAGCCATGCGATGACTAAGGGCTGGATTGGTCATTGAGCGGCGATTATCACGTCGTGGTGAACGCTTACGTGAATTCTTTCGAGCACCACCTTGGTGACCTGGTGAATTTTTACGCGGTGCGTGTGGACCAGTTCTCTTGCGGGTGCTGTTTTGTCCTTCGCCACGAACAGAGACGCGAGTTTGGTTTCGATTACTGTGCTGGCGGTTGTTGCTACGCGACTGATTGTTGTTTGTTCGGGGTGTTCGGTTGTTATTCGCTCGGTTTGTGTTTTCTGTGTTCATAATGTAATTTTTTACGTTGTACAAATAATAATGGTTACTGTTAATTTTTATTAAAAATTGGCCATACGGATTCAGTTTTTATGTACCAGTCTTCGATGTTAGAGAATCTTTCACTCGGCACGGACATTTTCTTTACTGGTTCTCTTGTTAACGACTTTGGCTCAATTGTTGAAATAGTCGGCACAAACAAGAAGATAGCTGGTACTGTGTCATTTATTTCGTTCACAAAGGTGTTTATGGCATCTGCACGAACTTCAGTACTGGTGCTGGTCCTGGCTTTGGTAAGCACTGAGTCGGTCGTAATGTTGGCATACAGAGCCACATTAAGACCTGGATCGTTACGTTGGCTTGAGTGCCAAAATGGATAAAAATCCAAGCTTCGTCCAACCGAAGTTCCAAATAAAAGTGTTTCGTAGTCACGAGTTCTGATGACAGTCTGAGTTAGGTCAGACTGTTCAAATTGACGAATACTTACCGGCACACCTATCTCTCCCCACGCATTTTTCAAGTATTCAGCCGTAGCGGCCAAGAAAGGAAGGTTAGCGGTAGCAATATCAACTCGTAATTCGGTTTCAGAACCGTCAATTTTTTTACTCCAAATCCCTTCACTGTTTTTGTTCCATCCATTAGCTTCAAGTTTTGCTATCAATTCTTCCTTGCTAGCAGACGTTTTTGTTGAACTGCTTGTGATGTCACTTATCTCAAAGCCAGTTGGAACCGGACTAGTGGCGGGGACACCGTGACCATCTAGAGCGCTATTTATGAGTGCATCTCTATCAATAGCAGCTTCTAATATTTTTCGTACTTCCGGTTGTCGTAGTGCTGCCGATTTATTCTGATTAAAGAATAAAGCAAACGTTCGGGGGAGTGGTGCTTCTGTGCTGGTTAGGTCAGAACGAGCTGTAAGAATTTCATCAGTAAATTCAGCTAAGCCAGTCGCACTATCAACTTTACCTTCTTTTATTGCGCTCACCAAGGCTGGTGCGTTAGTAAAGAAAGAAATCGTGATAGTTTGGATTTGAGGCGAGTGAATATGGTCTTTAAATGCTTCCAAGGTATATCCATCAATCAGTCCAGAGACGCTTCTTTTTACTGATTTAATTCTGTATGGACCAGAACCAACTGGTTCAGTATTATGCTGACTGAAGGGTATTTGGTCCACTGATAGATCTTTCCATTCATGGTGAGGGAGAATACCAACTGTTAAGTTTTCAATAAATGGAGCATATGGTTCTTCAAGAACAAAATTTATCTCATGGTCACCTAATTTTTCAACGACTACGTCATTAAAATTTCCTTGCAAGGGACTTTTTAATTCGGGGTTCTGGATTAGTCCAATAGTGAATACTACATCATCAGCAGTTAGAGGTGTGCCATCGTGAAATTTTATATCATCACGTAAAACAACGTTGTAGACAGTGGCATCGGAAGATAGGGTGATTGATTTAGCAATATTTGGCACCAGCTCGCCTTCAGCGCCCACTTTAAGTAGTCCGTCAAAGAGCAAGGCCGCCATGTCTTGGTCGGCTCGGGTAATAGCGAGAGCTGGGTTTACAAAACGAGGTGAACCGACAATTCCTTCTTTGAGCTCTCCACCGGTGGTTGGAGTTTCTACACTGTTGGCTTTATTGGTATCAAGAAATATCAAAGAGACACTTATTACCAGGGCAGTAATAAATAAATACAATAAAAACCGGTCGCTTGGGCGTCTGTTGTCTATAAATTCAAAATATTTTTCTACCAACGTGCGTCGCTTCTTTGCGACCCGCTTCGGGATAAATGGGTTGTCCATAAATAAATGCGCTATAAATAACCGATTCAGGAGTGCTGAAACTAGTGAATACGAATACTAAAAGATGAAACGTAACCACGAATGGAACCGTCGCTAGATAACGAGGGAAGCGATCGCTGAGAGTACAAATAAAATACTGACGGCAATAGATAAGCGGAAGAGGAATAGTTCTGCTCCACGACGTTGATTGAATGTTGCACTGTAGTTGTCACTACCAAAAGCTCCACCCAAACTAGAACCACGCTGTTGCAGCATAATTACAGTCACGAGAATGATGGAGAGGATGATTTGCACGTACGGCAACACCGACGATAAAGTTTCCATATCGCGGTCGATGATACCAGAAAGGGGGTCGGAGAGCAAGTGAATAATGATGAGAATGCTTCGTGCTTTGACATATAAAGTCGCTTACACTACGGCGGGCGCGAAACTCGCTAACGCTCAAACAGTCGCGCCCCCCGGCTCCAGCTCCTGTAATTTCTAGCCACTCCAGCAAGTCTCAAATTAACTTCTATTATTCTTTTGAAAGACGTAAAAGAAAAATGGCCGCGCGAGTAATCGCGCGGCTAATTTTTGAAACTTTAAAAGCCGTATTTTTGAACTTTTCTTTTTGTAGCTCACGTTGGCAAATTTCGGTAATTGTTAATGAAATAAAAATTATTACGAGACCGAAAAACGGAATTACCAAAAATGGCCACGATACAGGTTCATTTAGATCAAAAATAAAAAGACCAATAAATGAGGGTATCAAAGACAACATCGAACCAAGTGGTACTCCTCTGTAAAGCCACTTTTCTGCTCGGTACAAGAGTGCTTCATTGCTTAGTTTCTTGGACATTTTCTCCTCCTGGAAACATGATTCTTTTGACACTATACCGCATTGACATATAATGTCACTCGCACGAAGGAGGTGTAATGCTTCTTTTGTTTGGAAAGTTAAAAGGGTTGTAAAACCAAGTAATTTAATACGATAAAGACCTATGTCAGAAGTAACAATCAAACCATTAGGAGATCGAGTTGTCATTCGTCCTCTTACTGATGAAGAGGCTGGCAGTAAGTCAGCTTCCGGAATTATTATCCCTGATTCAGCTTCAGCCAAAGAGCGCAGCGACCAAGGAGTTGTCGTAGCGACTGGTCCGGGCGCGCGGGATGATGATGGTAAACGAATGGATATGGAGGTAAAAGTTGGTGACCGCGTAATTTTCAAAAGTTGGAGTGAAAAGATGAATGTTGAAAAAGAAGAGTATTGGATAATCGCTGAATCGGACATTCTGGGTATTATCAGTTAGCGCCTAGTCCTTAGCTAGTAGCGCTTAGAATTTGCTTCGGCAAATTTCCTAAGGACTAAGGACTAAAAGCTAGTAACTAACAATTAACATGGCAAAGGAAGTAATTTTTGACGAAGACGTAAAGAAAAAACTGAAGAAAGGAGTAGATACAGTAGCCAACGCGGTAAAGGTAACCTTAGGTCCCCGCGGACGCAATGTAATTATTGATAAAGGTTATGGTGGTCCGATGATCACCAACGACGGTGTTTCTATCGCCAAGGAAATCACGCTCAAAGATAAGTTTGAGAACATGGGGGCTGAGATGGTTAAGGAAGTAGCCAACAAAACTAATGAGCTGGCTGGAGACGGAACTACCACCGCGACCGTCCTTATGCAGTCATTAGTGACTGAAGGGCTGAAGCAAACCACCATGGGACTCAATTCAATGGCAGTGCGCACTGGTATGGAGCACGCTTCTAATGATGTGGTAGAGGCTCTTAAAGCGATGGCGACGCAAATCAATTCAATTGAAGAGATTAAGCAAGTGGCCACTATTTCAGCCGAAAGTGCTGACATTGGCGCTAAAATTGCCGAAACTATCGACAAGGTAGGGAAGGATGGCGTGGTGACAGTAGAAGAAAGTCAGAGTTTTGGTATTGAAACTGAATTCACTGAGGGTATGCAGTTCGATCGTGGGTATGTCTCACCATACATGGTGACTAATCCAGAACGGATGGAATCAGAATACAAAGACGCTCAGATTCTTATTACTGATAAGAAAATTTCTAGCGTGCAAGAAATATTGCCATTACTGGAAAAGGTTGCTCAAAGCGGAAAGAAAGAGTTAGTGATTATTGCTGACGATGTGGAAGGAGAAGCTCTAGCGACCTTTGTGGTTAATAAACTTAAAGGCGGGTTTTCGGTATTGGCTGTTAAGGCTCCGGGATATGGTGACCGCAAGAAAGATGTGCTCCAGGATATTGCTATTTTGACTGGCGGGACTGTTATTACAGAAGAGGTTGGTCTCAAGCTCGAAGATACTGAGCTAAGCCAGCTTGGTAAAGCCGACCGAGTCGTTTCTACCAAAGAAGACACTGTTATAGTTGGTGGTGCCGGAACCAAGTCTGAAATTGACGATCGAGTTAAGGCTTTGCGCATCCAAATTGATCAAGCGAGTTCAAAGTTCGATAAGGAAAAAATGGAAGAACGAATCGCGAAGCTCTCTGGCGGTGTGGCAGTGATAAAAGTAGGAGCAGCGACTGAAACTGAAATGAAGTATCTCAAGCTCAAGATTGAAGATGCTGTCAACGCTACTAAGGCTGCGATAGAAGAAGGGATTGTGCCGGGTGGTGGAACTTCGCTCGCTCGCGCAGCCGCGGTGGTAGAAAAGGGTGTACTCAATAAAAAAGATTTAAGCAAAGAAGAATTGGTGGGCTACAACATTGTACTTAAGGCACTCGAAATGCCACTGCGACAGATTGCCGACAATACCGGTAAGCACGATGGGGCAGTGATTGTTGAGAAGGTTCGAACAGCTGGTGGCAACGCTGGGTATGATGCTTTCAAAGGCGAGATGATTGATGACATGATTAAGGCCGGAATCATCGACCCGGTGAAAGTTGAGAGAGCTGGTGTCCAGCACGCTGTCTCAGCGGCCGCTATTTTGCTCACAAGTGAGTGTGCGATTGCCGATGCTCCAGAGGACGATAAGCCGGGTATGCCAGATATGTCTGGTATGGGAGGGGGAATGGGAGGTATGTATTAGCCTCAGTTAATACGCTTGACGCAATAGTTAAAAACCTTCCATTCGAATGGAAGGTTTTTAATTCTTTATTATAAAAAAGAAAAAGCGCGGGCCCGTAGGGCCCGCGCTATGTGTTAAGTTCACGTAAATTTTCGCACACCGTAGTAACGATAATAGGCTAAGAAATCTATCTCTTTCCAAGTGAGAATGCTTTCCTCGCTTTCACTGGTGGGAACTATAGGCTTAATCATTGCTTTATATGCGTCCTGGTCTCTCCCAAAATGGTTGTTTAAAATGGCGATTTTGATATTCCAATAATTACGATCAAGTAATATGGTAAGTTCGTCGATGGTTGCCAATTTGTGTCCGGCCAAGACGGGATGAATAACCCAGCAAAAAGCTCCTGACATACGAATAAACACAGATTCGAATTGTTCTCGTGTCAGGTTTTTGTTACCTAATGCGTGAGCCACCACACCCGGTGATTCATCGTGTAGTAACATCTCTAACAAGACACCAGAAACATGTTTGTTTCGAGCTACCGCCGCGCGTACAAATTTATTGTGAGAATGTGCAAGTCTATGTAAAAGTCTTTGGTTGTCGCTATTCTCTGCCCATCGATACGATCGGATTGGCACTCCAAGCTCATTTCGTTTCATTTTGCACTACCTCATTCATCTATAAGCTACTGTAGGGTAAAAAACAACGAAGTCAATATATAAAGAAAAAGCGCGGGTCCGCAGGACCCGCGCTTATGATTCAATCCCTCTTAATCTTGTGAACGAAATAACATCAGCAGGGTTTGGAATTTCTATTTGAACCAGACACGCATCGTCAAATTCTCTAAATTCAACAGCGTCTGGTCGATTTACTGTTCGGGCATTAATTTTTGCAGATATGTCAGGCTTAGAATTAAACAAACTGAAATTAGTATCAATTTTTTCCCAAATGTGTCCGTCGGTATAGAATCGATCACCAATCTTCAGGTCATCAAATTTAGTGAAAGCCATTGTGTCACCTTTTTTCTATGAAACGGGTGTCGAACTCTAAAAACAAGATAATACTTCTCGCGTATGTGTCAAGTTTTCCACAACATGCTAATATATTCACATTACTGAATAAACTAGATTTATTTTATGACGACTATGTGGATCATTTTAGGGATAATAGCTGTAGCGGTGTTTTGGGCTATCTTTGCCTACAACAACTTTGTAAAGTTGGTACAACGTACCAAAGAAGCGTGGGCCGACATTGATGTACAACTAAAGCGCCGCTATGACCTAATTCCCAACTTGGTGGAAACTGTAAAAGGGTATGCGAGTCACGAGCGGGAGACTTTTGATGCTGTGGTAGCTGCTCGGGCGGAAGCAACTAAGGTACACGTTGATCCTTCAAACATCACTCCTGAACAAATCCAGGCTATGGCGGGAGCTGAAACGAATCTCTCTGGGGCATTAGGAAGATTGATGGCTATTGCCGAAGCGTATCCTGATCTCAAGGCTAACCAAAACTTCAGCCAACTCCAAACTGAGTTGTCAGACACAGAAAATAAGATTCAAGCCGCCCGCCGTTTCTACAACGGCAATGTACGGGATTTGGCAATTGCACTTCAGTCATTCCCAAGCAATGTTATTGGTAAGATGTTTGGTTTCAAAGAAGAAGAGTACTTTGAGCTTGAAGCAGATAGCGTAGAGAAGGAGAACGTACAAGTTACATTCTAACAACAGCTTATGGCACGAATTTTCTATAACAAATTAATTCGGGACAAAATTCCAGAAATAATTGAAGGTAAAGGAGAGCTGTGCGACGTACGGGTTCTGGATGATGCTCATGAATTTCAACAAGAGCTCCTCAAAAAAATAATCGAAGAAGCGGGTGGTTTAGTAAAAGCCCGTAATCGTAATGATCTTCTTAGTGAATATGCTGATTTAATGGTGGCCTTAGATACACTTATGCAGCTGATGGAATTTTCAGAAGCTGATATCAAGACGGCGTTGGAAGAAAACATCAACGAAAAAGGTTCGTATAAACGACAGTTGTTTTTACATTGGTCTGAAGACACTGACTATCACAGTAATGAAACACCGCAGGGAATCCGACATGACACGGAGTAGAAATGTATTGGCTTCTTTATTCATAGCCGTTTGTATTTTTCTGGTGCTGCCAGTGACGGTTTTTGGGTATGAAAAAATCAATAATTTTGATTCAGTAATAACACTTCATAAAGACGGCTCCTTTGATGTTGAGGAGGTAATTCAATACGACTTTGATGTATTCAATAAGCATGGAATTTTTAGAACTATTCCACTTATACACCCACAAAAAGCCTCATCGTGGTACAAGGAACGAAAAATCAAAGTAGAGGTAAATAGTGTTCAAGTAGACAGGTCGTCAGCTCCTTTTAATTTAAGTGAAAGTGGAAACGAATTGGAGATTAAAATTGGTGACCCAGATGTGACAATCACTGGTGTTCATGAATATAGAATCTATTATCGAGTTGAAGGTGGTCTTTCATATTATGGAAACAACAATCCAGAATTATACTGGGATGTAACCGGGACTGATTGGGAAGTACCAATACTGGCTGCTAAAGCGACAGTCAATGACCCTGACCTCATAACTACTGATGAACGAGCGTGTTACCGTGGCAGTGAGGGCGGTTCGTTATCGTGTGATATGCAGTCGGCTACTTCTAGTCTGGCTCTCTTCAGTACTTCAGAGCTGGCACCTGGTGAAGGTCTTACCATAGCTGAATCGATTGATAAAACAAAGGTGACTGAAAATATTGTTGAATCAACTAAAATGGTTTTTGTGTGGGCACCAGTCTTATTTGCTTTGTTAGTAAGTATGGTTACGTGGTCATATCGTTTAAAAACCAAGCATAAAATAAGCGCACCAGTAATTGCTGAATACGAACCATACCCAGAAGCCCTGCCGATGTACTCCGGAGTGTTATTGGATGGTCGTTTGGATCCTAGAGACATAACCGCTGGCCTGCTGTATCTAGCTGAACAGGGTTTCATAAAAATACGAAAAACTGAAAAGAAAGTTTTGTATTTTTTTGAAGCAGACGATTATGAAATTGAATTACTGAAAGCAATTGAAGAAACTCCCACTACTTTTCATGATGAAATTCTTAGTTTACTCTTTAGTTCATTTGAGCCAGGTCAAAAAGTGTTATTGAGTTCACTAAAGGTCGATACTTCAAAACAGCGAAGTAACCAAAAAATACTCATGAAGCTAAAGACAGCTATAGCTGAAGATGTAGAGGAACGTGGTTTTTATGAACAAGTTATCAAATTAAAATTTATTCTGCCTTTTGCTGCTATTTTGGTACTAGTAACTTTTGTGTTAAGTACATTGATCAATGAGGGTATTGCGTTAGTAGCTGTTGGAATTTTTGCTCTATTTGCAATCATGCTTGCGGTTGTCTACCGCCGACGTACTAGAAAAGGTTATGAAGTGCTCAGTCACCTCAAAGGTTTTAAAGATTTTCTTTCGGTTACTGGAGAAGAACGTTTTAAGTTTCATGATTCTCCAGAAAAGAATCCGGAAAAATTCCTAGAGTATTTACCGTACGCGGTAGCACTCGGCGTGGAGAAACAGTGGGCAGAAGTGTTTAAAGACGTCACTATTCCAACCCCGTCTTGGTATGATAGTGGCAATAACGGCACATTTTCTGCCGTAGCTTTGACCAATAATCTCGGGGCTTTTTCCACTGCTTTTGTAAGCTCCTCCGGTTCCTCAGGTAGTACCGGTTCTTCTGGTGGCGGGTCAGTTGGCGGCGGCTCGGGCGGCGGCGGCGGCGGGAGTTGGTAGTTGAGGGCTATTTTCGTATACTGTACTTATGGGAATGTATAAAAAACTGGTGAGAGATAAAATTCCAGAAAAAATTACCAAAAATGGTGAAATTCCTGTGACTCGTATTCTTAATGATGGTGAGTTTTTAATTGAACTAAAAAAGAAGTTACTCGAGGAAGCTAATGAATGTGCTGCTTCTACTAGTGTCACTGAACTCACCGAAGAGTTGGCCGATTTGGAAGAAGTAATTTTAGCAATTTTACGAGTGCAAAGTATTACTCCTCAAGCCGTTGAAGATGTGCGGCAAGAAAAGTTTGAAAAGCGAGGCGGATTTGAAAAACAAATTTATTTGGAAAAAACAGAGACTAATATCTAACAACTATGGCTACACTATATACTCAGCAAGGAAAAAATATTCGAAAAACGTGGTTTTTGATGATGTGGTTTTTTGTCATCATTATTGCCATTGGTTACTTTGTAAGTGTGCTCTATGGTAACCCAGCAATACTGTATATTGCCGTTATCTTTTCCATTGGCATGAACTTTTATAGTTACTGGTACTCGGATAAATTGGTTCTTAAGATGACAGGAGCTGTACCGGCCAGCATGACTGAACATCGCGAGCTCATCAACGTGGTTGAAAATCTTTCTATTACGGCTGGTTTGCCGATGCCAAAAGTGTATGTGGTCAATGATGCAGCGCCCAATGCCTTTGCAACTGGTCGAGATCCAGAACACGCCGTCGTGTGCGCTACTACTGGTCTTTTGAGTATTCTCAACCGCGCCGAACTCGAAGGCGTTATGGCTCACGAACTTTCACATGTTGGTAATCGCGATATGTTGGTGTCGACCGTAGCAGTGGTGCTGGCAGGTTTTGTAGCCATTGTCGCTGATATGTTAATGCGTTCTATGATGTGGGGTGGGGGAGATAGAGACAACAAAGCTGGGGTTATTTTCTTGGTGCTCGGTATCGTGGGTATCATTCTCGCACCGATTGCGGCGCAGATGATTCAAATGGCCATCTCACGAAAGCGTGAATACTTGGCCGATGTGTCCGGAGCCATGCTGACACGGTATCCCGAAGGTTTGGCTTCAGCCTTAGAAAAAATATCCACTCACAGTCAGCCAATGCGTCGGGCTAATAACGCCACAGCCCATTTGTTCATTGCTGATCCCTTTGGTAACAATAAGCAAAATTTTCGGCAAAAAATTTCCAACCTATTCCAAACACACCCGCCAGCTGCTGAAAGAATTCGTATTCTGCGCGACTTAGATATTAATAAATAAATTTTTTTAAAATTAACAATTCGTTATTTATTCGACTACCACATATAACCTTATTAAAAATAAGGGTATAATAATTGTAGAAGTGACGGGAATTATTTATTTAATCCAATTTTCTATGCATAATAAAACTGTGCACATGGTGGCTTTTCTATTAATGGCTGCCGGAGGTCTTAACTGGCTCTTGGTCGGAGCCTTCAACTATGACTTAGTTTACAATCTTCTGGGTGGTAAGTTGGCTGACGTAGTCTATATTCTAGTAGGTTTGGCTACTATTGTTGAGTTGGTGACCCATAAACACCACTGCGCTACCTGCAAATAATCAACTCATTTTGCAGAGACAAAACCGACCTTTAAGGTCGGTTTTGTGATATAAATATTGACCATGGAGAGATGGCAGAGTGGAGAAAATATAAAATGCTTTATATTTTCTCTGGTCCGCTGTCTCGCCAGAGCAGCGGATTGGTCGTTGTGAACGAACGTGAACAGACCAAAAGTGGAAACAAAGCCCAACGCATGCTGTAAAATAAACGTTCTTGCTCATATGAATATGGAGAGATGGCAGAGTGGATGAAAGTTGCTGGGAGCAAGTTTCATCCGACTGAAAGGCGGTGGACGAAAAGTGAACAGCTTCACTTTTCATCCGGTCTGCGAACGAAGTGAGCAGATTACTCGTTGTGAGGCTGTGCCGAACAGAGTAAAGGAGGGAGCTGATTCGAACGCTCATATAAAAACTGAACGTTCTAATATTGAATATAGTGGAGAGATGGCAGAGTGGTCGAATGCGCATCCTTGGAAAGGATGTATACGGGAAACCGTATCGGGGGTTCGAATCCCCCTCTCTCCGCGAGTACAAAATAGCGCCTTATGGCGCATATTTTGTTCGCGGAGAGAGGGCAAGCAAACTGCTTTGCTTGCGTGGGGGTTCGAAAGGCGGAGCGATGTCGAAGACTAGTGAGCTGGGGTCGAGAAAATTTTGTCTAGCAAAATTATTCGTGACCGAATCCCCCCTCTCCGCCGTTTAGAGCTAGCACGAGACACTATGTTTCGTGCTAGTTTTCTATATAATTTATGGATGCATGCGCATGTTGTCACCAGTACTAACAAAATAATAAAAGTATTTAACAACCATGAGAAGGTTATTTATTATCCATTGGATGATTTTGTTGATGAAATAGTCAATGCCGATAGTTGTTTTATATGTGGTGTCCTTATAGATTCCTGTGACAAGAAGTTCAGTGACGAGCACATAATTCCGCGATGGCTTTTACGTCGATTCAATTTATATAATGAAAAAATTAGATTACCTAATAATTATTTTATCCAATACGCATCTCAAACACTGCCTTGTTGTGAGGAGTGTAATGGTGAATTATCTAGGGTGTATGAAACCCCATTAAGAAATATCCTTAAACCTGAGTACAAGGATTTTAAGGCTAGTGTTACCCAAGATGATGGAAAACTTATATTTAAGTGGCTCTCCTTAATTTTCATTAAAAATCATCTTAAGGATAAGGAAAGGCGGTTTGAGTTAGATCGTAGAATTGAAAGTCCAATGATTGCTGACACTTATGATTGGGGACCAATGCATCACATATGGTGTGTAGCCAGAAGTCATTACTCACAGGCAGATATAGGTGAGTTGGTGTATGGAACAATGATAGCTATTCCTATCGTTGAAGAAGATGGTAACTGCGATTTTGATTATATGGATAGTCATTCAGCTCGTGTCATTGCAGTTAAGGTTGGTGACTATGCGGTAGTGGCTGTATTGGATGATGCAAAATTCTTCAGCTCGGTCTACGAGGACTTTATAGATAAGATAAAAGGTAAACAGTTGTCGTTCATACAACTTAGAGAAGTTGTTTCAAGAATGGAGGCGGTAAATGTGAATATCACTAATCGACCCCTTTTCAAATCCTTCATAGATATTCATCAGAGTAAATACAAAATTGACGTTGAATTCAATGGGGAAGCTAAGCTTCATGATCTAAAAGACTGTATAGCTACACCGGGTAATTTTTTAAAGTATCATATTGAAAGTAGACCTGACTTGAATTTGAATCTTTCTCCAGAAGAAATTAAATTGATAGAAAAGAATGAACTAAATTTTCTTTTTGACATTAATGGAGAATTTATGAGTCATATCAATAAGTAAAGCAAATGTATTTTTATGCGCCCGAGACACTATCAAACCAGAATCTAATAATAACTAAATCCGCCAAGCCCACCCTGACCGACCACGGTTCTAACTCGAGACCGCTCTACACAAAAAATTGCTATACTCAAGTCATGAAATACGTCGCCTTACTACGAGGAATTAATGTGGGAGGGAATAATAAAATTGAGATGCAACGCCTCAAAGCGTGCTTTGAGGCGTTGGGGTTTGAAAATGTCTCTACGTACATTAACTCTGGAAATGTGATATTTGAGACCAGTGATAAAAGTGAACCTAAAATTGTCTCGAAGATAGAAAAAGCTATTAAAAAGGAATTTGGTTTTGCGGTCCGGGTGGTAGTGCGTGATAATAAAAATATTGCCAAACTTTTACAAGCCACTCCCGCTGACTGGCACAATAACGCTGAGCAAAAAACCGACGTGCTTTTTCTCTGGGACGAGTATTGTAATACAAAAAGTTTAGAACTAATCACCACTAATCCAAATGTTGATACACTGAAGTATATAGATGGAGCAATAGTGTGGCACCTAGAAAAGAAAAACTACCCTAAAAGTGGCATGAATAAATTTATCGGTACGGAAGTGTATACACATATGACCGCTCGCAACATAAATACTCTGAGAAAATTAGCAGAATTAATGAAAGTATAGACACATATGAAACTCGGAACATACAGACATTACAAAGGGCAAGACTATGAAGTGATAGGAGTAGCCCGTCATAGCGAAACCTTGGAGGAGTTGGTAGTTTACCTTGCTCTGTATGATTCTAAAGAATTTGGAGAAAGAGCGCTGTGGGTCCGCCCTCTCAGTATGTTTATGGAAACTGTGGAAGTAGATGGAGTTGCGGTTCCTCGTTTTGAGTGTATCAAAGAATCAACCTAAACATGGTCAAACGAGAACAATTAACAGCTCAGTATGATAGCTGGTATGGCTCGCAAGAGCGGGTGTTGGGAGATGGAAAGCCAAACGAGTCGGTGTGTAAAATAAAAGAGTATATTCAAACTGGCCAAGTGCTCGATATCGGCGGCGGAGAAGGCCGCGATGCTTTGTACTTGGCTGAGCAAGGTTTTGAAGTTGAAGTAGTGGACTTGTCGGTGGTTGGTTTAGAAAAACTGAAAAAAGCGGTACTAGAAAAGGAAATTTCTATAACGACTAAAGTCGGTGATGTGATCGAGGATGGTATAGAAGGAGAATACGAAGTGGTAGTTATGTCTTTTATCTTGCATCATATGAGTAGCGAAGACGCACAGAAGGTGATCAAAGACGCCCAAGCGCACACCACTATCGGCGGGGTTCACACAATTGAAACCTTTATGCCGGAAGGAGAGCTGTATGAACGAAACGAAATCTCCGGTCGTTTTTATCCGAGCAAGGATACCTTGCGAGAACTTTATGCTGACTGGGATATAAAATATTTGTCGACGAGAGAAGAGTTGTCGTATGCTCGTAACAAAAATGGTGAAAGAATGAAAAATATGCTGGTTATGCTGGTAGCTCAAAAATTAGCGTAAGCTTGCTATACTGTACCTATGAAAATCGGAGACTGGATGGTGTTTTTACTAACCTTTATTACTGGCGTAGCCGCCGGTTCGTTCGTGTATTTAAACGGATTACGTGAGTATGATATTGACCCGATTGAACCTTCACGTATTAGTAACTTTGAAATTGTAGTGACGCAGTATGGTGGTTGTGCTCGCGGTGGCTGTGAGTCGTATCGGATATTGAGCGATGGTTCATATGTAGTTATAGCTGGTAATGGCGCTACCACTGGCGGTGATATTACACCTGATCAACTAACGTCGCTCAAACAAACGTTGTTCGATTCAGATTTAGAGACGCAGTCGGTACCAGTGGATCCAGATTTTTGTGAATCGTGGGTTGATGGTGTAGACACTACGTATTCTATTACTCGAGATAAAAACAACTATGAGCTTGATACGTGCGGTACGAACATTGATGTTGATAGTGATCTAATAGAGCTCCTCGATTGGCTGTGGGTTCAGTTTAGAGATGTGACTTAACTCTGGTAATATTGTGGTATGAAATACACCGTCATTTTTACTTTCATCTTATTTTTATTTCCAGTCGGGGTTTTTGCCTATGAAACAGTTGCCGTTGATCAACCGTCACCGTTTAAAATATCTGAATTAAAAGATGTTACCACTGAGCAGTGGTTTGTTGGAGAACTTGATAACTTTCCGCACACCTTTGAATTTCTCTTAACAGAAGGGACTACTCTCAATGTTCAGGTAATGTACCCAGAGGGTGCTTTAGACCCCGAAAAGATTTCGGTTCTTTTAGTAAAAAAAGCAGAGCGGGGGGTGACCGAGGTCATGCGGAGGACAGCTGATAAGGTCGAGTGGACTGCTTTCACCGATCCTATCTCCGGGCTTAGTTTTAATGAAAACCCTACGTTTAATGATCGGCTGGAGCCAGGAGTGTATCGACTAGAAGTGAGCAACCCTAATAATATTGGTAGGTATGTTCTCAAGTTAGGATACGAAGATGATAATGGAAGTTACCTTAATACTCTTAAAGACATCAAAACACTTCGCAATGGACTTGGTCTAGGGACTATCGGAATGATAGGTAACAAGTACGTGTACGTACCGTTGTTTGCCTTATTGACTCTAATTTTCTTCGCTTGGTTTTGGTATCGTCGCAAAATAACTAGTGCTTAGTTATTTAGATTAAGTTCGTCTAAAAAATCTTTAAGTTCATCACCAATTATTTTACGATACTGATGTGGTTTTAATCTGTCTATTTTTATGTTGGCTACACGTATACGTTTTAAAGACTGGACTTGGTAACCCAAGGCGGCGCACATGCGTCGGATTTGGTGTTTCTTTCCTTCAGTAATGGTGAGCAGGAAACGTTTTTTATCAGACCCTTTTTTAAGTTCTGCATGCGCTGGTTTGGTGAGATAGCCTTCAATCTCTACACCAGTGGTCATTCTTTTTAAAAACGGGGAATTAATATCCTTGTCGACAACCACTTCATACTCTTTTTCGTGTCTTGCTTCAGGATCCAAGAGTGGACCCGTGATAAGGCCGTCGTTGGAAAGAATAATCAAACCCTCCGAATCTTTATCGAGCCGACCGACGGGATGTACATTATCTATACCATGATCATTTTTAATTTGGGTTTCAATATCAATTTCGTGTTCAGCCGGTGAATGGGTAATGATGCCTCGAGCTTTGTAATAGGCTAGGTAAATTTTCTCTTTTTGTTTACCCACTATTTCGACTTTGTCTGCCAAAGTCACTTTTTGCCCAAGTAGAGCTGGTTTGCCATTAATTAGAACCTGCCCAGCAGCAATAAGCGTATCGGCTTCACGACGGGAAGCTAAACCACGTTCAGCCAGGTATTTGTTTATACGTACTGGTTCATTCATGGCCGCATTGTGCGCTATTTAATGGCCAAAGTCCATAGTGTTTTTTAGCCTAAACTTGCAAAAAATAAAAACAGTGGTGTGACTTGCGCTTTTTTTACAAAAGGTGTAGTGTGTGTCCAACATATAGCGAATTAGCTAGGTGTGGGATATTAACAAAACAATTAAGAAAGATAGCGGTATTTGAATGGGGAAATTCGAATACGGTGTTATTTTTGTTAATTAACTATTTACTTTAAAAAACATGAATATTTTTACTACCCAAAATCGTCTTAGTGGACAAGCGCTCGCTTTTCTAACGGCGGTTTCGATGTTGCTCAGCTTTTTGCCGTTTTCGGCGTCTGTAGCCCATGCGGCTACTACTGGCATAACGGCTACTCCATCTGACTTGACGCTAGAGGTTGATGAAAAAGGTAACTTTGTAGTCTCGACAGTACTTGATGATGCATCAAGTACTGACAGTACCTATATTGTGGTATCTGATGATGGCGGTGGTAGTTTTTACAATGGTACAACCGGTGGTGCCTGCAACTCAGATACACCTGATGGAGACAACCAGTTTGCTATTACTGGCAATAAAGGAGTTTGTTATAGCAACAGTACTCCCGGTGATTACACTGTTTCTGTTCAGCTTTATGATGGTGAGGACTCACCAATCGGTTCTCCGTATCAGATTGATGTCCATGTAAATACTCCAGAAGTGGTAGAAGTGACGGGTTGTACTGATGATTCTGCTTCAAACTATAATCCTGAAGCGACTATAGAAGATGACTCGTGTACTTTCCCAGACGCAGAACCTGTTTACGGATGTATGGATGCGGAAGCAACTAATTACAACGCGGAAGCAACAGAAGATGATGGTTCTTGTGAAATAGATATAAACGAAGGAGATTTTGAGGAGTGCGATGAAGAAACACAAAATTGCGGTGATCCAGTTGATGACAACGAGGTGACCATTTGTGTAGATCAGGAGCCAGCCTGGGCTTCTTCAGTGGCTGATTATGAACAAGGAACAAAAAAAAGCGGTGCAGACGTAGATGACAACCGTTCTAATACTGATGATGTCCTTGGTGAAGCTGATTGGTCAAATGGTGGCTCAGATGGGTTCTTCTCTCTTGGTTTTGGTGGTTCTATTGTGACTGAATTTGACGGTCATGTAATCGATGTAGACGGTGACGATATCTCAATCCACGAAGCTACTAACGGAAACTCATATCCAGAAGAATCAGCCCTGATTGAAGTAAGTCAAAATGGAAGCAGTTGGTACGAAGTTGGTACCGCTAGTAACCTAGATGACACCGCTACTCGCGTAAGTTATTTTGACTTCAGTGGTACTGGTCTTGCTTGGATTAAGTTTGTGCGAGTAACTGACACTTCAGATGCTTCACTTCACGACGCTGATGCAGATGGATTTGATTTAGACGCAGTTGATGCGTCAGAAAAGGTTTGTGAATTTGACGTCGAGCCAGAAGGAGAAATTAAGATTGTAAAATGGATTAAGGGTGAAAATAAAGGCCCGGCTGATCTTTCTGATTTTAGTTTCCAAGTTGGTGATCTTGATCCACAGAACTTCAACGAGTCTGGACTTGGTTGGAGTGACGTATATGTTGGGCAAGAATATGAAATTAATGAAGTAGATATTCCAGCTGGATACGAGCATGTAGCTACCTATTGTAAGGTTGAGTCAGATGATAAGGATTGGGACAAGGAATACAGTCACGACAAAGATTTTTATCGCGGAAAAGGTAAGGAAGATGAAAAAGAACATGACTGGAAAGAAGCACAATCTTGGAATGATTTCCGAGGAGGTTTTTCTTGGAAGAAAGGAGATTCAAACATTATAAAACTTAGTGATGAAGATGATGAAGTTGTTTGTCATATTATTAACATCTATGTTGGCGATGATGACAATAGTGAAGAACCACTTACCTGTGAAGCTGATGTAAATCTTCTTACTAATGGTGGTTTCGAGGATGTGGTAGTTGATAACGAAGCTGGTTGGGATATTTTCCAAAGTGGCATGGCTGGTCTCGGTTGGATGATTGATTGGGTGTTCTCTTTGGGGGCTCCAGCCATTGCTAATCTAGAAGTGCAAACTAGCGAACTATGGACTCCATCAGAAGGTAACCAGTATGCAGAACTGGATTCTGATTGGGGAGGTCCAGGTTCTAATGATGGTTCTGGCGAGGTAGCTCAAACACATATTAGTCAAGTAATTCCAACAATTCCAGGCAAAACATATACTCTTACTTGGGACTTTTCAGCTCGACCAGACACGGATGAAAACGAAAATCGGCTACAGGTATTTGTTGACGACACTGTTGTTGACGAACAAAGTGCTATGACTTCTGACGACACAGATTGGAATTCATACACGTATAGTTTTGTAGCTACTGGTGAGGAAACTCCAATTGCATTTGCTGACGATGGCGAGTTAGGTTCAATCGGAACGTTCTTAGATAATGTTTCATTGGTGTGTGAACCAGAAGGTTCAGATGATGAATACACACTTACTGTTGAGATTACCGGTGATGGTTCTGGTAGTGTGACTTCAGAACAAGATGGTATTTCTTGCTCTACCAATGGTGGTGAAGAAAATATTTGTGAAATGACTTATGAGGCTGGAACAGTGGTTGATCTTCAAGCTGTGGCAGATGAGGGTTCAAATTTTGACAGCAGTTGGACAACAGGTGCTGGCACCTGTACTGGTAACACCACTCCATGTCAGGTAACTATGAACAGCAATATTGACCTAGTGGCTCACTTTGGTCTTAACAGCACAACTACCATTACTACTACGAGTGGTGGCGGAGGTGGCGGTGGTCGTAAAATTGAACTAACGAGTGGCGGTGGCTCAGGTGATAGCAGCGATGGCACTGGTGATGCTGGTCCGATTCCACAAGTGTTAGGTGAACAAGTATCAGTAGTACCTTTTGGTGCACCAAACGCTGGTGCAGGTGGAGCTTCTCCAACATCTCCAGTGTCTATTCCTACAGCATGGCTTGGTATGGTAGCGATTGCTAGCAGCAAGCGATATGTACGATAAGGTAACTTCACTCTTTACACAAAAAACAGTACGCCCCCATCATTTGATGGTGGCGTTTGCTGTTTTATTTTTTGTTACTTCAGTCATTGTTGTGTATTCACAACCACAAGAAGTTGTTGTTCCAGAAGTAAATACTATTAGTGAAAACACTATTTCTGGACCCATACTACCTAAATCTAAACCGCTACAAATACGAATTCCAAAAATTAATGTAGTGGCGGATTTTGAAGCACCACTGGGCTTAAATAAAGACGGCGAGGTGGCCGTGCCTGATGCCTACGATACCGTTGGGTATTACAAATATGGCCCGACACCAGGTGAACTTGGTCCAGCCGTGATACTTGGACATGTTGATTCGATACATGGCCCGGCTATTTTTTATTCCCTCGGACAGCTAGACGTTGGTGACGAAATAGATATTGATAGAGAAGATGGCACTACGGCTACTTTTATTGTTACCAACTTGGAACGGCATCCTCAGTCTGGTTTTCCAACTGAGGAGGTATACGGAAACATAAACTATGCAGGTTTAAGACTGATTACGTGTTCTGGTATCTTTAACAAAGGTGCACAGAGATATTCACATAATTTGATAGTTTTTGCAGAATTGAAAGGCGAGTAGTGGTACTATAGATAGTATTGATATATATCATAATATATGGTATAATGTTAGAAATGAAAAAACGGTTAAAAAATTATTTTGTTCCGTATCAAGGGAACGATTATAAGCCGCACTCACTACAAAAAACAGCGGTTGTGTGCATGAGTATTTTGGTTATGTTGACCTTTACTTTTGCTAATTTACAAGCTCTCTTGTGGATGAATTCTTCTTGGTTGGTTTCGACTGTGTTGCCAGCCGTAGTAGTTGATTTGACTAACAAATCTCGAGAAGACGTTGCTCTTGGTGATTTAATAAGAAATGAGGTGCTGGATCGTGCTGCCCAGCTTAAGGCTGAAAATATGGCACAGAACAGCTACTTTGCTCACTACGCCCCTGATGGTACTTCGCCCTGGCACTGGTTTGATATGGCTGGGTACAATTATATTCATGCTGGTGAAAACCTAGCGGTGCATTTTACTGATTCGGATGAGGTGGTAGATGCCTGGATGAATTCTCCGTCGCACCGGGATAATATTTTAAATGGTAATTATACTGAAATTGGAGTTGGAACTGCTAAAGGTGAGTATCAAGGCTATGAGACGGTGTTCGTTGTTCAATTATTTGGTACACCAGTTAAATCTGCTGGTACCCTAGCCTTAGCTAAACCAACCCCTACTGAAACAGCTGTAGCAGTAGAAACTGCTCGGACTCCAGCCCCAGTGCCGGTAGCCGCAGTTGATTCTAAATTTGAACCAGAACCAGCTCCTCTTCCGGAAACTGAGGTCACTGAAGTTGTTAATGCTAGTAACGAACCGGTATTATTAGTGAGTGATACTGCTGAGACTTCACAAACAGTTGCTGGTGCAGAGTTTGTCCAACCAGCTTCAATTCCTAACCAACCGATTTCTACTGTTGCCCGTATTGCTACCCAGCCTCAGACAATCTTAAATATGGTCTACGGCGTGACAGCAATGTTCGTGTTGTCTATTCTGTTAGCCTCTATTTTGATTGAAATCCGCAAACAACATCCGATTCAGATTGCATATGGTACTGGGCTATTAGCAATGATGGCTTTACTCGCCTATGTGCATCTGACTATAGCGGGTGGTGCTGTAATCATGTAAAACTCCTAAAACTGGAATGTATTTATCGTTATGGATTTATTTTCAATTACCGTAGAATTACTAGGGCTCATTTAACCAAATCCTAAATTCCTCGAATTTCATCTAGTTTTAAAACCTCTAGACCTCTTACAGAGGCTGTACACCTAATCAATATTCTTAAATGTTTTAGAATATTAGATTAGGTCTTGCGAAGCAAAATGAATTGCTTCTCACCTCGAACCGCACTCAGTTTTAGGAGTTTTTTGTTACTTATGGTCGGCCTTTGGTTTGGTTGCTATAATAGGGCTAAATGAAAACTGAAACTACAGTTAAAGAAATGGCCAAGATGAGTGGCAGAGGTAAAAGCGGGAGGAAAAAAGCACCGCTTTTTTCCTCGCAGCCAGCGGCCGGTTTCCCAGCGCCTGGTGACGACCAGATCGAGAAAATGCTCGATATTAATGATTTGGTGGTTGAAAATCCAGCTTCTACGTTTTATGTGAGGGTCCAAGGAGACTCGATGGAAGGGGCAGGTATTTTTGACAATGATGTTCTAGTGGTTGATCGTTCGCTCGAGCCGAAAAATGGCTCGATTGTGGTAGCTGCAGTGTTTGGTGAAATGGTGGTGAAGTTTTTAGAGAAGATTGGTTCTCACACTAGACTTATTTCGGCCAATGAAGACTACGAGCCAATACATATTGCTGATCATGATGATTGTTGGGTTTGGGGACAGGTTGTTGGAAGCGTAAGAGTTTTTAATAAATAATTTTTTCTATGCAGAAAGAATTTATCGTTTCATCCGTCATAGACAGCATGAACGCTGGTAATAAAGGTTGGGTTAAAAAATTGGCTGATGTAGCCGTGATGCTTCTCATTCTCGGCTTTTTATTATGGATACTATTTCCAGTTGGTGTTAAAGCTGCTAGTCCCGATATAGCTGGTTGGGTGCCGTGGTGGACCGAAGATAGTGGTGTAAAAGAGGTGACTACTAAAGTACAAAATATAGATACATTGTATCCATTTATTTACGAAATTGAAGGCGGCGGCACCATTAAAGCTAAAGTGGATATTGAAAATGGAGTGTGGGAAGACTTACTAGATAAGGCACGTGATGAACGAGTTGATATTATCCCTACCATTGCCTGGTTTAATGGTGAGGGAATCCATGCCGTTTTGTCAGACAAAAAACAACGCAAAAAACTCATCAATAACATTGATAATTTGGTGGATGATAATGACTTTGATGGTATTAACATCGACTTTGAAGAAAAATGGTCGGAAACAAAAGATGATTATTCACTTTTCTTGAAGGAGTTAAAAAAGAAGCTTGGTCGCAATACGCTTAGCTGCACTATTGAGGCTCGTATGGAGCCAGATCACCGTTGGCGACCAGACCAAATCCCCGCCAAAATAACGTACGCCAATGATTACAAGGAGATGAATAAGTATTGTGATTGGGTAGAAATCATGGCCTACGACCAACAACGCGCTGATTTATACTTCAATGATTTACGTAAGGGTTTGCCGTATAATCCGGTCGCTGATATTGATTGGGTTGAACACGTTGTAGATTTTGCTCTAGAAGACATTGATGAAGATAAGGTAATGTTAGGTATTCCAACCTATGGCCGAGCCTACGATGTAACAGTGGCTTCAGAATGGTACAAAGATTACACTCGCGTAGCTTCAGTAGATCATTCTCGAGCAGTTGAGTTATCTAAAATTTATAATGTTCCAATTGGTCGGACTGCTGGCGGAGAAGCCATCATCACCTATTTCCCAGAAGACTCAGTCTGGAAAATCTTTAATGCCCTCCCAACGCCTGAGGGCACACCAAAGGGTTATGAAGCGGCGGCCAAAGCTCTGTTAGTGGCAACACTAGCTAAGGTAGAAATTCCGGTCCGCATGCTGACGTGGGGTGATGCCAAAGCGGCTGAAGATAAGCTTAATTTGACCGAAGATCTAGATCTCAAGGGGGTAGTATTCTTTAAGTTTGACGGGGAAGAAGATCCAGATATTTGGGATTTGTTCTAGAAAATGAGATATTTGAGCTCATTTCCTTATTTAATCAAAAATGGGTATTCAAAAATGGTTATAAAGATGTTAATAATATGGCTCTAAATATAGTTTTTTAATTGTACTAATCAAAATACTATCAAGAGGCTAAGTAGTGACAAATTTATAAAAGTGTGCTAGAGTTTCGGCACTTAGAGTTTTGTGGATGTTTACATAACTTTCACCAACATGCTAGGTGAGTTAAAGGAGGTTGTTCGTTTAAAAATATGTTGAAAAAAGCGTTACCTAACGCAGTATTTCTTGATGTTGATAAACGATAAATTGTTTTGTGAATAAGAATCTTTTACAAATTATTGCAGTTAAAAAGAAAGCGATCCTCGCAGGCTTTTTTGTTGCAGTCATTGTATTAAGTGTTTTTTTTCTAACGACAGGAAAAATATCAGCAGCTGTAGAAAAATATAAAATTTTACCGCAGGATGAATATTTTACAGAATTATATTTGAATAACCGGCCAAGTTCTTTGCGTGAAGTTCAAGTAGGTGAAGTATTGCCAATATCATTTGTTATTGCCAATAATGAGAGTGCAAATAAAAGTTACAAGTATGTCGTCTACTTACAGACACCTGAGCTTGGAAACGTCAGTATTGCTGAGGGTACCATTTTTGTAGTTAAGGGTACTCGTAAAGTTATTGATGTCCGTCTTTTGTTATCTCCAAACATTACATCATCTTCCATGCTTCTAATTGACTTACCAGAACTTGATCAGTCTATTCACTTTAAAGTAATTGAAAATTATGAGTAAAATTTTAAAAAAAGTTACGGTGTTAGTACCGTGCTACAACGAAGAGGCCGGTATTGGCAGTGTTATTGATGGTTTCCCAAGAGAAGAACTGCGTAAACGGGGTCTTGAGTTGGAAGTTATTGTTATTGATAACAATTCTAAAGATGATACGGCAAAAGTGGCTGCTGCTCACGGAGCATTGGTTGTGTCTGAGCTTAAAAAAGGTAAAGGCAACGCTATCAAGACGGGTTTTTATAGTATCTCTGATGACACTGACTTTGTGGTAATGCTTGATGGTGATGATACGTATCGTCCGGAGGAGATTCTAAGGTTGATTGAGCCACTGCAATCAAATTTTTGTACAGTTGTTGTTGGTTCACGGCTGTACGGGAAAATGAGTGAGGGTTCAATGAAAAGATTTAATTTGATGGCTAATTATTTATACACTTTCTTGGTGCGCGTACTGTTTGGAGTGAATATTACTGATGTATTGACTGGCTACTACGCTTGGAATCGCAAAGCAATTGTTAATCTCAGATCACATCTTGTTTCTGAGGGTTTTGCAATTGAAATGGAAATGATGACTAAAATGGCCAAACTAGATGAAGTCATTTACTCTGTGCCTATTAGTTATCACTCTCGAGCCGGAGAATCAAACTTACGTCCGTTTGTTGATGGTGCCAAAATAATGATCACTCTAATCAAGAATTTGTTTTGGAATCCAACTGAAAAACAACGTTATATAGATAATGTAGTGGCCGAACAAAAAATTGGTGTAAATTCTGTTGGGATATGAACATAACTGTTGTTTCTCATTACTACCCACCACATCTTGGTGGTCTAGAAAGGGTGGCATATTACCAAGCAACGCTACTGGCTAAACGTGGTCACAATGTAATTGTTGTTACTAGTGCGGTTGGAAAGTCTGATAGCCTTTCTAATGAAGACGGGGTAAAAGTAGTCCGTGTAAAAGTATTTAATTTTTTTGAAAAATGGGGGATACCGTTTCCAATATTTTTTCCCAGTTTATGTGTGTCTCTACATCGGGCCATAAAATCAGCTGACGTGGTCCATATCCACGATGTTTTTTATATGAGTTCGTTTGCAGCGGCTGTATGTGCTCGTTGGCATAAAAAACCAGTAGTGGTTATGCAACATGTAGCGATGATAGAACATCCTAGTACATTAGTAATGGTTGTTCAAAAATTAGTGTATCTTACATCTGGGAAGTTTATTTTTAATACCGCTGGAAAAATTATCACGATTAATGACCGTGTTGAAAAGTTTATTCTAAATAGCGGAGTGTCTACAAAAAAACTAGTACAACTTGTAAACGGAGTTGATGTAGAACAATTTTGTACAGTTTCAGCTAGTGAAAAAGCTGCCTTACGAAAAAAGTTTGGTCTAGATGAAACTCGTAAAATAGTTTTGTTTGTAGGGAGACTGGTTCCAAAAAAAGGTTATAAAAAACTTTTAAAGGCCCAAAGTGACTTTTACCAAATCGTTTTTTGCGGAGGAACTATTGCCGAAGAAACTAATAGAAATGTTATTTTCTTAGGAGAACGGCCAGTACACGAGGTTGCGCAAGCGTACCAGGCTGCCGATATTTTTGTTTTACCATCAGAAGATGAAGGTTTTCCATTATCTGTTCAAGAGGCTATGTCTGTTGGTTTACCAATTGTAACTACCAATGACGAAGGTTATAAGCGTTATAACCTGGATCCGAATAACGTATGCTTACTTGATAATCCTACAGCCGATTCTGTGCGTGAGGTAATTACATCTTTAATACACAACGATGAAAAATTACAGCACATGTCTGATTACTCAAAGAATTATGCAGCGTCACATTTTGATTGGGAACACGTAGTGACTAATCTTGTAGAAATTTACGAAGGTTTGTTAAAAACGAAAATAGTATGAAAAAAGTGTTTGTAACAACTAGTTGGGATGATGGCCACGTGCTTGATATGAAGCTTGGTGGTTTGTTGAACAAATACGGAATTAAAGCCACTATTTATATTTCTCCACGAGATAGAGAAATTTCTTATGAAAATATGTTAAACGACGAGCAAATTAAAAAACTCAGCGAATCGTTTGAAATCGGTGCTCATACCATGACCCACCCGCGTTTACCAGAAGTTTCACTCGATGAGGCTCGCCGAGAAGTTAAAGAATCAAAAGAGTATCTTGAAAAAATTACCGGTAAACCGGTATATAGTTTTTGTTATCCTTGCGGTGCTTACCAAAAAGAACACTCGCTCTTGGCTGAAGAACTTGGTTTTAAAGTTGCTCGAACCGTCAGCCGCTTCTCACTTTCACCAGTTTCAAAACCCTTTGAAATGAAGACTAGTATTCATACGTATGATCATTACTCTGATATATTTCAGGTGATGAAATTTGCAAAATTTAATCCCTTTAAGTTCCTGAATTATTTTTTGCACTGGGACAGACAAGCAATCGCTATGTTTGATCAAGTTCTAAAAAACGGTGGAGTTTTTCACTTGTGGGGACATAGCTGGGAGGTCGAAGGACATAACGATTGGGAGAGATTAGAAAAAGTCTTGGCATACATTGCCAATCGACCTGGTGTTGAATACGTGGTTAATTCACAACTAGTATGAGTAACTTAAAACAAAAAAGAAAAGTGCTCATCACTACTCCGTATTACGCTCCACATACTGGTGGAGTTGAACGTTATGTGGAAGAGTTATCAAAACAATTATCAGGACATTTTGATTGGGAGGTTGTGATTGTAACTACCGGCACTAAAGGAAGTAGTGACTCAAAGGAAGTAGATGACGGTAAAGTTATTTATCGGTTAGCACCAAGCTTAGTTGTTTCAAATACACCATTGGCGTTTTCGTGGTTCTTTAAGGTGCGGAAGATATTGAAGGATGAAAATCCTGACATAGTAAATGTTCATCTACCAGTGCCTGGGTTAAGTGATATTGTCGCGCGTATGTCAAAAGGTATACCACTGGTTGTTTCTTACCACGGAGTAAGTATGAAAAAAGGTAACCTTATGACTCGGTCAATAGTGGGAGTATATGAATCCTTTTTTCTACAATTTTTACTTAAACGAGCAAAACTCATAACTTGTACTTCGGATTTTATTGCCTCATCTTTCATTAAGGATTACCCAGAAAAAACAATTATCACGACTCCTGGTGTTGATGGTGAAATATTTTTTCCTGAACCAAGCAAAAGAGCCAAAACACCAACTATTGCTTTTGTAGCTTCTTTAAATAAAGCCGATCAATATAAAGGTTTGTCACTTCTCCTCCAAGCTGTAGCTGGAATTAAAACATCGATTCCTAACATAAAACTTAACGTAGTTGGAGAGGGGAATATGGTGCTTGAATATAAAGAACAGGTTGAAAAGTTAGGTTTGGGAGAAAACGTTCAGTTTCTAGGACGTCTTTCAGGTCCAGATTTGGCGGCTATCTATCAAGAAGCCTGGGTATTTACCTTACCCTCAAGCAATGAAACCTTCGGTATAGTTCTTCTTGAAGCCATGGCCTGTGGTACGCCGGTAGTGGCTCTAAATATTCCGGGTGTTTCCACGTTAGTTAAAAATAACGCAAATGGACTTTTAGTGGAGCCTGGTAGTATTGAAGGCTTAACTGCTACGGTATCATTGTTACTCACAGACAAAAACAAGGCTGATAATTTTAGCCAAGCTGGTCTTACCACTGCTAAAAAAAGTTACACATGGAAAAAGAGAGGGGAACTTTTTTCCAAAAATTTTAATGAACTACTCAAACCAAAAAAAATTATTACTCACTTAGTTTCATACTATCCACCACATCATGGAGGAATGGAACAGAGAGTGAAAGAACTAGCCACTAAAACAGCCGCTGAAGGCTACGATGTTCGAGTTGTTACCACTGATAATGGTGGAGTGTGTAGCAAAGAAATACAAGCTGGAGTAGCAGTTACATATTTAAAGTCGTTTTCTCTATTTAGAACCCCAATTGCCTTAGGTTTGATTTCTTATTTATTTACATGTCCCAAGGATGGTGTGATTCATCTCCATGTGGCCAACGCTTATTTTCCAGAGATTTTATTTATAATTGCTAGGTTACGTGGTCTTAAGTATATAGTTCATATACGCATGCTTGTTGCTCCGTCGACTAAGGTAGGGCGATTATTATTACCAATGTATAACCGATTTATACTTAAGTCAGTCATCAGTGGTGCAGAAAAAGTTATTGTGTTAACTCCTGGCTATGTCGACATAATGAAGAAAGAGTTCGGTATAAAGAAGGATAAAATCGAAGTTATACCCAACGCCACCACTTTTTCACTTCAAAATTTAAGAGTAAACAATATCTCAGAGCCAATAAAATTCTTGGCAGTTGGTCGCCCTGAATATCAAAAAAATTATCCTTTCATGTTAGAGGTGATGGCTGAACTAAAAAATGTTAAGAAACTTAATTTTCAGCTGAGGATTGTTGGGGAAGGTTCACAAAGAGAAAGTCTTGAGAATTTAGCACTCAGTCTCGGTTTAGAAAACGAGGTTGTTTTTGTAGGTCCTAAATTGGGAGCTGAGTTAGAAGCTGAGTATGAATCGGCCGATATTTTCATCCATACTTCATTTATGGAAGGGTTCAGCACGGCTTTTTTGGAAGCTATGTCCAAAGGTCTGCCGATTGTGGCCTCTGATGTGTTGGGAACTAAAGATGTGCTAGTCCATGAATATAATGGTTTACTTTCAGAACTTTCAGTTTCTTCATTCGCACATCAAGTGATGAGAATGGTATCTGATAATAATTTATATGCGACTATAAGCAAAAATCAATCAATTGATATCCAGAAATATAACTGGAGTGAAATAGTCAAGAAAACTACTTATGTTTATGATGTGGTTTTAGCAAAAAATAAAATACAGACTAAGGCCGATTCAAACAAACTAGCAGCTTTTCTGCTAATAAGTTGGGTTGTTTTTGGATTTTTGTTTAATTTTGGAGTTACTAGTTATAACGTGTTAAACATAGTCGGTTTCGCTTGTCTTTTGCTTATCCCTGGTTTCTTAACCATTTTAATTTTAAAGATAGAAAAACTTGAGGCGTGGGCACTTATCGGCTTGTCAGCCGGCTTTAGTTTGTTGGAATTAATGTTTGTTGGACTGATTAGTAATGTTTTTGTTCCGTTATTTGGGGTGGCTAAACCGTTGGATGGAAAAGTTATGTTTTGGATTCTTTCAGTCTTTACACTGGTATTGTTTATAGCAGCCTATAAACAAATGGCTACGTTCTCGTTTTCACCACTTAAGAGCCTTAAGGCAGTCTATAAAAATAGTCCGATATGGCCAGCGGTAGTTCCAATTATATTCGTGGTCATGAGTATTTTGGGTGCCATCAGACTTAACAACGGTGAATCAGGAGTCCTTACTTTTGTGATGTTGATATTAATAGCTCTATATTTTTTGGTATTTTTGTTCTTTGGTACTAAAGCATCGAACTTCATCACAGGAGCCGGAATATATCTAACTTCACTAGCACTTCTATTGATGACTTCTTTGCGAGGTTGGTCGATAACTGGGCATGATATTCAACTAGAATTCAAAGTGTTTCAACTAGCTAAGAATGCTGGATTGTGGTCACTTGATGTGTACCAGGATGCCTACAACGCGTGTTTAAGTATTACCATTCTCCCCACTATATTTGACAATCTTTTAGCTATTGAAGATCCTTATGTTTATAAGATTTTGTTTCAGCTAATTTTTGCGCTTGTTCCAGTTTTTATTTTCTTGATTGTTCGTAAGTACGCCAGCACTGCTATTGCTTTTCTGTCAGTTATATATTTTTTGGCATTCCCGACCTTCTTTGCTGATATGCCATTTCTGAACCGACAAGAAATCGCTTTTCTATTTTTAGTTTTAATGACATATATTATTTTTAGTAGCGAGATTTCTTTACGAGTACGCCAATCAATATTTGTAGTCTTAGGTATTGGTATGGTGTTTTCTCATTACTCGACCACCTACACTGTTATTGCCATTCTTAGTTTTGTAGTTTTTGTGGCTTACTCGTTAATGTTATTTCGCTCTAAGTTTTTTGAGGGTACTTTTATTGAAAAAATTGCCGAAGTACTTTTTAGTAAAGAGCTTTTACCAAGTACTCACCGAATAACAATAACCATGGTTGGTATCTTGGCGGTAGTTAGTTTTGCGTGGAGTAGTGTTTTGACTGATACTTCCTCAAATAGCCTGTATAGAGTAATTAGCTCTACTATTGAAGTAATTTTAAACAACGCCGGTGAAGTGACACAGTCTGGAGATGTTTTATATAGCTTTTTTTCATGGGATAAGCCAGATGATGTAAAACTTTTTAAAGAATATAACGAAAAAGTAGTTATTCCTACCATAAATACCAATGATCAAGGAATATACTACGATGAATCAGTCTACTCGCTTTATGAAACTAAACTAGTTTTTCCAGGTGATGTTATTCCCCCACGTCCATTAGGGAGAGCATTAACACATTTTGGAGTAGATATTGAATCTTTAAACTTTCTTTTTAAGCAGACTTCCGCCAAAATACTTCAACTTCTTTTAGCAATTGGTTTAATGGCGTATTTCTTTAGATTTAATCCTTTGCAAAAAAGGTTTGAGACTGAGTATGTGGCCCTGGCTGGCGGGAGTGCTATCCTTGTTTTTGCGATTGTTGTTTTGCCTATATTATCAGTTGAGTATGGGTTGCTACGAGCTTTTTTGCAGGCCCTCATTTTCCTGTCAGTATTTATAGTTATTGGTAGTCTAGTAGCTTCAAGATTAGTGGTTAAGTCGAGGTATCAAATTCCATGCGCCACTTTCATTGCGGTGTTGTTCTTTGTGGTGCTCAGCGGAGTAGCTACCGAAGCTCTTGGTGGTTACGGGGCACAGCTTCATTTGAATAATGCTGGTTTTTACTATGACCGCTATTATACCCACCAAGGTGAATTAGCTGGCTATAAGTGGCTTAGTGAAGAGCTTTTGCCACAGGCTGAGCGAGGTGAACACCCAATAATTCAAGCTGATTCGTTCTTAGTTGATAGTATTCCTGAATTAAATGACTATCAGGTCATTAAAACTCTTTACCCACCGCTTATTCGTAATGACGCCTATGTGTTTTTGGATGAGACAAACTCAATTAAAGGTCAGTCGACAGTCTTGTACAAGTCCAATCCACTGACCTTTGAATTGCCAATTAATTTCTTTGATAATCAAAAGGAGCTTCTTTATGATAACGGTGTCGCAAAAATATACAGATAAACTCGTCTAAGCGGAGATCTTTTTGTTTGTATTAAAATAAATAAACAAAACACCGATAAGAAAAGAAAGAGTATTACCAATTAACCAGGCGTAGCCAATCCACTCTAGGTCTAAATCCCCCCAATGGTAAGCTAGTCCAGAAATTGAAATAAAATAAACAATGTTAATAAAAATCAAACCTTTTATTTGCTCATTAATACGTAATAGTACAGTTGTGAGAGTAAATAAAGCAACTGGAATCGAAGCTAGGCCAAATATTTGTAAAAGATTGGTGGCCTCATTGGCATAGGTAGCCCCAAAAATGCTCAACCCGAAATTTGCTAAGAAGTATAAGACAATCGTTCCTGGAATGAGAAGGGCAGCAAAGACTGCCAGGGTTTTCTTTATTAAAAGCGAAAATTCTTCTTCGGCATAAGAACCTTCCGCAAAAAGAGCTTGGCACACTGAATAAGAAACCGCATAAAGTAGAGTTGCAATCATGAAAGCCACATAAAAGTATCCGGCTGCAGCAGCTCCTTGGTAATCAATCACTATTAAAGGAAGCACTAAAGTGGGGGCTATGTTAAGAATATGAGAAATATAGTTTGAAAATGAATACGTGAAAAGTTTTTTAATAGTAGGGAAATGTATGTAAAAACGTGGGGAATAGTTAAAGTTTCGAGCTAAAAAGTAAATACTTAATAAAAAAGCTACCACAGTCGCTCCACCAGCAGAAGAAAAAATACCAAACGCCCCCAAACCCAAAAGAGCAAAAGGTAGGGCCAGTTTGACGGCACTCATGATAATTCCGTCAATAAAGAAGTTATATTTGGCCGCTCTATAAGCAACGTACACGCTATCAATGAGTAAATTAAGTGATGCTGTGGTGACCATCAAAACAAACAAAATTGCATAAAAAATATTCTCATTAATTAGTCTTAGGTCTGGAGCAAGATATGGAACAAATACTACGTATAACGTAGCCACAAAAATGGCCATAAACAAAGACAATGTTAATCCGCTGTTGATTTCTCGATCCCTGTTTACTGAGTTGGGTAAAGTGTAAATAAAGGTATAATTAAACCCCAAGAGACTTATGTACGTAATGAGTGTCATGGCCGAGATGAGAGTAGTTGCAATCCCAACTTCTTCAGGAGTAAACAAGTGAGAACAAGCTAGCCAAAAGAAAAAACCAAAGCCAGCCATGGCTCCATAATTGAGTATTAAATATAAGGAATTTTGCAGGAGTTTATCCTGGTACAGGCCTATTATTCTGTCAATCATACGTTAATATTGTACATTGATATGCTTTAATATGGTCACTATACTTGAGTCACACATATTATGCAAAGCCGAAAATTAGCCATTTTTTTTAATTCGTTTAAGGTTTTTCTGCTCATTGTAGCGGTGTTTTTTATTGTCTCGGTTATGGTGCTCAAAATGGTAGTGACTACTAACTCAGTTGTGTATGAAAACACGTCAAAAACAGTTGTAGTGGACGAGAGGACTAATATTGATACTCCAGGAACATCTGTAGTTACGTCAAGTAATGAGAGTCACACAGTAATTTTAGAACAGGCTACGACTTCTGATTCTGATACTCAGCCAGCTTCTGTGGTAGAAAGCTCGATTCCAAGTAGCCAGATTGAAAAAAAAGTCAAACCGTCAGAAGTAGTAAAGAATTCTGGTACTAAAAATCCACCAGTTAGCATAGATAAGATAGTACCAGTTACGGTGGTACCACCTGCCTTAGTTTCTTCTATTCCAGTAGTTAGTAGCCAAGGTCTAGGCATCTCTTTGGGCGAAACACTTTTTAATCTTAGTGATGCAGAACTGAATGCTGTGCTAGATGATTTTGTTGATATGAAGCTTGCTTGGCTACGTTTTGATTTAAGCTGGCGGTCAGTACAATGGAACGAGAATGGTAATTATCATTGGGCTAACGTAGATAGATTGGTAAAAGCGGCAAATGCTAGGGGTATAAAATTACTCCCTGTAATGTCATTAGTACCCGAATATGCTCGTAGCCCAGTGTGTTCATGGGACCTTCATTGCCCGCCAGCTGATCCAGAAGCGTTTGCTGCATTTATTGGTAAAGCTGTTGAGAGATATTCACCTCAAGGTATATATGCTTGGGAAATTTGGAATGAGCCAAATATTAAGATATTTTGGAATTCTGGGGCTGATGTTGAGGATTATATTGCTGTGCTTAAAGCGGCTCACCGAGCTATTAAGTCCCGTGACAGCCATGCTGTTGTTATTTCTGGTGGAGTCGGTCCAATTGCTAACGGAAACGGAAATATAGCAGCAGTTGATTTTATAGATGAACTCTATAATCAAGGAGGTAATGCGTATTTTGATGCTGTTGGTTTTCATCCGTACACTTTCCCGGTTTCACCAAGTTATGATAAGAGCTGGAATGCGTGGCAACAAATGGCTAACACCAAACAAAGCGTGCGCAGTATTATGACTAGCCATGGGGACAGTACCAAGCAAATTTGGCTCACTGAATTTGGGGCACCAACTAATGGCTCAAATGTGGTTTCTGATGTCGGCAACATAAAGATGGGGGTGTATCCAAACCATGTAACGGAAAGTCTGCAAACTGAAATAATTATGGACGCTATTTATGATACTCAAAACTATACCTGGGATGGGCCGCTATTTTTGTATAGTTATAAGGATTTAGGCACTACAACTAATACCATCGAAAATTTCTTTGGTCTCATTCGCTATGACGATAGCCATAAACCAGTGTACAACGCGATTAAAAATCGCTGATCTCTCAAAAGAGATAAAACAGTACAATTTTTTGTATAATAAATTAATGAAATGGGTTGGGCTCTTGGATTGTAATAATTTTTTTGTGTCGTGTGAACGGCTTTTTCGGCCAGATTTAGCTAAGCAGCCAGTAGTGGTGCTGTCGAGTAACGACGGTTGTGTGGTAGCTCGCAGTCAGGAAGTCAAAGATATGGGGATTCCCATGGGAGTGCCTTACTTTAAGGTTAAGCAGGAGTTTGAAGCAGCAGGTGTAGTGGTATTTTCCTCTAATTTTACCTTATATCGTGATATATCAGCCCGAGTAATGCGGGTATTGAGAGAAGAAGTAGAGAATATGCAGCAATATTCAGTAGATGAAGCATTTTTTAGTGTGGAGGAGGCGGATGTACGCGAAGCTACAATCCGTCACATAAAAACTACTGTTGAAAGAAAAGTCGGTGTACCAGTCTCCATCGGCGTGGCTAAAACCAAGACTTTAGCCAAAGTGGCCAATCACCGCGCTAAGAAGGGTCCGGGGGTATGTATTCTCAGTGATGATATGTGGCAAAAGGAATCAAAGTCAGTGCCTATAGGGACGCTGTGGGGTGTAGGAGGCGGTTTAAGCCGCAAGTGTATCGATACAGGTATATCGACCCCGGCTGACTTAATGCAGGCTGATTCTGCCCAGATTGCCAGAGTATTCGGGGTGGTAGGCGTCAGACTACAAAGTGAGCTCCTTGGGAAGCCGGCCGAGCCATTACATTCCAAAATTGGTCTCCAACACAGCATCATGAGCACTCGTTCCTTCGGTGAAGCCACGGATGATTTATCTTCCTTAGAAAAAGCCCTGGCGCATCACGTTGAGCACGCTACTAAAGAACTTCGGGAAATGGGTGCGGTTGCGCGGTCGTTTAAAGTACTGGTACGACCATCTCGGTTTAGTGATTTTGCTATGCAGGGTATATATGAAGATGTCTTGCTTAGTGAGCCAACCAATGACACACGGGTGTTTTTAACTGAAGCAATGCGGTGTTTGCGAAGCAAACACCGCACCGGTATTCCGTACAAAAAAGCCGGCATTATTATTTTTGATATTACCGATGCGGCGGCTACAACCAGCTCATTGTTTGGTACGGTATTAGATAGTGGACTTATGTCTGTAGTCGACAATATAAATAAGAAGTTTGGTTCAGAAGGGGTATCGTTTTTTGGAAATAATAAACAGCATGCGCTGACCAAAAACGCTTGGAATTCTGGCCATAAAACCACACGCTGGAGCGATATCCCCACCGTAAAAGCCAGCTAAAGGAAATGTACTTTAGTGGGTGTCTCTATAGGTCAAAATATTGAAATCAAAGACACGTAATATAATTTAAAATACAGCTGTAATCTAGTTTACGTAAAATATTTATATAATGACCGTTATCAACAGTAATTACGGACAAGTCTTATAAATGTCCGGTATAATTAAGGGTAGAAGATGATTGGGCGGTAGTGAACTTATATAAAGCGGCTGACGTTTTATAAAGTAAGTGAACTACATCTCCACAACGTCACATCATCGATACATCTGACCGCGAGGTACAGTGTAGAGAAAGTTATTTAGTAATTAAAATACAAAGAACATGTTCGTTTCTTATTCATCTCACAATGACGCCGGCTCTAAAGCAATCGCGATGCTTTTAGCCACTGCGTTATTGTTGTGGATGGTTGGAGCTCAGTTCATCGGTAAACAAGCCAAAGCTGCTAACGTCATTGAATTCAGTGATCTCATTAGCGACTCTGTTTCCGATCAACCAGCCAACCATACACTCGACTTTATTCTTCCTAACGGAATGGTATCAGGTCAAACACTTGATATTACTTTCGAAGCTGGGATTGATCTCTCAGCACTAGCAGCAGGAGATGTTGACGTTGCTATAAATGGAGCAGCAACAGCAACAGCAGCAGCTGCCGGAGCAGGAGTGTTTGGTCTAACTCTTGTAACTCCAGATGCCCAAAGTTTGCGTCTTACTTCTCCAACTGACAACGTAGCCTCTAGTTCTCGACTCACAGTCAGAATTGGTGACCACACATTAGCTGGTGTAAATCAGATTGTGAATCCTACTGCGACAACTTCATACACAGTAGATATTGCCGGTACAATTCCAGATTCAGGTCAAACTCGAATTGCTATCACTGACTCAGTCTTAGTTACAGCTTCAGTACCAACTCGATTTGACTTCGTAGTTAACGGTACTCCATCTGGATTTGTCATTCCGGGAGTGGCCACTACCACTACTGCTAGTACTGACTCGACTTCGTTACCATTTGGGGTCCTAACCTCAAACGTATCAAAAACTTTAGCTCACCAGCTAAACGTTGATACCAACGCCGCCAACGGCTTCGTGGTAACGGTTGAGCAAAGTCAGGACCTACAGTCATCAACGGGAGCAGTTATTGACAGTTTCACTAACGGTTCATACCTGGATACGCCAACTGCATGGACTGCGCCGGGTAACAACATCGCACAAGATAATACATGGGGTCACTGGGGGCTTACCTCAGATGACGATGGATACAATGCTGGAGTTAACGACCGTTGGGTCGCTGCCAGTACCACTCCCCGAATTATCTTTACTCATGCGAGTGCTACTGACGGAGTGACCAACGATATTGGTTCAACCACTATTGGTTACCAAATCCAAATCTCTCCACTCCAGGAAGCTGGAAATGACTACAACACGACACTTACTTACATTGCTACACCGACCTTCTAATCTAAGTTAGTTTAAGGATAGTAATGCCAAACAAAATGACCCTTCGGGGTCTTTTTGTTTTGTAGACACCCTCTCTTATATACAGGTGTTAAGTCGAAACTATAGCCATTAATGCTAAAATAGCAGAACCTATTTATGAACTTATTTAAAGCAACTTCACTGGTTCTTTTTTTTGTCTTACTGATACCAAATGTAACCCTAGCGCAGAGCTCAGCTGGAATTAGTATTAACCGAGCCACCATTGAGGCAGCGGCTGATCCTGGAGAAGTAATTAATGAAGAGATTGAAATTACTAACCTTAGTGATAAGGAGCAACTATATTATATTTTCGCGCGTGACATTGTCGGAGTACGTGATGGCAACGCTCCTGAGTTCGCCAAACCCGGTCAAGAATTAACTGGCTTTGAATTGAGTACTTGGCTAGATTTACCATCTGAACCGATTACGCTTCCAGCTGGTGGAAAAAAGAATTTACAATTTACTATCAACATACCAGATAATGCGACCCCAGGTAGTCACTTTGGTGGCGTCTTTGTTTCTGTTGAACCACCAAAATTTAGGGAAATTGGGGCCAGTGTTGGTTATGATGTAGCCAGTATTGTTAGTATCAGAATTTCTGGTGATGCAACGGTGAGTGCTCAGATACGAGAGTTTTCAACAGAAAAGATAATTCACGGCAGTACTGATGTAAAGTTTAATGTTCGTATCCAGAATACCGGTACAGTGTTGGTGCGCCCTACTGGTCCGTTAGAGGTGTTTAATATGTTTGGACGTCGTGTTCATACCGCTACCTTTAATGACACTGAGGCTGGTGTTTTCCCGGGCACCATTCGCGACTTTACTCAAAGTTGGGCTGATGAGAATCCAGGTTTTGGGCGATACCAGGCTGTCCTCGCGCTCGTATACGAGGCAGACGGCGGCAATCGTACCATTGATGCTACGGTCTCATTTTGGATATTACCAATGAAAATTATTGGTCCGGCGCTGATTATATTAGTTGTACTGCTATTAGTAAGTTACTTTGCAGTTCGTTTGTACGTTCGCAGGGCTGTACAACAAATTTCTGGTGCCCGTAGACAGCTTGTGCGCCGACAGCGCAAGAGCAAACAACTATCTATGCTTATGCTTGTGTCTATTGTACTACTCACTGTCACAGCACTATTCCTCATCTTATTGCTGATACTCTTTGCATAACCTGTTATCATATAGATAATATGCAGCATTCTCTGTATCACAGCTTGTTACGTGTAGCGAGCGCCGCAGTGGCTTTGGTTTTATTGTTTGATAGCGGTTTTGTACTACCAATAACTAAAGAACTCTCCCACAATACCCAATTGTATTTAGGTAACGTGATCGGGGTTTCAGCTGGTGTGGAAGCAACCGAGCTTAGCTTAATGACCGCCGAGCTTACCAAAAAAGAGCAAGAACTAAATGTGCGTGAACAAGAAGTAAAAGAACGAGAGATTACATTGAATTCAAATCCTCTCGCCACTCAATCTCCCGACACCTCCACCTTTATCTTAAGTATTATTCTTTTTATCCTGCTGACACTTATCATCCTTAACTACGCTCTGGATTTTGTCCGAGACAACAAAAATAAAAATCAGGTGACCTATGCGAAGGGTAATTAAGGGAACCGCCATTGGTGTGGGAGCACTGGTTCTTTCGACCTTAGCAATTCAAGCGAGCGATATCCTCCGAGGTATAGAAGGTTCTTTACCAGGATTGGTCTCTGAACAAGTAAATATTTGTGGAACAGGTGCAACCCTTATGCAAATGTCTGGCAATAGCTTATGTGTAGATAATTTTGAAGCTAGTGTCTCCGCTGCGTGTCCGTACCCTGAGACCAACACGGCTGCTGATACGGCTGGAAATCTTTTGGAAAAAAGTTGCGTACCAGAATCTCGTTCAGGTGTTGTGCCGTGGCGCTTTGTGTCATTAACTGAAGCCCAGCAATTGTGCGCTCGGGTGGGGAAGCGTATACCGACTGGATCAGAATGGTACAAACTTAGCTTAACCCTACAAAATCAAGATTCTTGTGTGGTAAATCAGAAACAACCACAAAAGACTGCTTCAACCAATTGTAAGACAGAAGCTGGTCTATATGACTTAGTCGGTAATGTGTGGGAATGGGTAGACGAATCTGTGACTGACGGCAAATACGAGGATAGAAACTTACCTGAAGCCGGTTACGTTAAGGTTGTAGATAATAGTGGCGTGGTAGTGGAAACAGATTCTAGTCCACAATCTAATTTTGGTAACGATTATGCATGGATTAATAAAAATGGTGTGTTCGGGATGATTCGAGGTGGTTTTTATGACGGAGAAGAGGATGCTGGTATTTTTGCTCAAAATCTAGCGGTACCGTTTGATTTGCGTACTAACGGACTTGGTTTTAGGTGTGTAAAAGATATATAGAATTTTTCTTTATAAATACAGCTGGTTTGGTTAGTTGAGTGCTACAATAAATGTATATGAGGTGGTTTAAAAACGGCGCTCGCTTTTTGATGGTGACGGTTGGTATTGTGGTACTAACCAGTTTTGGTATTGATGCCTCTCAGTATCTTACTGGTTCTCAGTCGGCTCTTGGACTATTGGCTGATAGAGCGACTGAAGGTGGTTGCCCAGTCGGGATGGCTTTTGTTGAAAATGGAGTTGATGATTATTGTATTGATACGTATGAAGTAGCAGTAGGTCGAGACTGTCCTGTAAAAAATCCTGGTCATGCTTCACAAAGTGCAGAAAATATTCAACAAGCTAGTTGTCTACCAGAGAGTGTAGAGGACGCACTACCATGGACGTATGTTACGTATCATCAGGCGGTTGAACTATGCGCCAAAGCAGGGAAACGATTACCTAATCAGACAGAGTGGTATAAAGCCTCGTTAGGAACTGATGAATCAAAGTGTTCAGTCAACGGCAATTCAGTACTACCGGCTGACAAAAACTCAGATTGTAAATCAGCAGCGCAGGCAATTAATATGATTGGCAATGTGTGGGAGTGGGTTTCTGGAGATGTAGTTGATGGTGTATATAATAATCGACCACTACCTGTATCTGGATACGTACTTAATGCTGACAGTGCTGGAGTAGCTACTGAAACATCAGAAGATGCACAAGTCATGTTCCATGATGACTATTTCTGGTCACGACCAGATGGAATAATGGCAACAATGCGTGGTGGTTACTACGGAAGTGGTTCTGATGCGGGAATATATAGTATTCATGCTGATGTCGAACTTAATTTTTCTGGTTCGGCGGTTGGTTTTCGCTGTGTCGCTGACACGTAGTAATGGTTTATGAAATCAATTTTTAAAATAATTCTAGTTTTGGTTGGAGCTACGGTCATTACTGCGCTCGGCATTGATGCGGCCGATACACTTTCTGGATCTCGCACAACGTTGCTTGGTCAACTGATTGGTGCCCCAGGTGGTACCTGTCCAGCGGGGATGATTGAGGTTTCCACCGCTGCTAGTTTTACCTGTGTTGACGAGTATGAAGCTTCCCCTTCTGCTAATTGCCTGTATGCAAATCCAAATAATGCCAAAACAACTTTAGAAAATATTCAAAATTCAAGTTGTGAAGCAATTTCAAAAGTAGGTTCCAAGCCGTGGCGCTCAGTCACAAGAGATCAAGCGGCTGCCTTGTGTCTTAAATCTGATAAGAGACTGCCAACCTCTGAAGAGTGGCACATGATAGCACTTGGTACTCCGGACAATGATTTGTGTAATATAGATACAGCTGGGGTAACAGAAACAGGAAAAAATTTGGAATGTAAATCCGCTGTCGGCGTATTTGATACAGTAGGTAATGTATGGGAGTGGACCAGTGATGAAGTTGTATCTGGTAAGTTGAAAGATAGAAATTTACCTGAAACAGGATATGTTATTTCGGCTGATACCTCAGGTATTGCAATTGTGACCAGTACTACCACTCGCAGTGAGCAATACGGCAATGACTACATTTGGACCAATCAGAATTCAGTATGGGCTATTATGAGAGGTGGTTTTTATGGAAGTGGTGATGATGCTGGTGTGTATGCTGTTCATGCCGATGTCCCTGGAGATATGATTGGCGACGCCATCGGTTTTCGTTGTGTGAAATAGCCACCCGTGAACATCCTATAAAAGACAGTTTTTAACGTGTCATAATATGGGTAATGAGCGCAATGGTCCGCAGTCTTTTTGGGTATGTATGGTTGGCTTTTTCCCTGCTAATGATTTTTTCTGTTTTTCCGTACAGTGTTGATGCTAATATTGTTGAATATAAAGATACTTTGGGTACTTCAGCACCGGCGGCTACCTCGACACATACCATCCAATTTAAAACCACGACTGCTTTACAGCCAGGTGATTATGTGCGATTTAGACCCGAACCAGGCACGTTTACTATCCCGGCTACTAACTTTGGTATCAATCAGGTTGAACTTTTTGTTGATTCAGGTGGTGGCTATATACAAAGAGATACCGGTACGACCACCAGCACCTCAACAGATGGAGTGAGTATCACAACTGGAACTTCGGGAAATGTAACGGTCACTCTAAACAGTACATCGGGTATACCAGCCGGTTCTTATATACGAATGTTGGTTGGTAATCATACTTCAAATTCAACGACCACCGATGCCAGTATAATTAATCCTACCGCCACTTCTTCGCATCCGATTTTTATTGAAAAGGGAGGCTCCAATGATATAAGTGTTCGTGGTTGGATTGCTATTGTTGATCAAATTACACTTGGTCCAGTGGACACAACTGAAACAGTGCCCCCATTACGTTTTAACGGTGCCCCCAATGGGTTGCTTTCTGGTACGACCCTAAATGTAATTGTGTCACTAAATACTGACGAGTTTGCTGTTTGTCGTTACTCGACTGCTTCCGGCACACCCTATGCTTCTATGGGCGGTGTGTTTTCAGTGACTGGCTCAATTATTCATAGCTTTGAAACACCGGTGGCTACCAGTACTTCGTATAATTACTTTGTTCGTTGTGAGGATGATGAGGGTAACCAAAATATTGATGATTATTTGATTTCGTTTTCAATTGATGCGCCGCCGACTGGTAATCCGGGTGACAACGGCACTTCTACTCAAGGTAGCGATGATGGAAGCGGTTCTGGTACCGGCGGTTCTGGTTCCGGTTCTGGGAGTAGTGGCGGAAATACCGGCGGCGGTGGTTCTGGAGGCTCCGGCGGCGGGTCCGGCGGCGGAACAGGAGGCGATACAGGTAATCAAGGAGGTGGTGGGTTGGAAACTACTGATGATGCGTATCCAAGTGGTGACGCAAAAGTGATTATTAATGGATACGCTTTCCCTAATAAAAAAGTGGTCGTTATGGTTGATGGTGCCTCTGCTCAAATAGGCACAGCCGGCAGTGACGGTAAGTTTGCGGTCACCCTTGATGCTATTGCTCGTGGCGTATATAGCTTTGGTATTTATGCTATCGATGGAAATAATGTTCGCTCAACAACGTTCACCACTACCTTCACAGTGACTGGTGGTCGTACCTCCACACTTTCCAATATTAATATCATGCCCTCAATTTCGGTAAACCCGAATCCGGTTGACCCCGGACAGACTCTGACGGTTTCTGGATACTCCATACCAAACGCTACCGTCACTATCGAAAACGAACATGATAAAACAACTGCCTCAAAGAAGACATTTACTGCCAATTCTGGTAATGATGGTAAGTGGACGTTAAGTATTCCTACTGATGGTTTTATTAAAGGTACCTACAAAATTAGAGCCAGAGCCACTCAGGCAGGAGGCGTGTCAACTGGATTTTCTGACTATACCTTTTACGGAGTTGGTGAAACAGCTTCAGTGCTTAATGCTGACCTCAATCGTGATGGAAAAGTAAACTTGATAGACTTCTCGATTTTACTTTTCTGGTGGGGGACTAATGGTGGAGATTCAAACCCACCGGCTGACATAAACCGCGATGGCAACACTTCACTCACCGACTTCTCAATTCTTCTATTCCAATGGACGGGTTAAAAAGTCCTGGCGGACTTTTTAACCCGCTCCAGTCCCTAGACTGGGCGGCCGATGTCGCACGCAGCGATAGCGAGTACGACCAGGCCGAGGTGGAAAGGAACTTTACATTAAGATTTCAGTATATTTTGAAACTACAAGTCATCCGCTCCTGTCTCCAGACTGAAATCACCGATATATGAGGTGATAGGTGAAAAAAGCACAAATGTTCAACCAAATATTTATTTCGAGAGCGCTAACTACCCATTACTACTAAATGTTATAGAGATTATAGTTGACAAATCTTTCTTTGCTGTCTTTATTAAGAAAATTTACACTTATCCTTACCCACAGCTTGTTAATAAAATCCCAGTGATTTAAATAAAAATGAAGTAGAATATAGTCATATGTCCTTTTTACAGAGACTCAAGGGGCGGGGTGTTCGAGCAAATCAACGTCTGCAATCCAGTGAGGAAGAAACAGCTCTCGATAAAATCGTGCAACTCGACGTGGATGTATTCCAGTCAGATAATCTGATTGTGGTGTATGCCCAAGCGTCGGGAGCCGACCTATCAGATGTGCATGTTTCGATTGAGGGTGATGCGGACATTGTGTTGATTGAAGGTAAGCGATTGCGTCCTGAATATATTGCGTTTCCCAGAAAAAAAGTGGACGGGGCTTTCTTCACTGAAGAATGTATTTGGGGGGACTTTTATAGAAGAATCATTTTGCCTGAAAGTGTTGATATCACCCACGCTGAGGCTAAAATAAAAAATGGAGTGTTAATTTTAATTTTGCCAATGCTTGCACCAGAAGAAAAAGCAAAGGTTCAACTTAAAATTAAACAAGCCAAACCGACCAAGAAATAGATCTTTATGAACCTTGAGAGACACATTTATTTTCAGATAGTATTAAAACTTGTTTTTAAAGTTTTTCTTTTTGGTTTGTTACTGTTTGGTTTCCAGCAGTCAGTATTGGCGGCCGACGTTCTTTTCAGTCCATCCACTGGTTCTTATAGTTCAGGGCAAACTTTTACGGCGACTATTCAGGTTGATCCCAAAGGAGCAAGTGTCAATGCTGTAGAGGCCAAAATTTCTTTTAACCCGGCAATTCTTTCTGTGGTCAGTGTCTCAAAAACCGGTTCGGTTTTTTCACTCTGGACCACTGAACCAACTTTTTCCAATAGTGCCGGAACCATTGAATTTGGAGGTGGAAGCCCTTCACCCTTTTCTTCTCGCTCTAATTTAGCCGTGGTTACCTTTAGAGCTGTAACCGAGGGTACGGCTCAAGTAAAATTTGATACAGCCTCAGCTTTAGCAGCGGATGGAAAGGGGACTGATATTATCGGTGCCGCTGTAACTGCTAACTACACTATTACTGCTGCCACCACACCACAACCGCAACCAGAGACACCAACTCCTACCCCAACTGAAACTCCAAATAACAACGAACCGACTGACGCTACTATTGCCTTCGGTGAACCTCCACGTGCTCCCGTTGTAGGTTCACAAACTTTTATTGACCCTGAAACTTGGTACGCGACTAACACCGCTCTCTTTGCTTGGGATTTACCTTTTGATATCGACGAAGTAGCAGTAGAAATGTCTACATCCAGTGATCACGTTCCAGAAAAAACGTACACCCCGCCAATAGAAGAGTTACTTCTTACTGCTGAAGACTTACAAGATGGTGTCCAGTATTTGAGTATTAGATTTAAAAACCAAGTTGGTTGGGGGGCGGTGTTGAATCGTAAAATAATGGTGGATACGAAAGCCCCATTACCGTTTGATATCAAAGTACAAACAGGTAATGCTAAAACAGCTTTTCCACTTCTTACCTTTAAAGCAGAAGATAGCACTTCCGGTATTGAGCGTTATGAAATGACGATTGCTGGCGGGGAACCAGTTATAGTGACCCCTGATGAAGCAGCATTAGGTTATCTGCTGGGTGAACTTGAGGATGGTACGTATACCGTTAAAGTGACCGCTTTTGATAAGGCTGGTAATAAGTATGAAGCTTCAACTCCGGTTTTGATTACAGCTGGTTGGATTACACCAAGTCAAACAGATGAAGAAAAATCTTTCTGGTCATTCTTAACTCCTGGCAATATTTTTATCTTCTTGTTGATACTTCTTAATATCTTACAGTTTGCTTATCATATCTATGAAAAGCGACAAAATGCTAAACGGGAAGAAAAATTAAGCAAGGAGACCCGTGAGATACAAGATCAAATGGAAAAAATATTCTCAGCCCTTCGTGACGAGATCTACGATCAAATCAATCTAATAACCAAACGACCACGACTTTCTAAGAAAGAACGAGAAGCAGTTGAAGGACTTAACAACGCTCTGGAGGTTTCGGAAACTTTAATTGGGAAAGAAATTAATGACGTAAAGAAAATTTTGAAGTAGTATATAGACCTGGGAGGTTAAAACAATCCTCACTACTCCACAGTAAGCGCGCCAACTTTAAGGGTTGGCGCGCTATACTTATACTTAAGCCCGATTCTAATTTTAGAATCGGTGGCTTGTTATTGAATGCGAGATTTTCCTCATAATTCAAGAGTAGCAAAATTACATAAAGCCTTATTTAAAGCGATAAAATCATATTCGTGGGCTTTTGTTAGTAGTTACTTGTCTAGATCTTTCATTTTCAGAAAAAAAACCTATTTGCTTACTACTGTATTACTAATGTTGTCAGGCGTAGCACTTAGTTGGTACATAGTATCGGCAGATGATGCGGACGTTTATAACATCCAAGTAATTAATGTGTTTCCAAGTAAAGTTTCAGCACCTGGCTGGAACAATGCTGAAACTCTCGTCCAACAAAATGTTAGTGAAGTAGCACTGTATCAAGATTTCAATCAGATAAATTCTGCTTGGTTTAATTTAGAAGAGGTTCCAATCGAGCAGATTATTAAAAATAGAAATGAAGAAAAAATAAATGATGCAAGCTCACTTACACCTTTGCCTAGTCAACAAGTTATAGATGACTCTAAAGTACCAACAATTGATAAAGTTGATGAAACAACCACAACTCAAGAAGTTGAAACTCAAACCAATTCTGATGTAGAAACTGCAGACACTGACATTGAGTATGAAGCAGAGGTCAATGTAAATAACGAAGAGTTCCCAACCACAACCTCATTTAAGAAGGCTAAAGGCGGCCTTAACTGGGTGCTATCCTCTGTTACTAAATGGCTGCCGTTTATGAACGAAAGCACTACTACACCAGTGGCGCAAGATGAAAGTGTTGATCTTGTTGATGACGATGCTGGTGATAGTACACTCGTTGCGGAACCGACCTTAGAAGAATCTGTTATTCCTTCAACTTCAAACTCAGGCGAAGAGACTGTTACTGCAACGACCAGTGTTCCGAACGAGATTATACCAGCCACTAACACGCCTCCAATTATTACTGCTACACCAGCAGCTACTACAACTGAATTACCTTCTGGTACTCTCAAAGCCGTAGACAACCCTGATTCAGTTGTTGTGCCATCGGTAAGTGATCCGTGTGGAGAAATGTGTGCTGAGTACACTATCCAATTGTCAGACTTTGGGTTGCCAATATTTAATGATAAATTCTCAGTTCACGGCGCTCAACTAAAAGTTTCTTTTGCGGCTAAGCTAAAGAAAACTCGTGACGCAGCGCAATTATTTAAACTTAGATACTCGTTTGACAATGGAGCGTCTTGGTCCGAAGCCGGTAAGATAACTATAACTGAAGAAGTAACTAATGGTACTAACGGAGGGTATTTCCTTTTCGCGTTGCCAGAAATAAGTGATTCAGACACTTTAAACAACCTGATGATTGAGTTAGTCTACGATGATGATCCGAGAGCTTTAGACGGTCTTTTTGTAGAAAGTGCTTGGCTTGAACTCTTTGCCTTAGAATCACCAGATGTGACAGAAGATAACTTGACTCTACTAACCGATAATGGTTACGACGATCAAATCCTTAAGGGTGATACGCTAAAATTACCTGACGGTACTAACATAGATTTTACCTTTACTGACGATAATACTAATGAAACATTAATTATTAAATCAGACAAAGTTAATTATCCTGGATTGAGTAAAAGCACCCTATATTTTAATGTTACCAACATTAGTAAATCTGAAGATACATTCAAGCTTCAGACATATTTCCCTGATGGTATTGGACAAGTTACCAACATTGAAGAATGGAATTCTAATAAACCAAAAGATGTTGTGGTACCTGAGTACAAGCCTTTTGTGTATCACTGCGAAGCTGGTTGGGAACTAACCAACAATCCGGTTAATAGTAATTTGGAAGATATATCCAAGTTGTTAGCACCATCATCTGACAACACTACGACAATAGAACCGGCTGTTATACCTGAATCAGAACAAAATAATTTTGATAATGGTAATTCTGAGCCAGATACCAGTGATCAAGTAGACATATCTAAAGACACACCAGAAGAGACTAGTCAGCCTGGACCAGTGAATGATGTGGAAACTCCAACTGAAGACTTAGAATCTGGACCTGATACAAATGATGAGACACTAAAATCGGTTGATAACGAAGCTCCACTATTGCAATCAACTATTCAAAATAATTTAAGTACGGCAACTAGTTCATCTGAGACTGATGATGAGTCTGATGAAGTATTAGCGACAACATATGTGTGTCGCAATACTAACATTGTCCGTGAATGTGATGAGATTGATGGAGACAACACAGCATGTCGAATAAACGATGTAAAAGTACGAGAACACAAACTCGTTCAATACGTAGATGGTTGGGAACCAGAAACAGTAGTTGAAGGAACACCTGAAGATAAGAGGAGTTTATTTAAGAAAGCCAAAGATTGGCTTGGTTTTGGGCCTGACATTAAGCCAAAACCAGATACTTTTGAAGTTCGTGCTCATACTCCCAATGAATATACTATTGCTCCTGGCGAGACAAAATATTTTAAGATGGAAATTTCCTTCCCGCCATTAACTACCGGTGAGTTTTGGATTGAAGCAATTGGAGATGATGAATATGGTCTTTTAGATCCATTCTGGGCTAGTCAGTGGAACTATCGTCTGCCAATTACTATTGACAATACTTCAGGCACTTCTAATTTAACTGAACAACAAGTGTTTCTTGAACTTAATAGTTCTCTCACAAACTTCTGGGCTAATGTAAACGATGATGGCAGTGATATCCGCTTTGTACAAGAGACCACAACTGGTACGGAAGACGCGTGGTACGGAACTGGCTGGTCTGACCGTATTCCGATAACTATTCAATCTTCACAAGTCGATAGTGATCAAACTGATTTTCCTGTATACGTAAACCTAGCTGACCTTGGAACTGATTTCTTTAATACAGTTAAAAGTGACGGTGGTGATATTCGAATCACAGAAAGTGACGGAACCACCGAGGTTCCTTATGAATTAGTATCTATCAACACAGGTGCTGATACAGGAGAATTACATTTCAAAGGAGATGTATCCTCATCAGTCGACACTACCTTCTATCTGTATTTTGGTAATTCAGACGCAGTTGGGTATGCAGAGACAGATACTTATGGTGCTCAAAATGTATGGAACAGTGAATTTATTGCTGTCTATCACTTGGAAGAAGCGGCGGCTGGTCGCGGCACAGCTGGTCTCTATCAAGATAGTACCAGTAATGAATATGACGCAGATGATCAACTTAACTCAAGTGGCAAAACAGGCTTACTCGGACAAGGTCAAGAAATAGATGCGCAAGGAGATGCGTCTGAGTACATGCTTTTACCGAGCGATATAGTTAATGGTGAAACAGAGCTCACGTTTATGTACTGGATGAATTCTTCCGAAGCCGGTAATCAAGCATTGATCAATGGAGGTGCCAACAATGAATATTTACTCTATAACACTGGTGGTGGAACAACACTTCAGTTTTTCCCAGGAGCAACGATTAGTATTAATGATCTATCGATTGCACCAAACTGGCGACACGTCTTAATCAGTCGAGACACTGTGGGAAATGAGTGGAAGGCTTTTATTGATGGAGTAGAAGATGATAACAGTCCCTCTTCTCAGTCACTTAGTACACTTTCTATTCCAGATAATTGTCTCGTTCTTGGATTAGAACAAGATGTCTCATGTCTAAGTAGTGGCGATACCTCACAACATCTAAACGCCACAATCGACGAAATGCGCTTCTTAAATGTAGTGCCTGGCGATGACTGGATTACTGCCACGTACCGAAACCAGTCCACCACAACCGATTTTTACGCTACTTCCACTCGAGAAAGCTTTACTAACACAGTCTTTAGCGAGCTTGATTACTGGTTGCAACATTTTAGTACAAGTACTGACGAGGCAGATGTGTGGGTGCAGGTGGACAGTCTGCCAGCGGGGGCATCCACTACTATCTATATGTATTACGGTAACGCGGCGGCCACACCAGCTAGTGATGAGTTTGCACCATTTACCTACAGCACCACTACTCCTATTTACTATGCAGTAGAAGGATTAACTGGGGGAACTATAAGTGTTTATAGTTATGTAGACAACAACTTAGTTTCAATTGACGGGGGCACACCAGTACCGCTTGATAGTGGGGAACCAACTACATTTAGCTCGTATTCATCAACCTCAGTTATCAGTTCTCTTGGTCCAATTGCGGCGACTATTGATTCCGCGGGGGGAGATATTTTGGCTCCAATTTCATTTGCCACGACAACATTTGCTGTCCCTACTACGAGAAATACTAGTTCATACTATATTCATTCACCGTTTGCTAGTTCGACTATTAATACATACTTAGGTAACAGCGGTACTCCAAGCCAAACTTTTAGTGTAGCCACTGGAACTACTGGCCGTTCTACTACTGATGGTAGTGGAAGTAACGGCGTGGTCATAACTTCAACGCAACCAGTTTTGGTATACCACATGGAAACTGGTAGCAGAGATAGTTTTGTATCGTATCCACCAACCACTCGCGATATTTTTGGTATTTACACTGGTAGCGCGTATATTTCGACCGTGACTGATAACCCTAATCCAACTGTCTATTGTTCGGGCGGTAGTTCGGCTACAGTCTCAGGGGTGACTCGTGGTGAGCAACAATCAATTGGTACCTGTACTTCTACGGGACAGGGGGCAGGTGGGGCAGCTCGCTTGACTAATGCTCTGTATCCAATTACTGCTATCCAACAGGCTGACGGAGACGGTAACGAGTCTAGTGCTTTTTGGGCACGACATGAAATGGGAACTCAGTATTATATTCCGACGGATTCAGCCTATGTAGCCATCGCTTGTTCACCACGCTTTGGAACCACTACATTGGAAGTGCAGCAAAACGATGGCACGTTTGTTGAAGGAGCTACGTGTACTCCGGGAGCCAACACACCTGGAAAAGTATATTTTGACAATGGACAAGGTGGTTCAGCTTTAGCTTTTATTGCTGGGTATAAAGTAGTGTCCACAAATGGCGTACCTTTTTATGCTATCTATGAAGATGACGAAGAGGACAATGACGAAACAAATATGCTCGGTGGTGTGCAGGGTCGTAAATATGCCAATAGATTTTTTGGTTATAGTTTTGGAGCTCAAGAAGTAACCATTGATGCCGAGTATGAACAACTGTCGTTTGGGTGGTATGAAAATAGTACTAACCAAACACCGACGAGTACGTGGCCACTTGGAGAGGGAAGTTTTGCTACTGAAGGTATAGCTATCACTGGACAAGGGGCTGTCAATGATGGTGATGTCATGCGTTTGCGTATGAACTTACAAGCTAATGTGGCTACCGGCTCAGCCAGTTCTACTGCATTTAAGTTACAGTATGTAGAAGCTGATACCGGTCAATGTTCGGTAGCTACTGCCTGGTCAGACGTTGGTGAGATTGGTAGCACCACGGCAGCGTTTAACGGTTATAACAATGGTTCCCTCATTGATGGAACGATACTTTCCTCTACTACACTCGCTTCGAGTACAGTATCTGAAACGTACGAGGAAGAAAACCTCTCTGAATTTTTGCAAAATACTATTAACCCAGGAGAAGTCGGAGAATGGGATTGGACGATAACCAGCAATAACGCTAGCGTTAACTCTAACTACTGTTTCCGCATGGTACGTTCAACTGGTATTGAGTTGGTGACCTATACTAGTTATCCAGAATTGGAAACAGCCGGTCCGCCGCTGGCACCAACATTGATTTCATTTTTCAACAATGAGCGCACAGCTAGTTCATCGCCGGTAGTATTAGATTTTGCGGCCACTGATATTGCCGGAGATGATATTCGTTACCAAATACAAGTTGATGATGATGTGGCGTTCGGCTCACCAGTTATAGATAAAAATTCTCAGACCAGTCTTTCTCAATTTGAGAACGTAAATACTCCGTCAGATAAAACACCATTTGATAGTGGAGCCAGGATTCGTTTCACCGGTACTGGCAGTTTGACAGCTAGTACCACCTACTGGTGGCGAGTTCGTGGTCTTGATCCTAGTGGTTCAAATACTTGGGGCGACTGGTCAACAGCCTATAGCTTTACAACTGACGGCTCAGTCACAGTTAGTGAATGGCATCAGACAACTGGTGATCAATTCTCGACCAACGCTCTCACCAGTCTTTCTACTTCAACCGGCGCCGTGTCAGTTAGTGGTAGTAGTGGAGTTATGACCAGTACGGCTATAGATTTTGATGACGCGACTGTCGGTAACGCGTGGGGTTCAGTGTCCTGGGGGGACACTGAAACAAGCGGCACAATCTTGTACCAGATTGAATATCTCAACGGTTCTTCTTGGTCTCTTATTCCAGACAGTGCGATTGCAAACAACAGTGTTGGGAACGGAACGTCGCCAATTAATTTACTTGATCTAGATACAGATACGTATAATCAAATTCGACTCGTTGCTAATTTCACCGGTACCTCTTTATCTATACAAGACTGGACAGTTGTTTGGGGTCAGCGTGTAGAAACACCAACTCTTGGTGATCCATTTGATAATGAAAAAATAGCCACCACTACACCAGCCTTAGATTTTACGACGACTGACCCTCAGGGTGACTTACTTGAGTATGAAATATCGTGGGGCACTGACTACACGTTTGTCAGTAGTACTACCCGTAACTCGAGTACGTCACCAGGTTTTTCTTCTGGCAATCCATATGCCTCAGGTGCCAGTGTTACGTACACCATTCAAAGTGGTGAAGCACTGACTAATGGTCAGACGTATTGGTGGAGAGTTAGGGCTAAAGATCCTTATGGAGGAGATGCGTGGTCGCCATGGTCAGCCCCAGATGCGTTTACTGTTGATACCAGTGTGTCAGTCTCGACGTGGTTCCAAACCACACGAGAACAATTCCAACAGGGTACACTAAACGGTTTGACCGCCTCAACTTCCGGTAGTGTTACTATTTCAAACGAAGTTGGGGAATACGGTAAGGTTATTCTTGATGCTGGTACATGGACAGAGATATCAACTCAAGTCTCGTACAATGACCCGGTGGTTGTGGCCTCGCTGCGCTATTCGATGACAGGAGATGCACAGCGTTCGGTGCGGGTTCGTAATAAAACAGCCGATTCTTTTGAAATGATTGTCGATGATCCGTTTGGAACCTTGACCGGTACCACTACTGTTGACTACTTAGTAATGGAAACTGGAGTGTGGACACTTCAAGATGGTGCCGGAGGTACTCAAGTTATTGCTGGTACCTATGCAAATGTGTCAGACGTTCAAGGAGGGGGTGGGTATGCTGCCAGTGGCTACGGTGCTGATGTTACCTTCTCACCACCATTTAGTGTTCCGCCAGCCGTTATTGCCACGGTCTCTACCGAGAATGATAGTTCGTGGGTAATCGCTCACCTTAATGACGGAAATACTCGAAATAACCCACCGACTGCTTCAGCTATGGGTCTGTATCTTGGACGTAGTAATGAAACAGCTGTCCATAGCCCTGAAGACATAGATTACATTGCTTTTGAACCTGGTCACGGAACTAATAATGGTGCTGAATTCGATGCCGATTTTGGTACAGATTCTCACGACGAGGCCCCGCCAACGGCTGAAGCGTTTACTAGTGCTTTTTCACCGAGTGCACCGGAAGTGGTGATTGTTATGCAGGGAGCTGAGCAAGGAGGTAACGGAGCGTGGGCTTCGTTGTATGCAGCTACACCTCCGACTACTTCGAATTATTATCCAGTAGTAGATGAGTCTGGTGACCGTAATCATACCACTGAACCAATCCTTACGTTGGCGTTTGAGAATGCTTCTGGTGTCCTACTACGTGATAGTACAGTCGGAGGAGATTTAACCGGTGAAATCTACAGCGAACCGATTCTCTTTAGTGATGGTGCTGGACCTAAGTTTGAACAGTTGTTGTGGAATGACACCGAGCCTGGTACCAGTACAATTACGTACCGACTCCAATACCTAACCAGCACTTCATCGTGGGCGTATATTCCTGATGCAGCTTTACCAAACAACAGTATTGGGACAACTACTTCGCCAATAGACCTTACCGGCCTTAATGTGTCCACCTACAATACACTTCGTATCGTGGGCAGTTTCTCATGTGCCAGTGGCAATTGTCCAAGTTTGCAAGATTGGACCATAGAATGGTCGGAAGGAGTGTTAATGTCGGGAACATTGAAACAATACGATCGTTCAACCAATGTTACCAGCGGTACGGTCCGGGCCGCAGTCAACGGCTCACTTCTTGGTAATACCGGGACTGTATCGGCTGGAGTGTGGTCGATCAGTAACGTTACCGCTTTTGCTGGTGATGTGGTGACGGTATGGGTAGATGGTGCGGCTGAGGCAAACGAAGCAGTAGCAGTATTTGTGTACGATGGAACTGGTGACATAACTGGAGTACAAATGTTTGAACAACACTTGTCTCTTTCTTCAGATGAAAATGGTACAACCACTAACGCACTATTAGGAGCTTACGACAATAGTGTGTCGGGGGATGAGGATATATTCTTCGATGTTGACGGGTCAAATGACTTATCAGTGTGTGCTATTTCTGGCTGTAGTGAAGCCAGTCTATATATAGGGTCTGGTGATGTGTATATTCCTGATGTAACCAGTAGTGGAAATGTCACCACGCACGATTTCATTAATAGTGGGCGAGTTGAACTTGATGCGAATACTGTTCGAGTTTCGGGATCGTGGAAGAATAATGCTACATTCTTGCCTGAAACTTCGACCATTATCTTTACAGCTACTTCTACTTCGGAAACAGTTGACGATGCTGACAATATTCTTGATTTCCAAAACCTTACCTTTGGTGAAACTTCCGGGACAGCCACCTGGCAAACCTATGATCCGGTAGATGTAAACGGGGCCCTTAATGTTACGTACGGTACGCTCAATCGGGCGTCTTCAACCATTACTGTGGCTGGTAACCTTACTACTGGTGCCAACGGTTTCTGGAGCGGGGTGTCGACCACTACCTTTGATGGCAGTGGGACATCGTTCTGGTCTGATAGTAATACTGTTAAACAAAACGTCGGACGAGTAGTAGTAGACGGTGGTGCTAAGACCATAACTCTTAGTAGTTCAGTCTATGCCTCAAGTACTACTATTGGAGCCAATGATACGCTTAATGCTGGTGGTGCGAATACCCTTTTCTTGGCTGGTAATTTTACTAACGATAATGTGTTCTCTGCGCAAACCGGAACTATTCAGATAGTGGGTACGAGCACCAACGCTATCATTAAGACCAATGGTTCTTCACTATATAATGTTACTGCTTCTACTACCGGTAGCGGATCAATTTCATTCTCAGAATCAAGTGTGTCGATGCTCGGTAATCTCACTATTGCTACTGGTACAGTCACCTTAGCCACCGCAACCACAACAATTGGCGGTTCATTCCTCAATACCGGTGGTACCTTTGCTCATAACAATGGTGCTGTTCGCTTTACTGGCTCAGGCAGTAAGTCAGTTACTTTAGGAGGTACAACTTTCTTAAACCATTTGTATAACGTTACATTTGCTGGCTCAGGAACGTATACCTTTGCTGATATTAATGCAACAACCAGTAATATTTTACGCATTACCAGTGGTAATGTGGTACTTCCGTCGGGACAGCTTTCTGTTGCCCGTAATTTTATTACTTCAGGTAGTGGATCATTTAGTCACAACAATGGCGAAGTAGTACTCTTAATAGAAGGAAATGATACCGTTACTACTAATGGTTCTTCTTTCAATAATCTTAGAATTAGACAAGGAAGCGGCGGCAGTGGTAGTTGGTACGGAAGTCAGTGGACTTCACGTGTCCCAATTACTATCCGATCTTCAGTAATAGACGGAGATTTGTCTAATTTCCCAGTCTATGTCGATCTGTCTGATTTACCGAGTGCGTTCTTTAGTGGAATTAACACAGGTGGCGGTGATATACGAATCACACAATCAGACGGAATAACCGAAGTACCTCGAGAAATTGTGTCAGCATCAACTACTGCAGAAACTGGAGAGTTGTACTTTAAAGCATCGAGTGTTTCAAGTACTACTGATACAATTTTCTATATTTATTATGGAAACGCAACCGCAACTGATTACGCAGTCACTGCAACCTATGGAGCACAAAATGTCTGGAACAACGGATACGTTTTAGTCTCACATATGAACGATGAGACAACCAGCACTATTGTTAATAGTGCCAATGGAAGTCTGGACGGAACTAAACTATCAGCTAATAATCCACCTCAGACAAACCTTGGTCAAATTTATGAGGCACAAAATTTTGCAGGAACTGAACATATTGCTTACGGAAATGTGGGATCAGGAGCAGCAAATATAACAATATCGGCTTGGATTAATCCAAGTAATCTTACCGGAAGCGGAGATACAAATACCTATGGGTATTCTATTTTCTCAGCCCATTCTGCCGGTGCCTACACTTGGCTTACTGTTGGTGGGTCAGGAGGCGGAGGTTCAACTGACGAAGTCCGTTTTTGTGCGTTTTCGAGCAGCGTTACATGTAATGTGGCAAATGGTTCAAACATAAACACTGGTGAATGGCATTATGTGTCGGCAACAGCCATTGATGGTGGGGCTGCCGCAGTGCGCGTTGATGGTAATAACGTACTAAGTTTCACCAGTGATGGTGGAGGAACTTGGAATTCAGGCTCAACCATCGGTGATTTACGACCAAATCGGGATATAGAGTTTGAGGGTATTTTGGATGAGATCCAGATTTCAAATGTAGTTCGTTCTACTGCCTGGCAGGATGCTACCTATCGCAACCAAGGCACAACCACCGACTTTTATGCCGTGGGCTCGCCACAGCAAGATAGTGTTCGTACCATGGCTGATATTAATACTACAGTAACGGGCAATATGACAGTTGAGAGCGGTCAAGTAATCTTACCTACCGGGGTTCTATCCATAGGTGGTTCATTCGATAATAATGATGGATTCGATGCTAATGATGGTACTGTTTTGTTTAATTCAACTTCTAGTTCAGAAACAATAGCTCCTGGCAGTTCTTCGTTCTATAACCTATCCTTTAATAGCGTTAGTGGGGACTGGACAATAATAGAAAACGCTACATCGACCAATAACGTCACTCTTACTAATGCTGGCACACTTACTCTTAATTCCGGTTTGTCGTTGTATGTTGGTGGAGAATTTACGAGCGCGGTGGGCGGAGCTTCAACCACCTGGACAGGTTCTAATATAATTCTTGGTTCAGGTACAGACTACGTGATTAACACTAAGACGGCTCCAAGTGATGTGTATGCGACGTTAACTGTTACTGGTGATGGAGATGTGTCTCTGTGGAATAGCAGTGCGACAATTTACAATATGTTGAGTACCGCGTCTTTGTACTCACAAGACCATACTGGCGTAGATGGTGATTTGTATATATTTGGTAACTACGTCCGCACCTCAGGTACAGAGCACTGGAGTTATCTGACTGATTTTGATGGCGTGTCACTGGCTACCACTACACCACGGCAAGTCGACGTGCGGATTCAAAATGGCGCCACCGTCATCGCCTCATCTTCTGGTCTTAGTATTGTTGGTTCATCGACCGCCTCTACTACCATAGATGCCCAAAGTGGAAGTTTTACCCTGCGTACCAATACGGCCAGTGTAACAGCACAATACTTTGAAGTTACTGGTACAAACGCTAGCGGTTTCCAGTTGACCAGCTCAAGTACAGTCAACACCTTTAATAATGCATATTTCCGAATTCCGGCTGCTTCTTCTGCAGTTACTGTTGACGCTAGTACTATTGATACAACTCCAGCCAAACAGTTCTTTGACACTGATTTTGTGACCGCTGGTGGAAACGTAAACGTTACTCTCAGTGGCAGTCCAACTTCGTACTGGTGGTTTCGTGATGGTGCCGGCGATCGCTATGGTGAAGCGTTTGATAACGCTGACGGCAACCCAGGATCGATTCGATGGGACGATAGTTCGTATTCGATCGTTGTGTCAGGTACAGTGTATGCAGATGACGGTAATAGCACACTGGGTGGGCCAACTTGTGACGGTGTGACTAATAGTGTGCGGATTGTGGTTGATGGTGGAGTATACAGCTCTTCAACTCCATGTAGTGGAGTAGACGGATCCTATTCATTTGGAGCTGTTAATTATGTTGGTGACCCAAGTATTATTGTGTATCTTGATACCAATGGCGGCACAACAGGTTCAGTTATTACCAAAACCCCGACCGCTAATATAACTAATTTAGATATATATGCTAACCGAGTTATGACTCGGCACGAAGACCTTGCCCCGCTCACAATTGCAGACATGGCTGTATACGACGAAAGTGACGATACTGATATTCGATTTGTGGCAGCAACTGGTACAACCGATACTTTGACTGTTCGGGCAGACAACGAGCTCTATATATTTGCTTCAACCACTTTTGCTCCTGGTGGCCCAGTAACGTTAACCTCAGGTGGCACTGGTAATGTGTATGATGGTACGTTGCACCTTGGAGCTACTTCAACCTTTACGGGAGTAGGTACTACTACCTACAATGTTGGTGGCTCTATCATAGTTGAGCCGGCCGCTAAACTAACGACGGCATCTTCTACTTTTGTGATGACAGCCACTACAACTGGTAAAACTATTACGGCTTCGTCTACCCTTGCTTTCAACACGTTGCAATTTACTGGCGTTGGCGGCGGCTGGAATCTTAATACAAATATTACCGCAACATCGGGCATTAATGTTGCTACCGGAACCCTGACCGGTACTGCCAATGTTACTGTGACCAACGGTTCATTTTATGGCGATGGATTGGTATCATTCGGAGCTGGCACAGTCGCTATCTATCGCTCTAATACGTATGGGGGTGTTCAAAGTTGGACGGTTAATAACCTGACTCTTGGAAACGGTACGGTTGTTGGTACTACTACTCCGGGCGGTACGGCCACCAATACAGTGAGTGGAGTCCTTACTATAAACGCCGCTCACTTCCTTGATGCCAATAACTCCGCTTGGAACCTAACTGGTAGCGGTAGCGTCTTTGTAGAAAATGGAACCTTCCTTGAAGACACCAGTACCGTACGCTACGGTGGTGTATTGGGTAATACTGTTCGTAATACGCAGTACTACAATCTTACCGTAGAAGCCAGTGGGGGAACACCAACTTTCACTGCCGCTGCCACTGGTTTGCCTGTTTTGAATAATCTGCGAGTTGGTGGTACGGCACCAACTACCTTTACGTTGGACACCAATGACCCGGTCGGTTCTATAGGTGGTGACGTCTATATAGCCAGTAATGGAACATTAGTGGGTAGTAACAGTGCAACTTTAACTGTTGGTGGTGCTTGGGATAATGACGGTACGTTTACCAATTCCGGTGGTACCGTGACCTTCAATAGTACCGATGCTTTTACTATCGCCGCTGGGGCTTCTAGTTTTGGGGTAGTGAATATTTCTGGGGCCGGAGCAGCAACAGTTATCGAAAATGCTACTTCTACCGGTGCCTGGACACTCGGTACTACTTCAAACTTTACTCTTAATTCTGGCAACCGCTTGGCTGTTGGCGGACTGTTTACTAATGGTGCTGGGGGAGCCGCTACCACCTGGACTGGATCAACGTTACATTTATTTGGTGCGGGACAATTTACTATTAATGCTTCCACTACATTAGACCAGTATGAAAATCTGAGTGCAGCGGCTGGTACACATATCCGGATGTGGAATTCTAGTGCGACCTCCTACCTGACTGCCAGTGGCGGTTCTGTTTACTCAATGGACCACCTAAACGTGACTGGTGAATTGTATATATTTGGAGATTATATAAAGAGTAGTGGTACTGACTATTGGAGCTACGCAACAGACTTCGATGGTACGACGCTTGGTAGCGGTCGAGCGGTAGATGTGTATGTTGAGAATGGTGGCAGCTTTACATACTCTGGAGGCTCATTACAAATGATTGGTAGTACTACTGCTTCCACTACTGTGCAGGTGCAAGGTGGTAGCGGGACCTATTCTGCTGATATTACTGGTGGTGGTATTAATGCCCAATATTACATCTTACAAGACCTAGATAATGATGGCTTGACGTTCTCAGGTGCCCCAACCGTCACCACTCTTTCAAATGGTGAATTTATTATTGGTAATACTGGAGCTACGGCAATGACAGTCGCTGGCTCAGTAATAAATGCTAATCCAGCCAAAAACTTTATTAACAATCGTTTCGCAACTTCTACCGGTGTGACCGCCGCCACCAACGTGACTACTTCTGGTTCTACGGTGAGCTCATGGCGCTTTACCAACCACACCGGCGATGTCGATGGTGAAGACTTTGACGCTGATAATGGTAATCCTGGCTACATCGTATGGGATGATTCGTTGGCGGTGATTACAATTTCTGGAAACGTGTATGAAAACAATACCTCGTCTGTCTCTAGTGTCTGTGATGACGTGACTACTAATATTGTGTTAGCAGTAGCAGGAGTAGTGGTCCCGGCGGCGTCTTCGACGTGTTCTTCTGCCACCGGTGCCTACTCAATTTCCGGTGTTTCTTTCAGTCCGAATGATACGTTGACGCTGTTTATAAATAGCAATGGCGGTGATCAGGGAGTTACTGTATCAATTGACCCAATCTCGTCAGTGGGTGATATGGATATCTACGAAGACCATGTGATTCTACGTCATGAAAGTACTGATCCGATTTTGATAGCCGATATGGCAGTCTATGACTCAGTTAACGATTCTGATATTCCGTTTACGGCAGTTGATGCTGGTTCTGATACGTTGACGCTAAACACCAATACCAAATTAATCGTCTGGGCCAACAAGGAGTTTGAACCACAAGGAAATATTACTACTGGTGGTGGAATATCTGACGCTCTCGATGGAACTGTCGAATTGAGAGATAATGCGATATTAACGCTGGCCAATACTGAAAACCACGCTATTGGTGGAAACCTAGAAATGGGGACTGGTTCTGTTTTCACTCCAGCACAATCTACCGTGACATTTACTTCAGCCGGTAGTGGTCGCACTATCGCCACTAACGAGACCGGTTTCTATAACCTTATTCTTAATGGATCTGGCACCTTTACAAGTTCTGACACATCTTTGCGTGTTGCCAATGATATGACGCTAACAGCCGGAACTCTTACTTTACCGAACGCCACAACCACTATCACTGGTTCATTGTCAGTAACTGGTGGTAACTTTGTGGCCAATGGCGGACTAATAGTGTTTGATTCTACCACTGCTGAGACTGTCGTGGCCAATAATTCTGATTTCAATCGTTTACTATTTAATGGAACTGGTAGTTGGAGTATGAACGATACTAATGCTACAGCGACTGGAGCGATAACTATACAAAAAGGCGCAGTAACTTTGCCGTCCGGTGTTTTATCAGTCGGTGGTAGTTTCCGAAATACTGGTGGTTCAGTCGTAGATAACACTTCACTGTTAGTTATTTCAACTTCAACAAGTGCTACGTTGCTGGCTTCCAGTTCAGACCTGTATGGAGTTACTTTCACCGGTGGTGGAACATTTACCATGGAAGACAATAGCCTAACATTACTTGATGATTTGATTTTAAATTCTGGCTCACTAACACTCGCCTCTGGTACTCTTTCAATTGGCGGCTCGCTTGATGCAACTGGTGGTACATTTACACACGCTTCTGGTACCATTTTGTTTAATTCTAGTGATGCTGGCGAAACTATTAATCCTGGAAATAATAATTTCAATAACATTTCTATCGCGAGTGCATCTGGTGGTTGGACAATGCTCACTAATGCGACCACTACCGGAAACTTCTTACTCACTAACGCCGCTAGTTATACGCAAACAGCCGGTACTGTACTCGCTGTACAAGGGGTATTTAGCAATAGTGTTGGTGGAGCAGCAACTACCTGGACAGATAGCACTTTGAAACTTCTTTCGGGAAGTGACTACAGTATCAACACTAAGTCAGCTGGTGGAGACACTTACGGTACATTGTACATTTATGATGGAATGGATATCAGAATGTGGGACAGTAGTGCCGCTACCACGACGCTCGCCAGTACTTCTATTAGTTCACTCTACTCACAAGACCACGCTAATACTCCGGGGTACCTCTATATCTACGGTAACTACACTATCGCCACTGGTACCGAGTACTGGAGCTACGCCACAGATTTTGACGGCACCGCTCTTGGTGGTGGTAGTCGAGCAGTTAATGTGTTTGTGGTTGACTCTGCTTCATCTTCGATTACGCAAACTGCTGGTAATCTCAATATTATTGGGGCCGCTACGGCGAGTACTAGTATTCAAGCTTTAGGTGGTACCAATTACAGTTTTGATATAAATGCTGGGACATTTAATGCTCGGTATTATCAATTACGCGGATTGGATGTAAATGGTTTGACTTTCTCAGGTATTCCAACGGTGTCCTCACTTTCCAATGGAGACTTTGAAGTTACGGTTGATGGAGGTAGTGCTATTACGCTAGCTTCCACGACGCTAAATGCCAACCCATCGAAACTTATTGATAATGTGCGCTTTGCGACCACTACAGCAATAAGCGCGTTCAACGTGAACCTTGATGCTACGACTACAAATGCGTGGACTTTTCGTGATCACGTCGGTAATCTTTCCGGTGAAGATTATGATGCTGATGGTATTGATGCTTGTGGTTCAATTCGTTGGGATGACAGCGCTTGTTTGTTGGTTGAACAAACTCATTATCGTTGGCGACACGATGACGGAGGAGAGGGTGTTCCTACCTCAGAGTGGTTTGATACTGATTGGGGTGCTCGACAACGGGTCCGAATTGTTAATGCAGATAACGCTACTTACGCAACTACTACCATTAAAATTCCAGTTACGTACGATGCTGATATGCAAGCTGACTTTGAGGATTTACGGTTTACTAAAAGTGATGGGGTGACAGAGCTAGATTATTGGATTGAACGTTATACAGCTAGTTCTGATGCTACGGTTTGGGTTGAAGTATTTGAACTTCCAGCACAAGGAAATCTGGATATATTCATGTACTACAGTAATGTGACCGCTACCACTACTAGTTCATCCAGCGCTACGTTTGTTGTGGTTGATGATTTTGAGTCAGGCTTGTCTGGATCATACTCCGGGGACACTTCGCTTTTTACTGTTGATTCATCATTTGCTTTTGGTGGTACTAAAGGACTTGATACGACCGGATTTGAGTCATCTAGAGCGACGGATGGTATTGCTAGCTTTGATCGGACTGTAAGTCAAGGTCAAATTATTCGGTACATGCAGTACATAGATACAGGCGCTGGTTCTAGTGATGAGTCTTGTGCTATGTTTGGAGTTCAGTCACCAGTGACTAGTAATATTAACTATGGAGTTTGTCTTGAACAATTTGGTATTGAGCGAATGTCACTGGTTGAGAATGTAGAAAGTACTGATAATTATGGATCGGTAAATATACTAGCTTCCACTACTCTTACTTATGCAACTGGTTGGTATGAAGTGGAGATTGATTGGCAAACAGATAATACTATAGATGTTTATTTATATAATTCTGGGGGTACATTAGTAGCGACCACATCAGCTGCAGATTCTTCACATAGCAGTGGTGGTTTCGGATTTACCTATTGGGGTCAAAATGGTGGCTGGGATAGTTTCACATCAAGATACCGTACCAATACTAAACCAACAGTTATCTTTGGAGCAGAGCAAACAGATGGTGGTGCTTCATGGGCCACAGCGCTCGATACCGCGGCCAATACTTTTGTGATTGGAGATGTAGCACGAGTACGTTTTGCGGTTGAGAATTCTGGCCTTGGTATAACTGGTCAACAGTTCCAAATTGAATATGCAGCCAAGGGAGCAGCACCGGCTTGTGAAGCAGTGTCTGCCGCTAGCTATAACTCAGTTCCAGTCCAGTCTTCATGCGGCTCATCTCCAGTTTGTATGGTCAGCTCAACCTACTATAGTGATGGAGATAATACTACAGATTTGCTCTTAGAAACTAATGGAACCTTTACTTCCGGTAAGATAAAAGAAGATCCTTCAAGTATTACAGCTTCATTAGATATTGATCAAAATGAGTATACTGAGCTTGAGTACGCTGTCTCTCCAACCGTTAATGCAACATCAAGCGCGTATTGTTTGCGAGTCACTAATGCTGGCACTGATCTTGATTCTTATTTGAGTGTAGCTGAGCTTGGGGTAGCCTTCGATCCTACTATCACTGCGTGGAGTCTTAATGGGGGAGCAGACATTACATTGTCACCTGGTACTACCACTGTGATTACTGCGAGTGGAACGGTCACTGACCTTAACGGCTATACTGATTTAGCTGGGGCCACCTCGACAACCTTCAGAAGTGGAGTAACAGAAACCTGTACTGAAGATCAAAATAATTGTTATCGTAGCGCTGCTCCACAGTGTGCATATAGTGCCTGTGCTGGGAACAGTTGTACGCTTTCATGTACGTTTGATGTGTATTACTTCGCGGAAGCGACAGACATGGCTCCGTATTCAGGAGAAACATGGCGAAGTTTTATAGAATTGTCTGATCAAAGCGGTGCAACTACTTCCGCCTTTGCTCCTTCTGTTGATCTTCTGACTATAAATGCCATTACTCTTGCATCGACCACAAACTCAATTAATTACGGCTCGCTTACACCGTCAGCAGATACTGGTAGTTATAACGCTACTACCACTGTAGAAAATATTGGAAACGGAAATATCGACATTAGTATTGATGGTACTGATTTAACTGATGGTGGTGCATCTACCATTCCGGTATCAGAACAGAAATTTGCTTCAACTACTTTTGATTATTCAGCGTGTGCGTTTTGTACCACTTTAGCTACTACCTCAAGTGCAATAGAGGTTGATCTTTTCAAGCCTACTTCTACAACAACCCCTGTGGTGGCTGATGTATATTGGGGAATACAAATTCCGTTTGGTACAGCCGCCGCGCCACACCAAGGTAGCAACACCTTCTATGCAGTGACCGATTAGTGCGTGCTAAGATTATGACAAAGATGAAATGTACAAAAAACTTGTTACTACCAGTCATTATATTCGGTGCAGTTTTTGCGCTACCAATCAATGCGCTTGATACCACTGCTCCAACTATTCAAAATGTTGAGATTGCAGAAGTCACTGATACCAGTGTAACGATAAATTGGGAAACTGATGAAAACGCGGACTCAATTGTTAACTATGGACTGAAAGAGGATTACGGTATTGTTCGTATACCGACCGTAGATAGAACTCAGCACTCAATTACCCTCGATGATTTGGAACCGGGCCGGACGTATTATTTTCGGGTAGTATCGGCTGACTTGGAAGGCAACCAGGGAATTTCAGCGGACTATAAGGTTGTAACTAGTGGTACTCCAACGGCTGACGGTAGTGGTCAAGCAAGTGCCGATGGACAAGGACAAGGCTCGCAAGCGGGACAGGGTCAAAATTCGGAAACCACCACTGAAACACAGCAACAAACCGTTGAACAAATCAAGGAACAAATTCAGGAAATTACCGATCCGCAAAAACTGCAAGAAATTGTTAACGAAACTGTCAAAGCCATTCAGGGTATTACCGAAGATTTAACCATTGTTGGTCCACCAACGGTGGTAGTTGAAACCACATCAGCTACCGTATCGTGGACTACAGATAGACCGGCTAGTTCAAATGTTTCATTTTCGCCAACCAATGGATATACTGTTGGGAATTATTCTTTCTCCCAGTCGGGCACAAATGGCGATACTCAAGACCACGAAGTGCGTTTGATTGGTCTTGAACCTTTTACTGAATATACTTTCAAGGTAGCCTCCACCGACTCATACGGCATAACTGGTGAAAGTCGTGACTTTACTTTCCGGACAAAAGCGTCACGTCCAGAAATCCGTAACCTTCGTATCTTAAAAGTACAAGAAAACTCTGCTACGTTGGCGTGGGACACTACGGTTCCAGCCAAAGCTTTGATTGAGTACCAAGATCTCACCACAGGAGTTCAAAATTCTAAAGGACGCCCGACGTACGCTACTAACAACCAGATGGAGATAGAAGGTTTGACTCTCGGTACGCGCTACGTGGCGTTCGTGATTGCTGAGAACGCTGGTGGTGATCGAGTTAAAAGTAATCCAATCACCTTCATTACCGTCAAAGACACCGCTCCGCCAATTATTTCTAATGTAACGAACGAATCTACTTTGTTCCCTGGTGATGAGGTACGCATCCAATCTATTATTGAATGGAAGACCGATGAACCAGCATTTTGTTTGGTGACGTATCGTGAAGGAGTGGCGGCTGGAGTTGACCCAATTACTATTGAAAAGGAAGAAAAGAACTACGCTGAGAAGCATGTAGAAGTAATTGTTGATTTTGCTGGAGCGACCGTGTATCAATTTTGGCTCAATTGTGAGGATGAGGCTGGTAACGCTGTACAGTCAGAAAACTTTGTACTGTTCACACCAGTGAAAGAAAAAAGTATCATCGATATTATCATCGAAAACTTCCAGTCATCATTCGGCTGGATCAAAAACATTTCAAATTAATAAATGTGTAGACAACCACGCCTCTTTGGTCTCGTATTAATGTCATAATAGAAACAAATGGCAAAACCATTAATTGTTTGTCGTGACTTATCGATCATTTACAACAAAGGGAAGAGTAATGAATTTAAGGCACTACAGGGGGTAAACACCGATATTTACGAGGGGGAATACATTATTCTCTTTGGGCCTTCGGGCTGTGGAAAGTCTACTTTGATGTATTCGATTCAAGGCTCACTTCCACCAGGGGAAGGAACATTGCTCATTCGGGGTGACGACGTCTACTCATATCCTCCTCAAGAACGGGTGTATTTTCAACGTTACGTGATGGGGATTATTTTTCAGCAGTTCAATCTCATCCCATCATTGTCTGTACTCGATAATGTGGCTCTGCCACAAATTTTTTGTGACGTCGATAAAAAATCTCGCGATCGTCGTGCTCAGTCACTCCTAGACAGATTTGGTGTAGGACATGTATCCCACAAAATTCCCGCTATGCTCTCTGGAGGTCAGCAGCAACGTGTATCGGTAGCGCGGTCGATGGTGAATGATCCACAGATTCTTTTAGCCGATGAACCAACCGGTAACCTTGACTCTATTTCAACTCAGCAAGTGATGGATAAAATTGATGAGATTAACACGTTTGATAAACGGACGATTATTATGGTGTCACACAATGCCGCTCATTTAAGCTACGCCCACCGAGTGTATTACCTTCGTGATGGTCGCATCGTGCGTGAAGTGGTAAATCCACAACGCAAGCAAATCAAGCCAGTGAAAGAAGGAGAGACAATAGTGACTGAACTTGAACAGTTGGCACGCTTGTTCCCATATGATTCGATTGAAACATTGCGAGTAAAAAGTCTGACTAATTACTTGACCCAAGAGTACACTTTCGATCAGTTAGTACGTATGGAAAAAGCTATCAAGTTTTACATTATGGGTAAGATTGATAAAAGTAACCTCATTAAAACGCTTACTAAAAAATACGAAAATGGGGGAGTGGAGATTTCACGCTCATCCGCACAAAGAATGGCAGATAAATCAGAAGAAATGCTAATTCAAGCCGACGATATTCGTCGTTTTCGAGCTCAACATGAAGCAGACGGTGCTTTCTTTTCACAACATAAATTTGCTGAACGCCTTAAAGAATATCTGCAAGGTAGCTACAATTTAAAATTTAATAAGGAAGAGGAAAATCGATTTTCAGAACTTATTGCCGACCGGGTGACTGGAGTGAGTGATGCAGACGAATTTGGTCGAAAACTACAAGAAGCAAAAAGGACTGGGGGCATGGGTATGCCGGTAGCATTAGCTGACGAGGTTACTCGCTATTTTGAAAAATTAATTGCTCAGGGAGTAGATGTAAGTTACAAGTAATATGCGTGTACAAGATTTAGCACAATTATCGACTCGAATGTTTATTACGAACCCACTTCGTACGTGGCTTACAATTCTTGGTATGGGTGTGGGAACTGGAGCGGTAGTGGTTTTAGTAGGATTGGGTTTTGGACTGCAAAAAATTATTATTGAACAAATTGTGTTTGGTGAAACACTGCTCTCTCTCGGGGTTTCTGCAGGTTCACAGTCAATAAAAATCACTGATGAAACTATTTCTCAAATTGAATCAATTGATAATGTACTAGACGCTGCTCCATTAGCGCGTTTCCCGGCCTTGATTACGTATAAAGGGTTGACTGGCAATGTGTTCTTACAAGGTGCTGAACCGGCCTATTTACGGTATTCAGGGGTAAGTGCTGCAGAAGGAGATGTGTTCACTGAAGAAGATGTCGATGATGGTAACACAGTCATGCTCTCTCCAGCGGTACTTAAGCTTTTTGGTATTGATGATGTTGCAGAGTTTGTGGGCGAACAGGTAACGTTTAGATTGTTAGTTCAATCAGAAGATAATATCGACGAAGTGACAGAGGTATATATTGATAAGACGTATACCGTGAGAGGTATCACCAAAGAAGAAGGAGTGCTCAACGCTCTAATGATGATGAATGAACTTCGTCAGCATGTTGGTATTACTGAATACGAGCGGGCCCAAGTTCGTGTCTCCTCAAATGAATTTTTAAATGCAACAGAAGAAATTCTTATCGAAGATGGCTTTCGAGTAACCGCCTTATCTAAAACAGTGGAGCAGGCCTCAAAGATTTTCCAAGGAGTACAAGCGGTCTTGGCGGTGTTTGGCGGAATCGCTCTTCTCGTGTCTGCCATCGGTATGTTTAATACTATGACAGTAACTTTGTTAGAGCGTACGAAAGAAATTGGAATTATGCGGACCATTGGGGCTTCTCCGAAAGACATTAAATGGTTGTTCGTATCCGAATCAGTCGTTGTAGGATTTATGGGAGGTATAACCGGTATATTTATGGGTGTAGTTTTGGGTTTAACCATCAACCTACTTCTTAACTTTGTGGCTAGTCAATTTGGTGGCCAATCAGTGTCACTATTTTCTTTCCCGTTAAATTTTTTGTTGTTCATTGCCATTTTCTCCGCAGCAGTGGGTTATCTAACAGGTATTTTCCCCGCCAAACGCGCTTCAACTCTGAATCCATTGGATGCTATTCGATACGAATAGTTATCCCCGTTTTTTCCCCAGTACACTCCCCAAACTGCAAAAGTTTCGCTAAAATAGAGGAAACAAATAGTTATTTTTATGTCGTACAACATACAGCACTTAAGCACAGCCGGTAGAGCCACTGTCCTCACTATTCTTTTGGGCGTTTTATGCTTTGCATTTATATTCGTCTTTAATATTGGTTCAAATGAATTTAAACAAGCCGTAGCTCAAAGCGATAGTGCTACTACCTCTGTTACTGTTATTAACCTGCCGCCAGTTATTACCGGCCCAGTTCAAGAAAGTTTTGAGTCTTCGACTGCCTATCCAACAAATTCAGGTGATGTTATGCAGTGGGAAGTGTTAGCAGTTGATGCCAGTGGAGACGATTACTACCTACTTATCTGTGATACTAATGCAACACCAACTCCATCAGGAGGAGGAGTGCCGTCATGTGCGGCGGGGACGCAATGGGCCGTGTCGTCTTTGACGACTTCTAACGCGACTGCAACTGCGGCTACAACCACTCTGGAAACAGCTGCTAGTTTATTTAATGAAAGTAATGCGTGGTTTGGATTTGTGTGTGATGATAATGTGGTTACTCAACGATGTACTGGTACGACTCCAGCCCAACAAGGATATGGCACCGTCACATCACCGTTTAATGTAAATGATCGTCCGACGTTCACATTATTCTCAAACAACGGTCCAGTTGATCCAGATGGAACAATTACTTTCTATTCTACTTCTACTGACCCAGACACTGATGGAGGACAAGATCAGATCAGATTAATTGTGTGTTCAAATAGTGGCTACAACACTACCACTAATACCTGTACTGGTAGTACCTTGGCTACCTCAAGTCTAATGTATCCAGACGCTTTTGCGGCGTGGACTTTGACACCACCATGGCAAGACACTACGTATAACGCTGTGCCTTTTATTGTTGATGAACATGGTCATGAAGCTTCCGGTGGAGCCCACGCTGCTACTACCACCTTTGATATCAACAACGTTGCACCAACGGTTGATGGTTCAACCATCTCAATCAATGGTGGCTCCGATATGGTGTTGACGGTAGAGGCCAGTACGACAGAAGGCTTTACTCTTGATTTCAATGTATTTGACAATAACAGTTGTCAGGCTATCGGCTCAACTTCAGAAATTGTAAATTATGAATTAAGCTTGTATCGAGATGACCCAACGGCAATTTATGACGGTAACAGTTCTACTACCTGTCGAGTAGATGTGGCTGGTGATCAAGATGAAAACGATTGCTACACCAGCGCTGTCGCTACCACAACATGGAATCTTTCATGTACTGCATCGACGACAGCTTGTTCAGGTAATACAGACACTAGCGATGCTTTCTCATGTACATTTCCGCTTTGGTTTATTGCTGACCCGACCGATGCTACTACTACCGCTGTCCAGTACCCACTTAACGACTGGAAAGCGCAAATACGGGCTGTAGATGATGATAACGCCACTGGAACAGCTTCTGAGTCAACTTCTGGAGTAGAAGTAAATAGTTTCTTGGCCTTTGATCTCCTTAGCTTCTTGATTCCGTATGGATCATTGGCACCAGGTGAAGATTCCGATGACGTGTACGCCAACCTTGGAGCATCGCAAGCTTCTACAACTATCCAAGCTACTGGTAACGTTGGGGTGGATCAGCTTCTATCTGGTGAGTCAATGTGTAACACATATACCGGACCAGGTACTGAGTGTCCGAATTCTGCCACCTCTACCGTTGAAGATTTCCGCCAAGTCTTCTCTCCAACATCAACTGCTACGTACTTAAATGCTTCTACATCTGGTAATAATTTGTCTTCTACAACTGCCAAAGAACTTGAACTTAACGTAGCTAAATCTACGGCAACCTCAACTCCAGCTTCTGGTATCACGTATTGGGGTATTGAAATTCCGGGTACCATTACTCTCTCAGGAGACTACACTGGTCAAAACACCTTTATTGCTGTTGTTGGAGAATCAGTTGATTGGTAGTTTAAGATTTATAACTTCTATAAAACTCTCGCTTAATTTATCGAGAGTTTTGTTTTTAACTGATAATTATTAGTTGTTATCCAATAAAAATTCTTGATTTTATTAGTATAATTAAGGATAATTGTAACAAGCGACAGTTAACGCTTTTTTGTGATGAACTTTCAGAGATTAGGTATTAGTTTTTTTATACTATTGTTTTTTGTGCTGCCGAGTATAGCAGATGCCGGTTTTGGTATCACGCCTCCGTACGTTCGCAACTCAAGCCTGACACGAAATTCTGTTTACGAACAACAAATTCTTTTAGTCCGCAGTGACCCAACTTCTGAACTCAACGCTACAATTTCTATTGATGCTCCAGGCTTTGAAGATTGGATTGAGGTGGTTGAAGGGTCGGAGTTTCCCTTACCTTTAGGAGAAGATAAAGTACCTATGACGGTACGGGTGCGAGTTCCTGATGATGCTGATTTTCAAGCCTATAAAGGAAACATTCGTATTAAGACCGCTCCACCTGCTGGAGAACTTTCTCGCGGAGCAGTAAATATTTCTTTGGGAGCGCAGGTAGATATTGATTTGAATGTTATTGATAAAGAGATTTTTGATTTCCGAGTTCGACGTATAAGTATCTCTGATCTGGATGAAGGTCATAAATTTTGGTGGTTGTATTTTCCTGGAAAAATAAAATTAACAATGCTGCTTGAAAATACTGGGAACGTCCCAGTTGCTCCTTCAGAGGTTAATTTTGATATTTATAATGCTAACGGAACAAATCTTTTAGAAGAGACTACACACACCAATAGAATTAAAAAAATCGCTCCCTTTGCTACTGATAACGTTGTAGCAGAATTACCTACTCGACTTCCTCCGGGAAGCTATAAAGCAAAATACGAAATTAAGAATGGCGAAGATATAAAACAAGAAGGGGAAGTAACGCTAAGTATATTACCGTATGGATCTACAGGTATTGCAGGATATGGTTTTATGGGTCTTTCTCTTGCGCATAAGATTTCTGTTTTGTTCCCAATATTTACTATACTAATTATTATCGGACTGATTATTTTCTATAGTCGTTCACGAAGAAGAGGATTTAGGTCATAGATAGAGTGTATGAGAAGATTTCTTCACTCAATACAAACAACATATCTGATTTTAATGATGTTGTTTTTTTCTTTTGTGCCTAGTAGTGCTTACGGCCAGTCATTAATTGCAACTACTACTTTAAAGGTAAGTATTTGTGGTGACTCAATCGTTAACGATGGGGAAGAGTGTGATGTTCCCGGAGAAATAGGCACGTACAGCACAACTATTGCTGGTAGACAGTGTGATACAGAGTGTCAATTTGGTCAGTATTGTGGTGATTCAATTTTACAGACACTGCAAGGTGAGGAGTGTGATGATGGTAACAATATTGACAACGATTTTTGTGCAGCAGATTGCAAAATTGAACCAGCAGCTACTGGTGGGGGTAATTCTTCTGGCGGAGGCGGAGGCGGAAGTTCTCAACCCATAGGTGATACAAAAATAAGTATTAGTGGTAATGCGTACCCAAACCGAACTGTAAATATATTACTTGACGGTGACGCAATTGGTACAGTAAGAGCTAATAGCAGTGGTGAATTTAGTTTTACAATAGCCGCTGATCCTGGGGCAACTACTTTAGGTTTTTGGGCCGTTGATAATATTGGGACTCGTTCAATAACTCTAACTACCACTTTCGATGTTACCCAAGGGGCTATCACTAACGTAAATGGTGTGCTGTTGCCACCAACCATAAGCTTGAGCGACGCTACGGTCGATCCTGGGGACGTCATTACAGTGAGGGGTCAAGTACCACCTAATGTTGCTGTTGAGGTGTACATTGACAACAAACTTTCAACTACTGTTACTTCAGCTACTGATGGGATTTGGAGTGCGACACTTAATACAGCTGGTCTTTCATTAGCTGAACACATTGTTAAAGCACGTTATGTTAAGGGTAGTAGTACTCTTAAAACCGAAAGTAGTTATAGTACGGCCCTCCAACTTTTTGTGGGAGTAGAAGGCAGACCATCCAATAATTCTGATTTAAATCGTGATGGACGAGTAGATCTTATTGACTTCTCAATTTTAATTTTTTGGTGGCAAACGAATGGTGGTGATTCTGATCCCCCAGCCGATATAAATGGTAATGGCAATGTGAGTTTGGAAGACTTTTCTATCCTCCTCTTTAACTGGAGTGGATAAAAAGTGATTAGTATCACTTTTTATCCGGTTCGAGCACAGCGAGAAATTTCCGATGCCGTCTAGGTGAGGAAATAGGTGGGTCGAACTCGAACCCTAGATTAAACTATGTTCCGAGAACATAAATTATCCGTTCCAGTCTCCAGACTGGACGGCCGATGTCGCATGCAGCAAGAAATTTTTGATATAACCAACCTAAAAGCAATTTTGCTTGCTTTAATAATCAACTAAAAAGTAATTCTGATTACTTTTTAGGGGATAAGTAAACATTTTGAATTTTGTGGCGAGCTACAATGAAGTGGTACTGAGGTATCAAAGTCGCGATTTTACAGCGATTCACTTGTTCGCAAGTGGTTATGAACAGCCGCATAATAGTGCCGAGGTATGTCTAGCTGGTTTTTTCACTATCGGTGTGGAGACCAATGGTGAACCCATCACAAAGTAGAGGATTAGAGCTCCTCTATGGATATCACGCTAGGCTAAGTCCAACGTAGAGCATATGATTCGAGCGGATTATACCGTCCGAATGCTCCAAGCCATTGCATTCATTCTCGGGTTGGCCATTCTTATGTGGACAACCGGCTTCCCAGGAAATCTTGGAAAAGCACGAGCGGGTGCAATAACAAGTGCTAGTGATACTATTTCTGATTCAGCACCAAGTCAGCCAGCTAATCATACTATCGACTTCACCACACCAAGCGGTATGGTGAGTGGAGAGACAATGGTTCTTTCTTTTGAGTCGGGTATTGATATAACTGGTTTAAATTCCGAAGACGACATTGATGTTGCCTTCGACGGCGCTGCAACAACTTCTGCTGCAGCCGCTGCAGGTGCTGGAGTATTTCGAGCGCAGTTGGGTGTTCCAACAGCGCAAGATATTACCCTGACTTCACCAACCGACGGTGTGGCCTCAAGTACGCGTCTAACGATTCGTATTGGTGACCATACTACAGCTGGTGATGCACAAATCGTAAACCCGTCTGCAACGTCCTCATACGCAGTTACTGTGGGGGGAACAATGCAAGACAGTGGTGAAATGCGTATCGCTATCATAGATGTTGTGACAGTTTCTGCGACTGTAAACACTCGCTTTGACTTCACAGTTTCAGGAGTTGCTTCGGGTCAAACCGTCAACTCAAGTCCTACCACGACGGTCGCGGCTTCAGATGTAAATGCTTTGCCATTTGGAGTTCTTTCTCCAAATACATCAGTTACACTAGCTCATGACTTGTCAGTAGTGACTAACGCTGTTAACGGATTTACCGTTACGGTTGAACAAAGTGGTGATCTACAATCATCTACTGGTGCGGATATCAATGGCTTCATTGATGGTTCGTACACAGATACACCAACAGCGTGGACTAGTCCATCAGCCACTATTGGCGACGACACCACGTATGGTCACTGGGGTATTACCTCAGATGATCCAGATTTTTCTGGGACAGCTGACCGTTGGGTAGCAGCTAGTACTACGCCTCGTGCTATCTTCAGCAACACATCAGTTGCTGATGGTACACAGACCGGAACTGGAACTACTCGTATTGGTTATCAAGTTCAGATCTCTTCTTTGCAAGAAGCTGGAACTGACTACAGTACAGAATTGACGTATATCGCTACACCTACCTTCTAAGGCTTGGTAGCAAACAAGGAAAAAACCCTATCTCCCACCACGAGAAGGGTTTTTACTTTACATCAGTAGCTTAA
>JBGSYZ010000010.1:0-54727 GCA_041750655.1 Minisyncoccia bacterium | reverse complement strand
CTGAGCACCCCAGACAATGTGCGGGACGATCGGCACTCCCGCCTCGACGGCCATCCGGGCCGCTCCCGATTTGAATTCCTTGATCTCGAAACTGCGGCTGATCGTCGCCTCGGGGTAGACACCGACCAGCTCGCCGGCCCTCAGGTTCTGCACCGCCGCGTCGTAAGAGGCCGCCCCGCTTTCCCGGTCCAAAAACTCACTGGAGCAATCCCAACTCGCACGCGCACAAAATCTTTACTTCCTAAAGATTCAATAATAGAGGCTACGCCGTTATGACCCCCTGCCCCTCTCCCAACAGAGACTTTTATATCACCAACCGGCAAATCAACATCGTCATAGACCACTACTAATTTTTCTGCCTCTTCCTTAGGCACCAGTTTACGCACTGCCGAACCAGACTTATTCATAAAGGTGTTAGGATATAAAATCGTCACTTCTTGACCATTAACCACACCAGTCGACATACTACCTGCGTACTTAGCTGAATCTACCAAACCAGGTAATCCTTCGTTTTCAATAAAATAATCCAAAACTGTCCAACCGATATTGTGTCGGGTGTTTTTGTATTTCTCTCCCGGATTACCGAGTCCTACTATGTAATGCATGGTATGTATTTTAACAACGTCCAGGAATTTTCTCTAGGAAAGGAGAAAATTCGGACGGAAACAAGAATATGGTCGCTTGCGCTCCCTATTACTTGTTTCTCTCCCGGGTTACCGAGTCCTACTATATAGCGCATAACCCATAGTTTACACGCCTATGTAATACAGTGGTAGCGTTGTCATTAACACTTTTCTCAAACGACTTCGACCTATAGGTCTGCAGATGTTTTTAAAAAGTATTAATGACGTCTCTACTACATCAAAATACTGTTGGTGACTGCAGTGCAACCATTGATTTTTGAACATTTGCAGCAGCAGACACACTTAAACTTTTAAATTAATGTCTGTGGCGAAATCGTGAAAAAAATTATTGATTGCATTGCAGTCACAAATTTGTAGCGATAATAGTAAAAACTTGCCTCAGACCTTTTTCACGATTATAATACTTGTAAATTCGTATGAGCCTTACTCCAGATGTTAATGATATGTCCGACACAGTAGTTGATACTGCGGCTGATAGGGTTTCATCAAACTCACACACTCCAAAAGAAAAGAAAGAACACCCTCTGACAGAAATTATCCGCTTCTCACTCATAGCGCTCTTGATTGTTTTCCCTATTAGGATGTTTATCGCTCAACCATTTATCGTATCTGGTGCTTCAATGATGGAGACTTTTCATAATGGAGAATATCTCATTGTAGACCAAATTTCCTACCGTTTTGAGGAGCCTAATCGTGGTGATGTAATCATTTTCCGCTACCCTCGTGACCCTTCAAAATTCTTTATTAAGCGCGTTATTGGTCTACCAGGTGAAAAAATCGCTATTGAGGGTAATACAGTCACTATTACTAACGGCTCTCACCCGGAAGGGGCGGTTTTGTCTGAACCATACATCGCTTCTATGCAGCCAAACACGTTCCTCGAGGAAGATCTGGGAGAAGGAGAATATTTTGTAATGGGAGACAACCGTGATCAAAGTTCTGATTCTCGTATGTGGGGAATTTTACCGGAAAAGAATATTGTCGGCCGGGCGCTCTTGCGTCTGTTCCCGTTAGGAGCAGCGGGAGTTATGCCGGGAATGTTTAATAGTGACGCTTCTTTACAAGATATTAGTTCTTAAGTTCTCAAAATAATATGTCACCAATCAACGCCACAGATTTTCTAAAGACAGCAGTCGATACGGCGGAATTTTTTGGATTTCGCTCACCAGAAGAATTAAAGAAAACACCTGAGTGTCGAGCATGCAAAGAACGAATGGAAAACAACGACTCAGCGGCTGAACGAAAAAAGGATGACATGCATGGTATGCTCACCGGCGGTCTTACTTCATACTTCGACGCTCGATTAAATGCGAAGGAAGGACCGAGTTTATTTTATACCACTGAAAAGGTCCCTCGTACTGGAGATGCCGCTATTTCTCTCCAAGTATTTGGAGTTGAGAAAAGTATTGCTGAAGCTATTTTAATTCAGTCAGTCCGCTCGCTCCTTACTGAAGTAGGGTACGAGAACCATAGTGTACGTGTTAACTCGCTCGGTGACTCAGACTCCGTCACTCGTTACGTCCGAGAACTAACAAACTATCTTAGAAAAAGAATTGATCATATGCCGCTGTCAGCTCGAGAGCTCATGAAAGAGCACACCCTTACAGCTCTCGCTCATCTAATAGAAAAGGGTGACGAACTCGGTCTGAAGAGCCCAAGCCCACTTGAATACCTTAGTGATAATAGCCGAAAGCATTTCCGAGAAATTGTAGAGTACTTAGACATGAGTGAAACTCCCTATGAAATAGATCCGAAACTTATGGGTCACCACAATATTTATACTGATGCCCTTTTCGCAGTTGATATATTTGACGAAGAGGGATTACTGCTTGATCCACAACCTATCTATATTCGTGGTGGACGATATTCTGAGTTCGTACATCGAAATACCAAAAACAAAATACCGGCGGCAGGAGCAGTAGTGATTCTTCGAGAAAAGAAAGCTCCGGCCCGAACTCCACGCCCTAGTCTCAGTACAGTTCCATCTGTCTATATTGTACAATTAGGATTTGGCCCGAAGGTACGAAGTTTACTGATGATTGATGAGTTACGTAAGGCTGGTATTCAAGTTCATCAGAATTTAGCGTGTGATTCACTTTCTACTCAGCTCCGAGATGCTGAAGCTAAAAAAGTCCGCCATACCATTATTATTGGTCAAAAAGAATACGTGGAAGGTACAGTTATTCTTCGTGACATGGAAGCTAGAAGTCAAGAACACGTCCCTCAAAACCAACTCGCTAGTCGGTTGCGCCGAACCGTCTCAGTCTAATATTATCTATAAAATACACCTTGCATGCGCCACTGTCGCGTGGTATGCTCTTTCCCACATATGGCTAAAAATGTTGAAGTAGACCGAAATAATAACGAAAGCACAGCGAATCTTATTCGTCGCTTTACTAAACGTGTCCAGGGCTCTGGTATCATCCAGCGTGCTCGGGGTTCTCGTTATGTGACTCGAATCAAATCTCGTAACGTTCAGAAATTTGCTCGTTTGAAAAAGCTAGACAAGAAAGAGAAATATGAAGAACTGGTAAAGCTTGGAAAAATCCAAGATCGACGCTGGAACCGTTAACCTATGAGTGAAGTCGCTATCAGCGCCACAGCTCGTTCATACCCAAAACTTCCGTACTCGGAAATGAAAGACGATATCCTGGGAAAAGGATATCGTCTTTCTTTGGTGTTTATTGGCAAAACTAAAGCCCGAGAACTTAACAAAAAGTTTCGCAACAAAGATTACACGCCAAATGTACTCTCCTTCCCACTTTCAGATAAAGATGGAGAAATTTTTATTACACCAGTGGTAGCAAAGACGGAATGTAAAAAATACAATTTCTCACCCCGAGGTTATATCGGTTTTTTATACATACATGCACTACTTCATTTGAAAGGCTTGGCACACGGGGCTACAATGGATGCGGAAGAAGCTAAATACACACAAAAGTACGGCTTACAGTAAGTATTACGTCTCTAGACGTGTTATATTTTGTTAACCATGAGTTCTGAAACAGTTGTTGGAATAGACGTCGGAACCTACCAAGTAAAAGTGGTGGTTGTTAAACGTAGCAAAGATAAGAAAAACATGCCACAAATAATTGGTACCGGTTTTGCTGAAAGCCGCGGTTTACGCAATGGGTATATTATTAACGACAGTGACGTTATACGCAGTGTCCGAAGTGCTGTTATGCAAGCCGAGAAATCATCAGGCACTCAAATTAAAAAAGTCTACATGTCGATGGGCGGCATTGGTCTGGATGAAATGCGGTCACACGGTGAAGTTATTACCTCACGGGCTGATTCTGAGATTACCCAAATCGATATCGATAAAGTTATCCAAAATAGCGAGGAGCATATTATTGATACTATTCCGAATCGCAAGATTCTTCACTCAATTCCCCTCTCATTTAAAGTCGACGGTGAAGTAGTAATGGGACGTCCCCAAGGGATGCGCGGTACCAAACTGGAAGTAGAAACCCTTTTTATTACAACGTTTGAACAACACCTTAATGATTTGGTTTCAGCAATTGAAAGTACTGGTTTAATTGTAGAAGACATTATGGCCTCCCCATTAGCCGGTAGCCTTGTAATGACTAGCAAAGCCCAAAAACGAGCTGGTTGTGTTTTAGCTAATATTGGTGCTGAAACGGTCTCAATTGTTGTTTTCGAAGATGGTAACCCAATTTCTATAAAAGTCTTCCCACTCGGTTCTAATGATATTACTAACGACATTGCCCTTGGTCTAAAGATTCCGCTAGAAGAAGCTGAAAAAATTAAGCGCGGCAGTCTATCAAGTGGTAATTACTCAAAGCGTAAACTTGATGAAATTGTGTCGGCTCGACTAACAGATATTTTTGAATTAATAGATTCTCACCTTAAAACCCTAAAGCGAGACGGGCTTTTGCCAGCCGGAATTATTATTACTGGTGGTGGTTCAGGGATTGCTACTATCCAAGATTTAGCGCGCGCCACACTCCGTCTGCCTTCTCGGATTGCTACTCTCGACCCAGGCCAAAACGGAAAAGTTAAGGATGCATCCTGGGCAGTCGCGTATGGACTTTGCATATGGGGCTCCAGTGGTGAAGGTGATGAACATCATATTGGTTTTAGTAAACAAACGAAAAGTACTTTCATGAAGTGGGTAAGTCAATTTCTTCCATAAATTTATAATTGCTGTAAAAACACTTTTTTACAAATAAACGATTCTCAAATATGTCAATATGGTGACACTGTACTCTATGCAGTGTATGATACAGTCACTTTACTAGAAGTCCGCGTGGGGACGCGAGGAGGTATTATTTTAATGTATTATGGAACAAATAAAATCAGACGTTGAGTCTTTTGCTCGAATTCGAGTTGCTGGTGTCGGAGGTTCAGGAAACAATGCTGTTAATCACATGATTAGCAACAAAATTAAAGGTGTCGAGTTCATTGCTATTAACAGTGACGCCCAAGATTTGCATCACTCACTTGCCAAGAAAAAAATCCACATCGGTAAGAATCTAACTCGTGGTCTCGGGGCTGGTGGTAACCCCCAAGTTGGTCAACGAGCAGCTGAAGAAACACGCGAGGAAATAGCCAATTCTATCAAGGGTTCAGACATGATTTTTGTCACCTGTGGAATGGGTGGTGGAACAGGTACGGGTGCTGCTCCAGTGGTAGCTAAAATTGCTCGAGACAGTGGGGCACTGACAGTTGGTGTTGTCACCAAACCGTTCCTCTTCGAGGGACAAGAGCGAATGCGTCTGGCGATGCAGGGTATCGAAGCTCTTAAAAAAGAAGTGGATGCCCTTATCACCATCCCCAACGATAGACTCCTTGCTATCGTCGACCGTGAGACTTCTATTCAAAATGCCTTCGCAATGTGTGACGATATTCTGAAACAGGCTGTTGAAGGAATTTCTGATCTCATCACTATGTCAGGTATTATCAATGTTGACTTTGCTGACATTCGTTCTGTTATGGAAAACGCTGGTTCAGCTCTTATGGGTATTGGTATCTCAGCTGGCGATAAACGAGCGGAAGAAGCAGCTCAAGCTGCTATCAATTCCCCACTCTTGGAAGTTTCTATCACGGGTGCCAAGGGCGTACTCTTCGCTATTGCTGGTGGTGACGATATGGGAATGCTTGAAATCCAAGAAGCAGCTCGGGTGATTACTGAGTCTATTGATCCACACGCTAAGGTGATCTTCGGTGCTATCAAAGACGAAAAGCTTAAGAAGAACGAACTTAAGATTACCGTTATTGCAACTGGCTTCCCTGAAGTGGAGAGCGAACATTCCCACTCAATAGTAAGACCTTCATCTCGCGACACTGTCACAGAAAATGTGCTCACGAGTGGCGAAGCTGAAACTCGTGGCCGTATCTTTAATTCACTGTCTAAACGTGACCAAGAACCGAATGAAACACCGGTATCGGTCACTAAACCTAAAGAAATAACAAAACCAGAACCAAAACCAATTGACCCAATCGATGAAGAGGATGACGATGACTGGGGCGCAGTTCCAGCCTTTCTTCGAAGGTCGAAACTAAAGTAAGCTTTGAAGGAACTGCGAGGCGTAGCTATGTGAGTGGCTATCCCCCGCCAGAAATTTACCTTAATATTTTTTGTATTTGTCTTTGCATTCAACTCAAACAGTCCCCTGGACTGTTTGAGGGCAGCACATACTTAACGAATGTAATGAGTTTAGTAATATGCGCCAGTTCCGGCCTTCTTGAGAAGGTCAAAGCTTAAGTAAGTTGAAACAAAAATTTATTTTTAAAAAACCTACTGTGAAGTAGGTTTTTTGTATTATAAAATGCTATACTTTTTTCCATTACGCAGTAACTATATTTAATGATGTACGATTTGGTAATTATTGGCGGCGGACCAGCTGGAACCGCAGCAGGTGTCTACGCTTCACGAAAACAACTTTCGACTCTACTTATTACTGGAGAATGGGGCGGACAAAGTAAAGTTTCGCCAGCTATCCAAAACTGGATTGGTACAACTTCTATTAGCGGAACAGATTTAGCAAAAAACCTTGAAGAACATTTACGTGCCTACTCAGGGCAAATCGTTGATATTAGCGAGAACTCAACAGTAACTAACATTGAGAAAAAGAATGGTTGTTTTCTGGTCCATCAAAGTTCAGGTGAACCAATTGAAACTAAAACAATTCTTATTGCCTCCGGCTCAGATCGCAGAAAATTAGCGGTACCCGGAGCTAAAAAATTTGAACACAAAGGTCTCACCTACTGCGCCACGTGTGACGGTCCCTTGTTTGCTGGTCAGGATGTAGTGGTAATCGGTGGCGGTAACGCTGGTTTTGAAACAGCTGCCCAACTTCTTGCGTATGCTAAAAGTGTGACGCTTCTCCACCGCGGTCCGACATTCAAGGCAGACCCTGTAACTGTGGAAAAGGTATTAGCCCACGAGAACATGACCGGCATCCTAGATGCTATTACTATAGAAGTTCATGGTGATAATTTTGTATCAGGAATCACATACAAAGATGGAAAAACTGACGAGCATCACACACTAGACGTCACCGGTATTTTTGTGGAAATCGGAATGATACCAAGCACAGACTTTGCCGCTAGCGTGGTCGAAACCGATGAATACAAACGTATTAAAATTGATCCCTGGACACAACAAACGAACGTGCCGGGTATTTGGGCGGCTGGTGATTGTACCAATATTAAATACCACCAAAACAACATTTCTGCAGGAGACGCAGTGCGAGCGTTAGAAGACATTTACGTCACCCTAAAAACAAAGTAATTTTATAAAATTTTCTAAGACCGGAATTACTAGTTTACCAACATGTTTTCCCGACACATTTGGATAAATTCTCGTTAGGTCTCGAATTTATCTCAAATGTCCTGTGTAAGTTCCTCATAGTCGCTTTGCTCGTTGAGTCACTTAAAGCAAAAGGCCCCCGAGGGGGCCTTTTGCTGTACAACGTAGAGCTTTATTGCCACACGTGCCTCCGTTTCTTCTAAGAGAAACATAGTATTTGGAGATAAACACCACACACGTATGACTCCACTTAGCTTGACACAACTACTTCCCACGTCAAGAGTGTGAGACTTCAATTTTTTAAATTTTAAATACGTTTAAAAATATAGCTATTTCAAAGGGCTGTGGATAAAACCCTGCATAACTACTGTAAAACTATGGAGATAAGTAGTCCAATAAAACCAGGTAAAACTATGTAGATAGATGGGTTGACAGGTGGTGGCAATATTTTAGTAAATTTTGGTAAAAACAAAACTTACACTTTTACCAAAGACTGAATGTCTGCCCGTAAGTCTCTATAGAATACCACAATCGCATACCACAGCACACACACACTAAGCACAAAAAATATGTTTCCAACTAAGTTGTCGTGCTCGATGATTCCCAATACATTAAGTAGATACCACCAATCGTGTGTACCTGGGTCACCAGTAATAAGCGGCAGTACTCTTTCCTGAGCATCAGCGGCATATATACTTACATTAAATAAGGCTGTCGAAAGCCACCAAAGAGAAAACCCTAAAGCGAATCTATGTCCCTGTCGCAAAAAATGAAAAATTATAGCCAGGGGGATAAGTAACTCCCCTAACGTTCCACCGAGCACATGCATAAAATTACCAAATACAAAAAAGATAGCGTGACCTGCTTCGTGAAAAATTAAATTTACGCTACTGATGAATGTCCAATGTGGTGGACTCGTGTACAACCGAAAGCTTGAAAATAAGAGCAGTACAATAAAAGCTAGTTTAAGAAACAATCTTGATACCATTGGTTAAAGTGTACCAGATTTTTACCCTAGCTTTATATCAATCTTTTGGTAGAGTAGGTTTAGATTCTGGTAAAAGAAAGGATGCCTTATCATGCCAAGAAAAGTAAGCCTGGCAGCCAGTTATGAAGACTTTCGACAAACTGGTAGTCGCTTGCCACCAAAAGACATACCAAAAACCATGCCTGTTGTTGGTAAGAAAGAGTCACTAGTCGACGGTATTGAAAGAGTTAAGTCTGCCCAAGCAATAGAGTACCTGCTCACCGATATGAAAATAACCCGGATCAGCATCTCCTCTCTCGCGGAAGTCTCAGAGATGGTAATTGACCGAGCAAGAGATGTTCGCAAAAATCTTCGAACAGAGGAACTGAAAAAAATAATGGCAGCTCTTGAACTTGAACAAGACGAGTTCTTTATGTTGGGTGCGAAAAATCTTAGTGAACCCAACAAGTGTAAGCTCGTGAAAAAAATAATGAATAAAGCTGGTGAGTTTGGGCTACGATTTCGTACAAACAGTCCATATCGAAGGAAAAATACTGGGCGTTCGTAAATCGGACGCTCTTATTTTAGACTAGCTTTTTTGTCGTATTTTGTTATGATTTGGGCCACCTTGTAGGCTTTTGTCTGCAATACAACTCGGTGGTGATTGGTGTTGAGTATTGTACTCAACTAAAACAATCCCCCGGATTGTTTTAGGGTCCCATCGTCTAACGGTTAGGACATCAGGTTTTCATCCTGGAAATCGGGGTTCGATTCCCCGTGGGATCACAGCGTAAGTTTTACCGAAAAAACGGCTCATTAGAGCCGTTTTTTCGTATGTAAAACTCGCTGTGATTCCACGAGTAAGAGCGTGGGACACTCTTACGTGGGAATCGAAAAGGTTGCCTACGATTTTGAAGAATGAAAAATCGTGACAACCTGTACCGTTCATGTAATGAAAGATTCCCGTGGGATCACAAAATAAGAAGCTATATTTTTCAACGTATTTCACGGTATCCCAAAGAATGTTCAGGTCTGATACAATCAAAAAATGAAAAAAGTCCTGCAGGAGGAAAGACTGGCAAGCAGTATCGTCTGTGCAAAAGCTGAACAAGCCGATCTATTAACTTCTATTTCACTGGCCGCGAAAGCACACTGGGGTTACAGCTCTGATTTTATGAAAGCATGCCGAGCAGAACTCACCATCACTCCAAAACAAATTGCAAATAGTGACAACATTATCCTGGTTAAAGAGGAGGATAGCGTAGTCGTTGGATTTGCTTTTGTAAAGCCAGAAAAAGAAAGCTCAGGCAGTTTGGAGGCACTTTTTATTCAACCAAACTATATGAATCGCGGTTTTGGAACTGAACTTCTTACCGCCGCTAAACTGATTGCTAAAAGCCGTGGCTATGAAAAGTTGGTTATAGATAGTGATCCACATGCAGCTGGTTTTTACAAAAAAATGGGTGCTGTCAAAACCGGTGAAGTCCCCTCTACCAGTATTGAAGGACGCTTACTACCTCAATATGAACTCTTGCTGTAACTTTTTCTATATAAAAACATTTTTTGTAACATGTTCTTTTTCACTAATGAATTCTGAAAGCCACGTTATTGGATCACATCAATATTTTAAACCCTACCGTGATTAATCTCGGTAGGGTTTAAGATTAATCACATGCAAAATTTGCACTATGCTTTGCCAAGGTATATAACAAAAATAGAGCTTGTTGTTTAAAACTCACCAGCAGAGAGGACGGCAATAATGAGGGGCACAATTCGAGAAAAAAAGAACCGCGACCAAAATAAAACGACTGTTTTTAGGCCACCAGTTCGTAAGTCTTAACCTTAACTGAGGAGTGTTGAAATGTCGATAGTAATCGCTCTGAAACTGAGCTCATGCTCAGGGGTTATGGGCTCACCACTGCGCAACTTTTTTATCGAATGCCAGATTATCGCAACGTCCTCAACACATTTCTTTGGCAGGAATATGATTTAGCCCCCGATTATCCAGAACTGTTTAAATTCATTGAGTTTTGGCAGAAAAAAATTGAAGGGCCATTGCATTCAGTTAAATTTGTACATCGCAAATTGATTTCCCCCGGAGATTGGCGAAACGTAGTTGATGTGCGGGACATAACATTTCATTGAGATCTTTTTGGTTTGAGAGGCGCCCGCAAGCGGGCGCCTCAACTCTTTATAATATACTTAAGGACACATTACTTTCTTAGTGCAATAATTAAAATTTATTTTTAATGTGCAAGAAAATATTTCACCTAGTACAATACGTCAGTGCCCAAAATACGCTTATACAAAATTTTAATGTATGCAATTACTCTAATAGTGTTGGTGTTTTTACTATACTCAGTCACCGAAGAGGTTATCGAAACTAATTTTTTTAGTAAAGCAAATATTGAAAACCTTGTCACCAGCGCCGGTGTTTGGTCTTGGTTAGTGTATATTCTATTAGTCGCCAGCATTTCTTTAAGCTTTTTTCCAAGTAGTGCACTCGGGGTTGTGGCTGGTTATATTTTTAATCCGTATCTAGCAGTTTTACTGACAGTCATCGGTGAATTCATCGGTGCCTTTGGTAACTACATGATTGGTAAAAAAATTATTGGTCATTTTATAAACAAAAACCGTTTACCTAAAATTTCTAGAGAGATCGATAAACTTAAAGGTACACTAACACCATATACAATATTTTTATTAGGGGTAGTGCCGGTGAGCACCACCAATATCACAGCGTATACAGCTGCTTTATCTGGTGTAAAACTTAAAAATTATATTTTTCCTTGGACGGCTGGTATCTCTCTATTAAGCACATTTACAATTTTACTCGGACACAGCGCGTCAGTATATGCCCCTAATTTGTCATACCTGACTGGTTTGATTGTACTTCTGCTTATTATTTTTGTATTTTGGAAACTAAAAAATATTTAGAATAATTAAGTAGTTTTACAGAAGTTAAATGCTCTGGTCTCTGTCTTAAAAACGAACCAGAAATATAACTACTCAACTTATTTCACTAGAATCCTTACCGACAACTAGTCTCCTCTCCTCTTGAAAATTTGTTCATTAGGACTTGTCGCCTTGTGTCGATACACAGATATTCTTCCGCATCTGGAATTTGCGACTCTACTCGCCAACCAATATCATCAGCCTTGCAATCAAAATATCTGGGCGGATTTTCCTTATCGAAAAGGAGGAAAGCGAGGGGGCCATAACAACTTTCATCTGAGTGTGCGGTCTCGATAGCAGCCGGCACAAAGACAAAACTTTCGTTACGACAAACGTGCTCATAGCTACCATATTTATCGTGTGAGCGCTCAGCGTATTTGGGAAGATTTTTGAGTATACTGGTAACTTCTTTCTCTACAAAAATATTACGCGATACCGCCCCAAAGTCATACACAATGTAACCGATGGCTAGATTATATAAGAAGAAACCTATAGCACAGATAGACAGGGCAAAATAGAGAGCGATAGTGGTCGGTGACGGCGAGTACCCTGCTACCAGTGCTATCAAAGCAGTAATACCACCCAGTAGTCCAATCGCCATAAAATGGGTTTCATTGAGGCAATTATAGAAGAGCTGGATTGTCAGCAAAAAAGACGTAGCGAAGATAACGGTGAGCTCCAAAAATAGGAACGCCTTAATTAGTAAAAGTATATCATCTCTACATATACAATTTTACCGGCGCCCCCAAAACTTTCAGGGCGCCGGTTTTGCATTTACTTTCTTACCATCTGATTGAGACGAGCCCGGAATTCAGCCACTAGAAGACCGGTGGTGTCTTTGGCGGATAATTCTTCAAACCTCAGTTGAAGATTTTCCATATCTTTAAAAAGTTCATGGAGGGGTTTGATTTCTTGCCTCAAGATATCAAACAGTGTTCCCGGGGTTTCTCCGGCTCGCCACTTGTTTAAGAACGTATCCGCTCCAGGATAACGAAATTCCCGTAAAATTTCGATAAGCGACTCTTCCTCCGCACTAAGCTGCGGTGGCTTTTGCACGAGAGCATTACTGTTGGTCACTGAGACCAATTTAGGGGTCGGACTAGCCATCACTGTCTCCAGTTTTATTAGGGTATCTATTTAAAATAATAACACGGCTACTCAGCCAAGAATCCGCCGGCCTGGTGCTCCCACAACCTTTGGTACGTAGTACCAGTTTGGAAAAGTACACCATTTCACAAACTTGCCCTATCGACTAAACTTAATTTAAATTCTGATCAATTTTATCAGCTAGACAAAGTATAAAAGCAGCCGGGTATTCATCTCCCATCTCTCTTAAGTCACCAGGTATTACTTTGGGATTTCGCTCTGCATATTTTTGTGCCTTTTCAATATTTCCACCTACCTTTCCAACAATATTGTCACCTGTAACATAAGTACGAACGGAATCATCACTAAAAGCGTCTTCTACGTAACTGCGCACATAGACAATCTTGCTGTCTAATCCACTTAATTGCTCATCTCTATTCGCCATCACTTTTTCAGCACTTTGACTCCAGGTTCCCGGAAATTCTTCACGTCCCATATAGTATTCGATTATTAAAACCAATATGCTATTATCTTAGCACTTTTGTACGATGACACGGAATGATATCTATTAAAATGTCTCCAGGGCACTTCAATTATTTCCATTTTGAGGCCTGTCGAACAAAACACCAGACCGGTTAGCTCAGCTGGTAGAGCGCTACATTGACATTGTAGAGGTCACAAGTTCAAGTCTTGTACCGGTCACCAAATGTCGGGGAGACATGTGGTGCATGTTGCACCACAAAATATATAGACGAGCACTTACGAATGTGTTGCGAGTTTTTGTTAACTTTAATATAAAAAGCGAGTGGCGGGTTGAACCAGCCACCCGCCATCTCATTAATGGACCTTCACTCCACAACGTGTGCAAAAGCCTCGTTCGAGTGTTTTGTGTTGAGTCATAGCACAAAACACTCGTGCCACGCTGGGACACACCACAGCGTAGACCGTCACCCCGATTACGAAGAATGCGCACACAACAACGAACACTGTCGCTGCCACTTCGTCACGGCCGATAGATATTTTTTCCATGTCACCTCCAAACTGAACTACTTTCAGTATAGCATTTCTATCTTTTCAATCCACTTTTTAGTATAGTGCTTCCATGAAAATCCTATCAATTGAGACATCTTGTGATGAAACAGCTGTGAGCATTATTGAAGCTTTTGGTGACTTTCCGGAGGCTACATACGAACTTTTAGGCAACGCTCTTTTTTCACAAATTGATATCCACCGAGAGTATGGCGGCGTGTTCCCAGCGCTCGCGAAGCGCGAACACGCCGCCACTATTGTACCTATGCTCGAAAAAGCGCTAGGTGAAGCTGGATTTGAAAAAGACTACTCCCCAGCTCTCTACCCGGAACAAGAAGTGGAGTTACGTAAAATCCTAGAGCGTGAACCAACCCTAGCCGAGCAACTTATTACTTTTCATAATGGACACGGTGTACCACCAATAGACATCATCGCTGTCACCGCTGGACCAGGCCTAGAACCAGCCCTCTGGGTCGGGGTTAATTTTGCTAAAGCACTGAGCTACCTTTGGAAAATAAAAATGATTCCCGTCAATCACATGGAAGGTCACGTGCTGGCGAGTATTTTTGATATTGAGGAAGATAATAAACTTACCCCCATTCTCTTCCCTGCTATTGTGCTACTTATCTCTGGTGGACACACCGAACTCATCCTCATGAAAGATTGGGTGCAGTATGAAAAAGTCGGACAAACTCGTGATGATGCTGTTGGTGAAGCATTTGATAAAGTTGCTCGCTTGATTGGCTTGCCGTACCCCGGTGGTCCGGAGATAAGTACGTTGGCGGCCGAAGGCCGCCAACGTAACCTTCCTCCGTTCAAAGCTGACCTCCCTCGTCCGATGATTAACTCTGATGATTTAGATTTTTCTTTTTCTGGACTGAAGACTTCAGTACGCTATGCCGTGGAAGGAAAAGAATTAACCGACGACGACAAAAAAGCTTTGGCTCGAGATTTTGAAGACGCTGTGCGCGACGTTCTCATAAAGAAAACGAAAGACGCTGTGGAGAAATACGGAGGTCGCACCATCATTATCGGCGGCGGCGTTTCCGCGAACAAATTCCTGATGCAAGAATTTAAACGTCATTTTTTAATTACCCACCCAGATATTACTGTCTACACCCCAAACCCGGGGCTCTCAACAGATAATTCAATCATGATTGCTTTAGCTGGTCATGCTCATCTTGATAAGGGAGCTAATGCTGCGGCAGCAACTTTCATTCGAGCTAACGGAAATCGTTCAATAGCAGACGAATAATGCTTGCATTTTTAACAGGAAAGTATATAACACGGTCAGAGACGCAGGACTTCTTGTCCTGTTTTTTAATTTGAGAAAAGCCTCCACAAAGGACCGGGCTACTACAATCTCTTTTTGAGATTCATTTCCCTAGTATACCGGTCCTTTGTGGAGGTTTTTAATAAAACATTCTAGCAAATTAACCTTTTTTACAGCCATAAATCATGGTACTATCGAATTCTATGGACAAGGAAGCCCAACAGCCCAACATCCCTGAGATTTTCTTACAACCTTACGAACCGAGCGGACACGAAGATAAACTGTACGCTATGTGGGAAAAATCTGGTTTTTTTAATCCTGATGTTTGTATAGAAAAAGGTATTACTAAAGCTGACGCCGAGACTTTTTCTATTGTTCTCCCTCCCCCGAATGTTACCGGTACACTCCATATGGGACACGGTGCGATGTTGGCCATTGAAGACATCTTGGTACGGTACAACCGTATGTGTGGTAAGCGTACACTCTGGATTCCAGGCACTGACTCAGCCGCTCTGGCTACCCAATCAAAAGTAGAAGGTATTTTATATAAGGAAGAAAAAAAGCGACGTGATGATATTGGCCGTGAAGAACTACTAAAACGAATTGGTGCTTTTGCTGAAGAAAGTAAAGACACCATCATCGGACAGACTAAAAAAATGGGAGCGAGTATGGACTGGAGTCGCTATGCGTTTACCCTAGATGACACTCGATACAACGCGGTGATGGAAGCGTTTATCCGTATGTATGAAGCCGGGCTCATCTATCGTGGTGGTCGCATAGTCAACTGGGACCCAAATATGCAGACTACGGTGTCTGATGACGAGATTGAATACGAGGAAAAAAACAGCCCGTTTTATTACTTTAAATACGGACCTTTTACCATTGGTACCGTGCGGCCAGAGACAAAATTTGGTGACAAATACGTCGTAATGCATCCCGATGATGCTCGCTATACAGAGTACCAACACGGACAACACATAGAAGTAGAGTGGATTAATGGTCCCATAACGGCCACTATCATTAAAGATGAAGCCGTTGATCCAGAAGTGGGTACTGGGGTGATGACTATTACACCGTGGCATAGTGCGGTTGATTTTGAGATTGCCCAAAGACACAAACTAGACTGGGAACAAATCATCGATGAACGCGGTGTACTCTTACCTATTGCTGGGGAGTTTGCCGGTCAACATATCAAAAAAGCGCGAGCGGCCATTGTAGAGAAAATGACTGAAAAGGGTTTGGTGGAAAAGGTTGACGAAACATACACTCACAATGTTGCTACTAATAGTCGTGGGGGCGGGATGATTGAACCACAAATAAAGGAACAGTGGTTCGTTGATGTACACAAAGAATTTTCAATGGGACCATCAGAAATCCCCGGTATTAATGAGGGCGACACTGTCACCCTCAAAACATTATTGAAGAAAGCGGTTGAAAATGGCGGTGTATCTATCTTCCCTGACCGCTTCAATAAAACCTACTACCATTGGATTGATAACCTTCGAGACTGGTGTATTTCGCGCCAAATTTGGTATGGACATCGTATACCTGCCTGGTTCAAGGATGGAGAAATAGTGGTTCAGAAAATTTCGCCGGGTGAAGGGTGGGTGCAAGATCCTGACACTCTTGATACTTGGTTCTCTAGTGGTCTTTGGACCTTCTCTACTCTCGGTTGGCCAGAAGAAACAGCCGATATGAAAACGTATCATCCTACGACTGTACTGGAAACTGGCTACGATATCCTCTTTTTCTGGGTGGCGCGTATGGTGCTCATGAGCTCGTTTTTACTTGGACAAGTACCATTTAAAAATGTGTACTTACACGGCCTGGTTCGTGACGACAAAAATCGCAAGATGAGTAAGTCGCTGGGAAATACCATTAATCCGCTCGATATGATCCAAAAGTACGGGGCTGATGCCACTCGCCTATCACTCATTATCGGTGCCGCTCCCGGCAACGACATGCCACTTTCGGAAGATAAAATTCGCGGCTACAAAAAATTTGCTAACAAAATCTGGAACATCAGTCGCTTCGTACTTACCAACACTAGTGGTATTGATGTGACCACTGAACCACCTCTCAGTTCATTTTCAGAACGAGAGCTTGCAATTAGAAAGGAATTCCACGCTGTAGTTGCAGAGGTATCTAATGATATAGAAAGATTTAATTTGTATATTGCCGCTGAAAAAGCCTATCACTATCTCTGGCACACTTTTGCTGACGTTATCATTGAAGAGAGCAAAGATATCCTCAATAGTAGCGACCAGGAAGCGCGGCAGGTACGAGGTTGGCTATTATGTCACCTACTCGTAGAGAACTTAAAAATGATGCACCCCTTTATGCCGTTTGTAACTGAGACTATTTGGCAAGAACTTCCGAAAGAAATGAAAGATCAAGAATTGTTAATAGTCGCTAGTTGGCCTAAAAAATAAACATGGAACATTTTGAAAAAAATACTCAAAAAAAATTTGAAGCTATCGAACGAGTACCCTTTAACTTAAGTAAAGATTTAACTAAAGCAGAAATTATACTTCCTGACTTAGGAAAAATATCACTTCACGAACTCACTGAACACCCGAGCGAAACTGCTTTGCACTACTCCGGGCTAAGTGCTGACAATAAGCTGGTCATTTTTACGCTTGTACAACACCCTACACTGGATGAGTTGGTGGTAAATGAGGTTATTATCGACGGTAATTGTGAATATAGTAGACCAACGTACCATTAAAGTTGACTGTGCGTCTGTTCAGGATTATAGTGCAAAATAGAAAAAACCGGAGGATGTCATGAAAAATACTGGAGAGCCAGACTTCGATCCACCACACGGAAAATACGTACAAGGTGTAGTTTTTGACGGCACACAAATTTCTTTTTGGTTAGAAACTGGACAACATATTTCGCTTTCGGGTTCGGTTCATTTTCTGTCAGCCAGGTTTGAAGACGACGAAGATATCCCTGTCGCCGTACAAGGAATTTTTTACGGCGACTACGCATTCGATGATTATACCTATCCGGTGGAAGTTCATTTCAAAGACACCACTGGTACTATCTATGAACGTCCAAGAAAAGTTCCGGAATGTTGTTGGCCAACTGATGTGTGTGCTAGTTTTATAATCTTTGAAGACCCGCATGGGCATGAAATTCCATTAATTCGCGAACCTGGTGCCGATTGGCGACCAAACGAAGCCAATGTCATTGGTCGTATCGGTCATTTGTTGTTTTCGTACTAGATAGTTGCAACCAGGTGCGGGCCCAAGGCCCGCACCTTTTTATATTGACTTTTCGTCTTAAAATGACTAAGTTAGTTGCAGATTGAAGGAGGCGATCATGAACACAACACTACGATTCTCCCTAGTCGAAGATGAGGAAGGAAAACTCCAAATCAACTGCGGTAGCAAAAAAGGCAACCCTATCGACATGACTCTGGACATAGGTGGCCAAAAGGTTCAGCTTATGGGAGTGATGACAAGCAATTACAAACACAACCCAAATGGTTTTCAGACCAATGCCAGTTTTTCGATTATGTCGGACCAGACTGGTCTGACCGCCGACAGCGAGTACACAGTGGTTTTCCATGGTGAAGCTAAAGAGGTAGAATTCTTTTTACCTTAAGCTACTGTGTGGCGTCGTAAAATCTAAGCCGGCACCCCTTACGGGATGCCGGCTTTTAACTTTTTTACACCATTTTATTCCTTAGTTTGCGATTTTTTGTTACTCCAAGCTGGTACAATATCTCCATGGGTTCCCTCGATCCTTTGCAATTTTCTATAGCTTTTGTGGGTGGCCTCGTGCCAGCCTTATTTTGGGTGTGGTTTTGGCTCAAAGAAGATCGATTGCGTCCAGAGCCTTTGTGGCTTATTTTTATTACCTTTATGGCTGGTATGGCTGTGGTGCCAATTACTCTTCCTTTGCAAAAACTTGCCTGTGATGTGTACCAAGCAGGCGTCTGTCAGCCAGCTGGCGATAACCTTATACTCATTTGGGTAATTCTTGAGGAATTACTCAAATACGCCGCTGCGTTGGTGGTCGTCTTTTGGCATAAGGCAGTAGACGAACCTATAGATTTAATTGTGTACATGATTGTGATTGCTCTTGGTTTTGCCTCGCTTGAAAATACTCTTTTTATATTTAACTTACTAGATGGCGGACAATGGAGCAGCTCTCTTCTCACCGGAAATTTCCGATTTATTGGGGCTACTTTACTCCACGTACTAGCCTCTGCCACAGTGGGAGTATTTCTTGCGTTTGCCTTTTACAAGTCAACCTTGAAGAAAATCTGGTATGGTATGGTTGGCTTATTCATTGCTATCGTATTGCACGGTATATTTAACTTCTTTATAATGAAAGGAAATGGAGGAGAGGCCATTCTCGGTGTCTTTCTATTCGTTTGGATTGGCATAATTATCCTTTTCCTCATCTTTGAAAAAGTCAAAATTTTAGAAGTTAAACACCGCCTCCGCCGAAAATAATATTATGAATCCAACCCTAACATTGCCACAGTGTTATACTAATAAGAACATTTAATAGATATGTCGAAACTTTATTCAAATTTAATCACATCTGACACACAAGCTTCGCTTGTAGTGGCAATGTAAGGGCAGGATGAAACGACCATCATTTTTAGAACGACTTACCGGTTCAGTAAACCTCGACGAATACGACGACGAGCTCCTTGATGAGGACGTAGCTTTTGCTGATGAAAACGACACTGAAGAAGTTAGCGAGGAAGACGATGGAGCTTACGATGAGCACGACGACAGAAACGCTCAGGAAGGCGAATTGCCGGTAGATATGTACCAAACAGGCGATAGTATTGTTATTCGCGCTCTCGTGGCCGGTGTGAGCCCTGAGGACCTAGATATCGCCATTACCCGCGATATGGTAACCATTAAAGGCCACCGTGAAGAAGATCAGGAAGCACCTGACGAAGATTACTATCATCGAGAGCTATTCTGGGGCGCCTTCTCACGGACACTCCTCTTGCCAGAGGAAGTGTTGATTGATGAGGCTGAGGCCAAAGAGCAGCATGGACTACTACAGATTATTTTACCGAAAGTTGATAAAGACCGAAGCACCAAACTGAAAGTACGAACCAACACGAGTAAGTAATATTAAAATTGAGATGATTTTGCGGCGGGCCCATTGCATGGGCCCGCCGCGTTGGTTGCACTGGTCAGGCATGTTCAGGTCTGAGATCTTCGTCGCAAACAATGACATCTTGACCACCAGCCGAGTTCAGAAGATGAACTCTATGGAAACCACCTTCAAAAGAATCAGGTTGGGGGTAGGCAATGTCGTCGATCCGAATGATTTGACCAGTCGGGTTACCTTCAGCATCATACGTTTGGATATCCATTAGGTTTCTCCGTGTACAGCTCTACTAATTTGAATATAACTGTTTTTGGAGGGTGATGGCAAGGAAGGGGTGGGGTTAAGGTGGGCTCGCACGTAAAGCGCACAGGTGGGCTCGGTCACGAATCACTAAGTATATTCTTTCGTTTCACTCTGAATCTACTAAGTGTTCTTGACCACGGCTCACTCGTTGCAAAGCAACATCGTTGCGCCTTTCGAGCCCGCACGTAACTGACAGGAGGGAGGGCTCGTCCTGACGGTCACTAAGTAATTTATTTCGCTTCGCTTATAAATTACTAAGTGCCGCGGGACACGACTCCCTTGTTCGCAAGCTCACATCGGTCCGTCGTTCGAGCCCGCCCCAGAAGACACTCAAGTGTCTTCTTTCCAAGCACAAATAAAAAGACGGCCTGGTGGCCGTCTTTTTATTTGTGCTTGGGGGCGGGCTCGAACCGCCGACCCCTTCCTCTTCAGGGAAATGCTCTACCAACTGAGCTACCCAAGCGAATATATCTACTCACTCACTAATGTAAACAAGTGCTGGCTATTCTACCTTTTTTCCGGTATTTTTCAACGTTTATTCTATGGATTTAAATTGAGCCGTTGTTGTAGCTTCTCCCCCATTCCTAAAGTGTTCCATCATTAAATTAAACTGTTTCCAACCTGGTATCTCTTGAATACCGGCATTAAATTGGTCGTACGATGAACCTAGCAAGGTAAAATATGGTTCGAGGATGTAGAAGTAAAGTGCAAACGGTAAACCAAGGAGTAACAAATACCACACGATTCGAACCCAGAAAGACCACTTGGCATTTCTGTACAAGCGCTTTAAATATCTATTGTTTTCCTCGAGAAGTTTGTTATTTTCTTCGAGCATTTCCTTCATATCTTCCTCTTTACTATGCGGTGGCATGACTATTATTTTATCATCAAAACCCGGCAAATATGCTACAGTAATCCGCACAAAGCCCTTGTAGTTCAATGGATAGAACGGCTCACTCCTAACGAGCTGATGTAGGTTCGATTCCTACCAGGGGCACTAAATGAAAATCGTATGTTCCGGTGCCTAAGCAAAAGAAAAGGCCGGCTCCAGCATGGAACCGGCCGGCCGACGCCCATTACCCTTTCACTTCGTTGCCTACGAAAATGAGTCGGAGGAAACGGTATAGAAGGTAAATGCACCACGCGTAAACTTCCAAAAAAGCGGTGCCGATGAGCGCTGTCATTGGAAAGATCAGCAGTGAATTTGCCTCGACGAAACCGACGATAGCCAACACCAATGTCAGCAGGAAGGTAAGGGCCACCGGAACCAGGTTACGGCTCAGCATCCAATTGATATAATTGGCATGAAAGCTTTTGGCATCGACCTGACAGTATCCGTACGAAAAGCCGAAAATTGTCGTACAGATAAAGCCGAACCGACCAAGCGCTTCGGCAGACACCAGTCGAGGATACGAGCCTTCTGGGACAGCCAGGACAATACTCACGATGCCGAGCACGAAGAGAAAGTCCGCCCACCACAGATAGGGCTTCGGGTAGTGGGTATTTATGACGCGAATGATGAACTGCATGGTATATCTCCCTAAACCCCTCACCAACACATGTTGATGAATACAAGGGTTCCAGAGAGACAACGGACTGAGGTTAGTAAACCAAATTCTTGAGATATTTCAATGTTTTGGTCGTCTACAAAACATCTCTAACACCCTCTCCAATTGCTCCGCAGGCACAAAAGTTCGAGAAGTGGTCCGAGTAAGGGCACATATTTTCAAAAACAGTCTCCCAGACTATTTTTGCCGTAGCTCAAGGTTTCATTTCAAGGCCTCCCTGAAGTTCAATGGATAGAACTCTAAAATATGCGCCCAGCATATTTTAGTCACTCGGGAGAGATGTGGATTCGATTCCTGCTCGAGGCACAAGTGGAACAAAGTTCCTCGAGCAGGCGCAGGATTTGTATTTACAAATCCGTAGCGCGAATCGAAAAGCTTTTGAGAAATTTTATAAACGGAGTGGAATAAAATACCCAAAAGGTCTACTGAATCTGTAAATTAATTTTCTTTCTGCATTCACTCGGAAATAAAAATCAATTTTTATTTCGCTCGTTTCAATTGAAAGTAGGACTCGATTCCTGCACAAGATTATTAAATTACTTCTATTGTAAGCAGACGGGAATCAGAACCATCGACTTTTAAAATATAGTCGCTATTTTGATCAGATGCATGCACGGTCGTGCCACCGAGCGTTTCATCAACAGAATTAATTTTGAAAGTAGTTGCATCAATAAAATCAACTTTGACTCCATTTTTATAAACAGCATGTTTATCTGCAAAAAGTCTTGGTGAAAAATCAAATATTTTTATACTACTTGGATCTGCACCTTCTATAATCTTATTATCCAAGTAGACATGCTTATTATCTTTTGCCAATCTAACGCCGCCACGAAACGCATCTGAGTAAATTGGCTCGAATGTCGCGGAGTCGGCACCGTCAACAATAAATGCGCTTGGCCCATATACATAGTCAGAGCTTGTATACCACGTAACAAATACCTGCTTTTCATCTTTGTAGTAGACATCGTCGATCTTTTCGAACGAATCTGGATAAGATCCTGTAATAATGGTCGAGCCTCGGTAGTATGCGCAAGGGGTTCCGGTTGGAATGCAAACAAGAATGTTTTGATTAACCTCTGGAGTTTTCTCTATTTCCACCTCCTTCTCTACCTCCACCACCTTTTCCGGCGCGTAGTGATACCCAATCCACCCACCAACAAACGGCATTACGATAAACAAGGCTAACGCAAAGAATTTTGAGAAAGTTGTTACTTTCGTGAGGGGAGCAAAAAACGAAGTTTTTTGCTCCCCTGTTTCACCACTATTTGTTTCCGGTTCCATAACCAAATTTTAGCACGTGAATTACTCAGTTTTTTACGTTGTAATAAATAATTATTCGCAACGTAATAATAGGCAGAGTGAAAATGTCTTTACAACATTTTTACAAAAGCAAAACTCAATGGGAGGAAAAGATGCCAGCACTTCCGTCTAATATCTCACAGACAGTGGGTCATACCTACCATGTACCAGCAAGCACTTCTAAGTCTACACTGTATGATTTTTATGGGTGGCTGCAATCTATAGGGGTGTCAATTGAGAAATGGGCCGTGTACTTGATTGAAAAAAGTTTTCCAAGTACCAAAACGGACCCACAAGAACACACCTTAGTGGTGGTGAGTCCCGAAGAACTAGGCTTGCCACGATGTGCTACCCGGAGAGAAATCTACGCCAAAGCGGCCCAATGTGGTCTCGAGTGTTGCAGCCCTCTTCTAGCTATGGCCTTGTTTGGTCTGTTTTCTCTCAACGAACAAGAGGGATGCGATCTGTTTATGGTAGCGATGGAACCACTACGCAATTCCTCTGGTATTCCGGAGGTGCTCATGCTTGAGTTAAGCAAAGGCATTAGAAAACTAACTGTTGAATTTGCTATGAGTGAGTTTCGTATGCGCGAACCATTTAAGCTTGTTTTTATGAAAAAGAATTCATAACAACATAAACCAACCCTTCGCGCCTACTACGCGAAGGGTTTCTAATTGCTGTAACGTAATAAGTAACAAAAACACACGGCTGTACACCGTGTGTTTTTGTTAGAGTCCAGCTAAGTTACGTGTGTGTAAATTTTAGAGACCCAAAAGCTCTTTAACCTTACCTTCATCAAACCCAATCACCACATCGTTTCCAATCTTAATAACTGGCACGCCCATCTGACCGGTCATTTCAATCATTTCTTGGCGCTTTTCAGCATCTTCGGCCACATTAATATCTTCGTAAGAAACATTATTCTCTTTAAAAAACTCTTTGGCCGCCTGACAAAAATGACACACTGGGGTGCTATAAATGATGGCGGTCGCTTCATGTGAAGTATTTGTATTCTCTGTTGTATCGTTCATATGTGACTATATTACCAGAATTTGTACCAAGGTTCATCCTCGACAATTTCGGTTTTTGTTTCAGTAGCTTCCTGCTTACTTTCATCATCAAGAATAATGACTACCTGCTCTCCTTCTTTAACTACATCAAACCGACTACGAATTTCTGCCTCCATTCCTCGATCGTCCTCTAGATAGTCAACTTGTGATTCCAGAGCAGCAGCCCTTTGCTTAAGTTCTGTAAGTTCCCTCTCGGCTTCGGTACGGCGTGCAGACATTTCTCTTTCTACGGTAAATCGTTCAAAAACACTCTTTCCCAACAGTACAATCAGCAGGACCAGCAGAACCAGTGTCCCGTATGAGAATAGTATATTCTTAATCATTTTTTTGCGTTTGAAATCCTGCATGTGGTATTATTCTAACACTTAAAAAAATAAAAATACTATGAGTTTTCTGTACCATCATCGCACTAAAAAAGCCATTAAATGGATTTGGACCGTTATTGCTGTAATCATCATTCTCGGCATGATACTGGTTTATTCTGGAGGATTTGGAGTATAGATCTTAAAAATAAAGGTTTTTACCTATTGACAATACTTTAATAGCATGATTGAATATGCAGGTGCACGGGTGATCTATGCAGTTCATCTTTGGGAGACGTCTTTCGAGACGAAAGTGCACAGTCAGGTCGGTTCTCGCACTGAGCCAAGGACGCGGACATGGGGTGGGACCCATGCCGGCTAGCCTACGGTCGTGGATCCGCGGCCGTTCATATGAATACAGTACATCAAATAGGTGTCCTCTCATAAAATATGAGAGGACCTTTTGTTTTACAAACTCTCCTACGAGAAGATTAAAATTGCTGCAGCTGCGCGGCGCAGGAGGAAAATGATTGGAGGCGTATTAGACATACGGCGACAATCATTTTACCGAACTGCAACAAAGCAGATGGGTACGTTTTAGTCATCTTTCATCATTTTCATGAAGACATCGGGAGGTATATGCACATTCCCTGTCCCCCGCTCCAACATTTTTTTCTTCCCACGCTTTTGATTTTCTCGCAGTTTCATTTTTCGAGTGATATCACCACCATAAAGCTTCGCGGTCACGTCTTTGCGAAGCGCTGATAATTTTTTGGTGGCCGTGAGCTTCCCCATGACCATCGCTTGGATTTTAGTAGCAAATTGCTGACGCGGAAGGGTGGTATACAATTTTTCAGTGATGGCTTTAGCTTCAGTTTCAGCCCGCATGATACCAACCACTCGAGAAAAGGCGGGGATGAGTTCTTCTGCTACCAGAATATCAAGTCTAGTGACATTAGCCGGTCGCATTTCTGCTATCTCATACGAGAGTGACGCGTAGCCACTGCTGGCATTTTTAAGTTTATCGAAAAAACCTCTCATTAGTTCTCGCAACGGCATTTCTATCGCCAAAAGAGTTCTCCCATCACCAAACACCTCAGTATCAATCACACTGCCTTCGTGTTCATACAAAAGCGTCATAATGTTACCCATGTATTCGCCCGGTAGAATTATCTGCCCCAAAATCCAGGGTTCACGTACCTCGACTTTATCGCCATGATTCGGAAAACGGGTAGCCGCGTATATTTCCTCTACCTTGCCGTCCGGCCACGTCACTTCGTAAGAAATCGACGGCGCAGTAATAATAATCTCTATATCAAATTCTCGTCGCAGCCGTTCGGTAATAATTTCCATATGGAGCATCCCCAAAAAACCACAGCGAAAACCTCGGCCAAGGATACCAGAAGATTCTTCTTCGTACGAAAGTGACGAGTCAGATAATCGTAATCTATCCAACGCCTGGCGCAGCATCGTAAAATCATCTTGGCTTTCTGGAAAAACCGACGACCACACTACGGGAGGAGCTTCTTGATAACCAGGCAATGGCTCAGCGGTGCTTTTTTCGAGACGCAAGGTATCTCCTACCCCAGCCACACCTGGCTCCTTTATACCGGTCACAATGTAGCCAATTTCTCCCGAGCTTAAGCTGGCCACTGGTACTTCCTGTGGAGCTAAAATACCAACTTCAAGCGCCACAAATTTTTTGCCAGTAGCGGCAAATTCGAGGGCGTCTCCCTTCTTAATCACGCCATCAACCACTCGCTGGTACACGATAATGCCACGATGATTTGAATATTCGAAATCAAAAATAAGACCGCGATAGGTTGTATCTGGGGTGTTGATGGGAGCTGGAATACGTTCACAAATAGCTTCTAGAAGCTCTGGTACTCCTTGACCAGTCTTACCAGAAGCCAACATAATATCTTCTCGTGTGCAGCCGAGAAGATTAATGATTTCGTCACCAACCTCTTTAATCCGACCATGAGGTACGTCTATTTTGGAAAGTACTGGAATTATTGTGAGACCGTGGTCTTTAGCCATCTGCAGAGTGGTGAGTGTCTGAGCTTGCACCCCTTGTGTACAATCAACCAACAGTAATACCCCTTCCACCGCATTAAGGGCTCGGGAAACTTCGTACGAAAAATCGATGTGTCCAGGAGTGTCGATAAGGTTGAGAATATACTCTTTATCACCATGCAAGTAGCTCATCCGAGCTGGTTGCATCTTGATGGTGATTCCCCGCTCGCGCTCGAGCTCCATAGAATCAAGCACCTGTTCTTTCATGAGGCGAGCTTCTACTGTTTTGGTTTGTTCGAGCATACGATCAGCCAAAGTAGATTTGCCATGATCAATATGCGCGATAATACTAAAGTTCCTAATTTCGGCCATAGTGAGTGGTACTGTACAGTATGTTGCGATGGCTGGCTAGAGTGGTTCATCAGTTACAACCGGGTTCGACACCTTAAACACTCTTCTATGCAGAGTTTCTTTTACTTCAAAGAATTCAGGCATTTTTAATAGATAATAGGCCCAAATAATAGCAATGACACCAAAAAGTCCAGCAACTCCTCCCTGAAGGACAATTCCTAAGAATCTCTCCTCATTGATACCAAAGACTACAAAATTTAATGTGACGTATGAAGTTACTCCACCGATAACGGCGGCAGTAACTGACTTTAGCAAACGCTCCTTCACCCAATGCAAGGTAACATGGTAATAACGAATGATAGTCGATGATAAGAACAGACTTTGGCCAATAACGGAAATCGAATACGCCACCGCTATCATGAGGACCTCTGTACCTGGTACATCTGTAACCCGAAACACATATTCGAAAATAGAACGAACGCTGTCATAGGCCAAGAAAGAATTGTAAAACACGTACGCCATAACTATCGAAGCCACGAACCCGAAACCCGAAATAAGGAGCGGGGCTCTCGTGTGACCTCCGGCATACAGGGCTCGAATAAATAATAAATTAATTGCCTGGGCAACCAATGATATAGCTAAAATGGCCAATACCGCGGCAGTAAGACGAGTATCATCCCAGTTGAACGCCCCTGAACCCAAAACGACCCGGACAATTTGAGCCCGTAAAACTACTATAAGAGCAATGGCCGGTACTGACCAAAAGATAATGTGGCGTAGAGCTGAGTTAATATGCAGTCTAAAAGTAGACAGGTCACCTTTAGCAAAAAGTTCTGCTAATAGTGGAAAGGCTGCCACTGAATAACTCACACCAACAATAGCTAAAGGTACTGAGTTGAGATTATACGCGAATTGAAATACCGCTACTGAACCAACTGTCATAGCACTCGCCAGTCCAACCAAAAATAGTAAAGTGATTTGATTGAGCGACAGAGTCAGAGCCCGGGGTAAAGAAATAGTAAGAATACTAGACAGTTGAGCAGCATCGACCTTCCTGCTGAAACCAAATTTAAGTTCACTTTTTCTAACGAACGGTATTTGGATAAGCATATGAGCGATAGCTCCAATTATCACTCCGTATGCCAAACCAGCGATGCCATATATTGGATACAACATTACAATACCGAGAATTATTCCTAGGTTATATACAAGTGGACTAATGGCATACAGAACAAATCGGTGACTAAGCTGAGTAATAACACCAAACAAACTCGATACCCCTAAGAACAGAGGTTGAAGCAAAAGTATTCTGATAAGAAGAGTTAGTTCGTCGCTTTTTTCAACAAGACCTGGGAAAAATAAAGGTACGAGGTGTGGAGTTAATACTGCAATAATCAAAGCCAAAACACTATACGTAACGAGAAATACAGAAAAGACTTGACTCAACAAAACTCCAGCTGAGGCAGAACTCTCCTGGTCTCGCTTAGCAGCAACGAACGGAATAAGAACATACACAGATAAAGTTGAAGCAAACAACACAAATAATAAATCAGGAATCTTGAAGGCGGCATAGTATATATCTAAGGTTTCATCAGCACCAAACTGTGAGGCAAGCAAACGGTCTCGTATGAGAGCCAGTACTTGTGAGCCGAAGGTAAATACTGCCAACACGTACGCGGCCTGGTGTAGGCCGCGTACTTCACGAAATACCATTTGTAATACTCGTCGTACCATGAATTACTCTGCTGGGACACTAACCTCAGCGGAACCCTCATTAGCTGTTCCGACCCCTGGGTTAACTGGTGAGACTAAAGGTGTGTCTGGAACATCGGTAGAAGATACACTATCACCAGCTTGGGTAACTGGATTAGGTTCCGTTACTTGATTAACTGAAAGTGGTGTGTCGACTATTTCTCCAGACTTAACTTGTGAAATTAAATTTGGTAAATCTGTGTTGTCAGGATTGAGGCTGGCTACAACTTGTAGTTGTTCTACTGCATCTTCTTTACGACCTTGTTCAATATACGCCAGAGCCAAGAAATACCGAGCATTAGCAAAATTTGGGTCAAGGGCTACTGCTCGCTCAAAGGCTGCCGTAGCGTTCGGAATGTCGGCGTTTGAAGAATACAGTACGCCCAACTGATAATACCGTGAAGGATTGTTTGGTTCGAGTCGAGTGGCCGCAATGGTTGATTCTATCGCCCCGGCAACATTACCGGCCGCTACTTCAATTTGTGACAAGAAATTCACCGCTTCAACATATTGTGGTCTTAAACGAATAGCTTCTTCAGCAAAAGCTTTGGCAGACTCAAGATTTCCGTTTCTTGATTCAAGTTGGGCTTCGGCCAGTATGTACGATGGATTGTTCGGATCAAGCGCTCTGGCCTGCAAAAATGCTTCCTTGGATCGATCATAGGCTCCCTCAATACCAGCCAGCGACACTACGCTATATACAGCACCGAGTGTTGCCCAATTGGTTGCGTCTGAACCATCTGTATCAACAGCTAAGCGAGCTGAATTTACTCCATTAGCGACCGCTGTTTGGAATTGTTGTTGCTGTTCCGGCGTTGGTTCTTGTAAAGACAACAAGGTATTCATTCGAGCAATTTGATACCCAGCCACTTGGCGAGCAAACACATCGCTATTAGAAAGACTGTACGCGTCAGAAATAGTTTGTTCAACTGATTCTAATGAAGTTCCATCACCAATGCTACTTAAGGCTTTAGCAAAAACGTATGAAGCGGCGTAGTGTCGCCCGGCAGTATACATAGTTGTCACTGAACCGATAATCAGAACCATTATAATGGTAACAAGAACAAAGCCAGTCCGTTTATCATTACTAAAAGTAATGGTCTTGGCGGTGTTAGGAATCAGACCACTATAGACAGTGTAGGTAATACCGGTAAACAAAGCGAGCAACATCAGCATGGTAGCTGAAGGAACGTACAACAACGCCATTCCCCAAAGATACACTGAGGCAATGAATGAAGAAGTCCCGATAAAGAAGAACAGCTTGTCGCCACTTTGGCTCTTAAAAAGCATGCGTAAACCTGTTCGTATATAGAAGATAAAAAACACCAGCCACGACACGATGCCTAAAATACCGGTAGTTGCCAGTAGTGTTGCGACATACCCATTACCGGCGACGAAATCGGTGCCCCAAAAAACAGTTTGGTTTATTGACGGGTCTTTATGTAACCGCCATGCATCAATAAATTTGTTTGGACCTATTCCCACAAAAGCATTCTCAGAATAGACATTTTTAGCAATATCAATAGTGGCTGAAAACGAAGGTCGTACTTCAATAAATGAAATACCGGTCATATTAGAAACTACACCACCAACAGCTGTACCGCCGACAATAAATATAAATGAAGTGGCAAAAACAACTAACGAAATTACAATAGACCCAACGGATGAATTTTTTTCACTTTGTGTAAAAGTATTACCTCCAAATCTATCTTTGCTTATTGAATAAATAAGCATAATAAGGCTCACTGCCCCCAATACTATCCAAACTCCAAAAAAGTTTACTACTGCTAATATAACTAGAGATAGCAAGATAATACTACTAACAATAATTTTACCGAGTTTAGTAATTGGTAATTGTTCAAGTGCTACCAGCGACAAAATAACTGCTAAACCAAAAAATAAACCTAGGTCATTCCAACTGCCGAGTGGAGTGGAGACTGAACCCTGAAATATTCCAAAGTTTAAAAAATCAGTGCCGAAAACTATCCTACACAAATGAAACAAGCCAAGTAAAATCGAAACCGTTAAAAGCAAAACATAGAAACGAAGAATAGCAGTTTTCTGATTAAGAATTAAAGTGACTCCGGTAGTAATAGCCGCTAACAAAACTAAAAACAGAGCTGACTGTGTTGAAAACGAATCACCTATGAGTGAGTCGTATATATCTCCCGATATGAGAGAGGAAACAATGGCACTAAACGGTATAAGCCATATAATAAATATGCTAGTTGGAGAACTCATGGTAAGCGTACCTGAGCGCAATACTGACAAACTAAAGAACACTAGAGCCAACATTAAGCCAACAATCACAAATAAAATCTTGGTGTGATCAAAAGGAGCAAACGCTATTGGTAAGAAAAACAATGGCAGAACACCAAAAACAAAAATTACTATATTTTGACTGACTGACTTCAGCACATTTGAAACACCGTCTTTGGGTGCTGCTTCTGATTCTCTAAACTCCATATTTTGCATTGTTTAAAACAGTTAATACCACCTTAGATAATTCAACATATAGAATAACATACGAAAAAACCCCTACAAAGTAGAGGTTTTTCTTTCTCGCGTATAAGCCGAATTCTGTAAGGGCTAGGCCCTCAATGATTATTTACCTAGGCAGTATGTTGCCATACTGCTCTGGCGACACTCCCAGCCCCAGATTCATAGTAATTCACACTCCGCTGTGTAACACAGACTAGGCTGTCTTAATAAAGCGATGTGATAACGACCACGAATCTGGGGCTGGGCACGGTCTTGCACGCACGTAAGGATTTTGCCGTTTCACTCGGTATGTCACCACACCGACTATTCACCAAATATATATTTGGGAACTCATTGGCTTTCGCCGCCGACGTCTCTGCTCGCACCTCTATAGACTTTCGCCTACGACGGGAGTTACCCGCTACCTGTCTCCTGAAACATATAGAATCAGGGCGTGTTCGGACTTTCCTCTTGGCAGCACGCTACCAAGCAATCATTTCGCGATTGGCAGCATTATACAACAATTTGCTAATTAGACAATATTTTGTCCATAAGTGAATCTGGGAAGATAACGAGATCACCTTCATGAATATTGAAGGCTTCGGCTACGTTGGCGTTACTCTCAATAACATACCGAGATGGTGTATGTGGCCTAAAAGTTTTAGGAAATGTCTCCGGACCCACTCGTTTTTCAATATGAACAATTTGAAAGTCTTCAGACACCCAAAAAATATCAATTGGATAATTCATATCTTTCATCCAAATACCGTGTGTATCATTTGTATCAAACGCAAATAACATCACTTGCAAATCATCTAGTTTTTCTGTTCCAGACAAACCTTTTTCTCGTGCCTCAGGAGTATTGGCTAACGTAGCAAAAAAGCGCGCTCCTTGAATGTTAATAACGTGTGTTGGCTCTCCATAAAAGAAATGTACGATTTTATCTTGGTTAACATATATTGAATAGCCCACAAATCCTAAACACAGAACGATGGCAACGAATTCTAGAAAACTTTTCATAGTTTAATTATATACCCACTGATCGGTTGTGTAGACAGTTTCTTTTATTGTCGTGAACGGAGTTGAATGAGCAACAACTTGAAAAATTGGCCCAGGTGTTCGTGTCGGCACATCTAAGTGCGCCTGCGTGAAGCTTATTTTATACTTTGTGAAGCTTATTTTATACTTTTCTTTCATAAAATCACCAAAATAAATGTGATGCTCAATAAATTAGTGTAACATCTAGACAGAGTTTAATAACGTCATATACTACAAGTATACAAACATTAACCTTCTCCTATGAATTCTATCCAAACAAAAACTTTGAACAGGCTGGCACACCACGCCGCTGCTCTGGTTGCCTATGCAAAAACCGATACCGACTTTGCTGACCTGCTCTATGCTCATGTACAAAGGATTTTGGACGAAAAGCAGCCAACTGCATTTGTAACACCATCCAAATATCTCTGTCCCCAGAATCTAGAAGAAGCAGAAAATCGAACAGTGTGGCTACTGCAAGAAATAACTGTACATAAGTCTAAAAAAACTAGCGAGGCACAAGCAATTCTAGTCACTTGGGCCAAAAATTATGAATCCCCACAGGATATTGTCTTAGGTATTGTCGGAGTGGCCATAATTGGCCCCACTCTAGGCATGATAAAAAAGAAAAAGAAACGGAAATCACACATGAGAGTTTTTATTAATCAATCTGAAACAAAGAACAGAAAAAATCACATGCTTGATATTGCTCTTGAAGTCAGTACTGGTCTGTTAGGGAATGAGTTAGCCGCAGTCAATGGCCAAGCGTACCGTTTAGACCCAGAACTAGCAGACTGGTTGTTTACTGAACATGACACCATCACTAAAACTATCTCTAACACAAAGCTGCAGGAACTAGTGCTTGATTTACAGACTGAGTCTCTGCCTCACTATGTACTAAAAACAAATGACGTTATAACAGCAGTTGCAGTCGCTCCAGCAGTGAACGAAAATTTTTTACACAACTAATGAGAAACTAATTATCGTGCGACAATATCAAACGAAATAGCAATCATGTCATCAATGACATTGTCAGCCAGATCGTCAAAAAATGAACCGGAACCAGCTGTAATGCCCCACTTGGTACGATCTATTTCCGTAGCAGCGATAGCCCGTACCTCTCCCGCTGGTGTTTGATAAATCTCTGCCGGAAAAGATATTTCGTTAGTAACTCCTTTCATGGTTAGATCACCAGTTACATTATATATATGACTCTCGTCACTATCCGCTCGTTTGGCTACGTTGGTAATGACAAATGACGCGGTCGGATACGTCGCTACGTCAAACCACTTATCACTCTTTAAATGTCCTTCGAGAGTACCTTCTTGGCCAGGCTTTTTGGCAGTTAAACCAACATCAAGTGTATTCATATCAATAGTGAAGTTACCTGTAGCAGTATCATTGGCTACTGTAATAGTTCCGTCACTAACTGCTATAGTACCGGAGTTGGTGTAACCGCTGATAAGCGGCTTCTTGCCCGCCCAACGCACAATGCTCGACTGCGCATTAACATTGTATGAACCATCAGCGACAATCAATTTTTCAACATCCATGCTAGGGAATTCCATTCCAGAATCATCTCCCAATGAACGTTGGTCAGTATCCTCAACCACAGCTGTCTCAGTTGTGTCTTCGTTGTTTAGGTCTTCATTTTTACTATCATCCTCTCTAACCTGTTCTTGAGGTTCACCATTTTTTACAATGCTATTTGGCGGTCCGGCCACAAAATAAAATCCGGCCACAATTACAACGACAAACAAAAGTACATACAATGGTTTCATACATGAAATGTTAAATAAACCTTACATCATTAATAACGAAAGTTTACCACATGTTTAGAAGTCTGACTTATTGACCAGGAAATCCTTCCGGTAGAGAAAAACCTTCAGGCATTCCTTCCATGGCAGCCTGCATCATAGAGGCCATATCCATAAATTCTATTGAGCTCGGTGGTATAAACATACTATTATCAACACGCCACGAATTACAGTCATATTCTACCTCTTGATCCATTGATACCGGTTTGTTTGGTTCCGATGAGTCGTAGTCTTGAGTATTCGCATCACCACTCATATCGGCAGACATTTTCATGGCAAAGTTTTCCTCTTCCCCTTCGCTCCACACATACGCAAAATCTCCGTCATTGATCATATGAGTGACGTATACCGCTCCATCTGCTTGTGTACTACTATCAACTCGAAATTTTTGATTACCTCCATCATAATAAAACTCACCACTACTGGTTTGTCCGGTACTCGAGTCAACATACGAAAATGTACACATAGTATTTTGACCAAAACCCATTAAACCCATGAGTGAGCCCATGCCTTTTTTACCGGTAAACGTATTTTCTGCAGTTTCTGGTTGGTTAGGACCATCATCATTTCCAACCATAGCTGGGGAACTAGACTGATTATTAGTAACTAGATAATACCCACCAGCAGCCGCTACTAAAAGAACTACGGCAATAATTAGTGTTTTTGTATTCATGATTTGGGAGACTTAGTAATATATAGTTAGTCTAGCGCTAAATACAAAGTTGGCAAGCAACCGTGAAGCATGGATGTTATTCAGTAGTAACTCCATCAAAATGCTCTTCTTTTTCATCAGCTTTCGTTGGGTGGACAGTACCATCTTTGTGTTCAGCTGGAGAATAAATTGAATACAATTTCAATTCTCCTGATCCAACATTTATCACATTATGCTCCACACCTGCAGGAATGATAACCGCATGCTCGGCTGGTAACGAGTGTTCTTCGCTACCGTTTAGAACCACTTTGCCTTCGCCTTGTTCCACTCGAATAAATTGATCAATTCCAGCATGGGTTTCAGAACCAATTTCTTCCCCTGGTTGTAAATTCATCACCACTAATTGACTATGTTCACCGGTATACAAAACTCTTCTGTAATCAGTATTAGTAATGGTTTCTTTTTCAATATTTGTTACAAATCCTTTTTTCATATAATCCTTAATTAACTTCTAACGCTGAACACTGTCCCTCTGTATACGAAACAACATTTCCAGCAGCACAGGCACTACACCCATTACTAAATGTTTCTGGAACTGGGTCACACGGGGTTGTTATGCACTGAACTTGGACTAAACCACACACTGGTCGATACTCTCTGGTGCAGGCCTGGTTTTGTTTCATGACATCAGTACAAACTACCTCCTGAGAAATTGGACAGGCCGCAAATTCACAATTCGGGGCGGTGCGCCCCACTGCACTACCATCTGGACAAATCTTAGCATCCATCGTACACGCTACCGGGGCACTATCATTGGTGATGATAGTAGTGTTCGGTAATTTATTCTTAATTACATTTAAATCAAAATCTGAAATATTATTTCCTGAAAGATTTAAGTATTGTAACTTACTGAGATTACCAAGCTCATGAGGCAAGCCTGTGAAGTTATTATTACTTAAATCCAGTGTCTCGAGCTTACCTAATTGTCCAATCTCCGCTGGTAGACCAGTAAACTTGTTGTTACTTAAATCTATATGCTCAAGAGTGCTGACCATCCGGATTTCGGCCTTTAATGAACCGGAAAGATTTTGTCCTGATAGATCGAGACTACGACTTTCACTCGGAACAGAGATGGTATTGTACACTTCAATACTTTCTCCCCCAACGCTGGTATTTACTGGTGATGTCGGAATGGAGCTGTCGCCATCATTATCTGTAATCTGACCTTCATCATCGCTATCCATAATCGGAGCTTCGGCGTTCCTGGCAAAAAACACTCCACTCGTGATTATTACTAGTGCGATACACAAAACGATAATTTTTTGTACATTTGACATACGTAACTAGCTTACGCTGAATCAGAAATTCGGCAAGTTTTGAGTGGCGAAATTGTGCTATTCTAAACATAATGAAAAAGGTCGACGTGCTCATCGTCGAAGACGATGAGAGTATTAGAGAACTCTATTATGACGCTCTTACCTCAGGTGGTATGGAGGCGTTAAAAGCCGCTACCGGTACCGATGGAGTGAGACTGGCTTTAGAAAATAAACCTAAAGTAATCTTAATGGACATAATGATGCCTGACATTAGTGGTCATGAAGCGGTTAAAAAAATTCGACAAGATGATTGGGGCAAAAATGCCAAAATTATTTTCCTCACTAATCGGACTGATGCCGAAAGTGTGGTTAATGCTGTTGAGGAAGGTAGCGAAGATTACATAATCAAAGCGCACACTGAGATAAAGGATTTAGTTAATCGAGTTCGGTTGGCAGCTAGCACTTAATCATCATCTTCGTCTTCAATTTCCTGTTGGATAATTTCTTCAATAATATCCTCAAGTGTAACAACCCCGAGAAACTGACCGCTTCGATTTTTTACTATAGCTAGATGTTTTTGTTGTTTTAACATCCTAGCGAGTACACTATCAAGTTTATCTTCTCCTCGTACTGACATACACCCTTTTTCGAAAGCTTCTTCAGTATCTTTTATTGAAATATTATCATCTTCAACAATTAAATCTTTTACAAATAACACACCGACGATATTTTCCTTCTTACCACTAAAAACCGGCAATCTCGAGTACCCATGACCAACCACTTCTTCAAAAAATTCTTCGGTTAGTTTTTGATTTTCATCAAAAGACACCACTTCTGCAGCCGGAGTCATTATTTCTCGTACTCGTAAGTGAGAAAACTGCAACGCACCATGGACAATTCTCTCCTCGTCTTCATCAATATGGCTGTACTCTGAATCTTCAAGTTCAGACACTATATCCATAATGTCATGATGGGAATACACCGTCGGCATTTCATTACCTAATGCGTAGTCAAGCATCTTAGCAATCGGCCAAGATATTGGGTAAAAAGCAAAAATAACCAGCTTAGTAAACCAAATTGTCCGGGAACCAAACCACAATGCATACCGAGATATAACGGCCTGAGGAATAATTTCCCCAAAAAGCACGATAAGAGCAGTGGCAGTTATTCCGGCGACGATGCCAGAGGCAATACTACCGAGATAAATAGAGAGAGTGGTATTAACAGTTACATTACCAAGCAGCAGTGTGGTCAGTAGTAAATTGCCTTGCTTGCGGATTGGTAGCACTTTCATCGCTTCCAAGTCGCCGCGCGAAGCGCGGCGACGGAGCGACTGTACATCTAGAGAAAGTAGTCCTAGCGTAAGACCAGAAAATAACCCTGAAAGTAGGACCAGTATGATTGAAATAAGGTATTCCATTTAAGTGATGTAGTGTAACAGGTGCTAGCCGCTACGCAACACGTTTATAATTAGAGACTTTTCTTATCAATATCAATTAATGTTTGTAGATAGGTGTTGATGCAATGTTGAGTGAAATCTATTCTTTGCGTCAGTTCGTCCTCACCGGTTAAAAAACCACCAAGAGCTAAGCGTGGGTTTGGCAATTTCTTTATTGTTAATCCGGTACCTTCACGAACCAATCGATAGATATCTTTTTCGCCGATTTGAAGACGAGTGGTTTTTTTTAGCCAAAAATCAATCTCGTCATTAAGTCGTACCAAGTAATCATCAGTTTCATTCTTTTCCAAAATACTATACGCACTGACTAGACCTTCCACCGGAGCACAGTAGTTATGTGTAGTACTATGCTTGTACTGCATCTGCTCTAAACGGAACGTAGTAAAGTTTGAAGCGTAACGTACATACTCATCGTTAGGCCACAGTTTTTGCATATCCTTAAGAGCGGCCATAATCCAAAGATACAGTGGCGTTTCGTATTCTTCTTTAGCACTAAGGTACGAAAAAGAATCTTGTAGAATTTGTTTGACCTCTTCGTTTTCTTGGTACTGGTAGTATCGTACCAACGCCAACATTGCTTCCCCGTTGTAAAACGGTGATTCTTCATCACTAAAACCACTATTGGTGTTATACCGGTTACTAAAACCTCTGTCTGGAAACTTGGCCGCCATAAGATAGTTAGCGTATTTTCCAATCAAAGGTTCATACGTTGTCTCTGTGTCTGTTTCAACCGCAACGTAGTTTAAAATCCCCAAAAGAGCCAAGGCTGTGCTACCTAAATCACAGTTCGTGCTAGCGTGACTAGCCTTTATACATAAGAAATTTTCTCTATCTTTTTTATTAGCATCACTAATACTTTCGAAATATGAAATAGCTTGTTCAATAGTCACGGCTACGTCTGGGTCTTTTTTTATTTGTTTCTTGTACACTTCCGAAAGAGCGTATAATGTGCCGCCTTGGCGAATCATATTATCGTCGTTTACATACTCATCTGTATACGGAAGATACTCATAGCCAAAATGGCCACTATCTTCTTGAGCGGCGACAATCCAAGCAGCGCTATCTAAAATAATTTCTCGCAGTTCTTCAGTACTCAGCGATGTATTAGTAATGGGTAACTGCCGCTCTAAGTAGCCAGCGATGGCTACCAATTGTAGCTTTAAATCGTCTTCTACACTGGCAGCGTAAGCTACTGGAACCTGGATAAACAAAAATAACAATATGAATAGCGTGTTAAAAATTTTCATGATTCACATCATACCGTTAATTTTTAATCAATACCATAAATCTTTTTTATACAATTAAACATACGAATTTAATATAAAGAAAAAGGTCGCGACTTTATCACGACCTTTTTCTGTCTACCCTCGTTTTCTCTCACTCTCTTTCAACTTTTGCTTTCGCAGTCGCACTGACTGTGGACACACTTCTAAGTATTCATCTCCAAGCATAATCTCAAGACCGATTTCAATCGTCATTTCTCGGTGTGGCACCAAGGTAATCGCATCATCACTACCACTAGCCCGCATGTTGGTTAACTGCTTACCTTTCGTGGGGTTTACCGTCATCTCTTCACCTTTACTGGTATTACCGATTACCATACCTTCATACACTTCGGTACCGGCACCAATATACAACTCGCCTCGGTCTTGGAGATTAAATAACGCAAAACCAAGTGCTTTGCCAGTTTCCATACTGGTCATAGAGCCCACTTTACGTTTCTTGATTTCACCAGCATAGGCACGGAATTCTAAAAAGCGTGAGGCTAAAATTCCTTCTCCTTTGGTATCAATAATAAATTGGTTTTTGTACCCTAAAAGCCCTCGAGTCGGACCTTCAAAGAGCATTCGAACTTGGTTTTGGTGGGGAATCATGTTTTGCATAATAAAGCCACGATTAGACAGTCGCTCAATCACTGCCCCTTGGTACTCGCTTGGCACATCCACTGTCACCTCCTCAAACGGTTCGCTTTTTACTCCCTCAATATCTTTAATAATAACTTTTGGTTGTGAGACAGATAGTTCGTATCCTTCGCGGCGCATGTTTTCGAGCAATATTGCAATGTGCATTTCTCCACGACCACGCACTTCAAACACATCACCTTGTGAAAAATCTACTTGCAAACCAACGTTAATTTCTAACTCTTTTTTAAGTCGATCACCAATCTGTCGACTGGTTACATATTTTCCTTCTCGTCCCGCAAATGGTGAGGAGTTAACCGAAAACTGCATTGACACGGTTGGTTCGTCTACGTTGATAGCTGGTAGTGCTTCGGCATTTTCAGTATCAGTCAAAGTATCGCCGATATTTATATCTTCGAGTCCAGCAATTAATACAATGTCGCCTGCATACGCTGTCTCTAATTCCACCTGCTGCACACCTTTGTAGCCAGATACTTTTACAATCTTGCCTTTCTTAGTTTGTTCACCTTTGTGTTTGATGATGATTTGTTGACCTTTATTGAGTTTTCCTTCGTAAATACGGGCGATAGCCAAGCGACCAAGGAAGTTATCGTAACCGAGGTTAAAAACTTGAGCGCGTAATGCTTCCCCGTCTTCATACGCGCGAGCCGGTGGCACGTGTTCAAGAATCGTGTCGAGAACTGGCGATAAATCTTTCATCTCTTCATCCATCTTTCGCTTAGCCAATTTGTCACGACCAATGGCATAGACAACTGGAAATTCTGATTGTTCGTCAGTAGCACCAAGCTCCAAAAAAAGCTCTAATACTTGATCTTCACACCGTGCGGTGTCAGCCGCTGGTTTATCAATCTTATTAATAACGACAATTGGTTTTAGACCTAACTCCAGTGACTTCTTAAGTACAAACCGAGTTTGTGGCATTGGTCCTTCTTGAGCATCTACTACCAAAAGTACACAGTCGATAGAGCGAAGTACACGTTCAACCTCAGAACCAAAGTCGGCGTGACCGGGCGTATCGACAATGTTGATTTTAGTGTCTTTGTATTCCACCGAAGTATTTTTGGCGTAAATAGTAATACCACGCTCTTGCTCAAGCGCGTTATTGTCCATTGACTGTCCCTCTTCGCGAGAGCCAGTAAACTCCATCAGACCATCAGTCAGAGTGGTTTTGCCGTGGTCTACGTGGGCAATTATCGCAATGTTGCGGATTTCTTGGCTCATACTTTTAATAATTACTTTATAGTGAATTGGTAGAAAAATTTGGAAAATAAAAAGGCGCGCAAGGCGCTTAAATATGGCAGTAGTATGCCTTTATTTAGTTATTTGGTCAACTCAAAATTTATTGGTCTCAATAAGGTATACTGTACTTCATTACACAATATCTATATCAATATGCACCAAGGAAATTGGAAATGTAGCAGCTGTGGTGGAGCGATAACCGAGCTACCGTTTGAACCACGAAGTGAGGCCGGGCTTACTTGCCGTGCTTGTTACGCTAAAGGAAAAGAACGTGAAAAAGAGCACGCCCCCGAAATGCCTACCGCTTCTGAAGCTCCAGAAATACCCGAGGAAGCCGGTTTAGCTGGCGAACCTGCCCCAGCCGATGATTTTGGTGGTGCAACACCAACTACCCCTGGCGAACGAGCTAGAGTCGAAGGTGACTGGAAATGTGCTGACTGTGGCGGAACCATTACTTCACTTCCCTTTACACCCCGCAATACCAGCAATTTGAAATGTATTGACTGTTTTAAAAAGAGTCGAGCCTAGAGTGAATAGGTACAGAACCAGCCCGGTGCGCACGCGCACCGGGCTGGTTCTGTATGAATTAAAACAACACCTACTTTTTTAAACCAAAATACCGGGGAAAAAGTACCGGGGTACCATCTGTAGTGTGACCATCTAGTGCAATCGGTAACTGTTCTGAGCGAGCTGGCCAAGGTAGTGGTAATGTACCGACAAACGGCTGTTCACCAAACAACACATCAGCCACCCCCGCTCCCTCACTGCCCGGTAACCAAGCTGCAACTAAAGCTTCAATGGAATTTATTTCTCTTTCAACCAAAAGTGGCCGACCCGATACAATAACTACTACCACTTTCTTGCTACTAGCTTGCAGATTCTCAATAGCAGTTAAATCTTCATCGGATAAGACAGGATACTCCGTATCTCCCCAACCTTCAGCGTACGGTTTTTCACCTACGACAGCAATACCGATATCAGCGAGATTAGCTGTATCCGAAAAGACCCCCAGATTGTCATACTCTATTTGTATTCCTTGCTTCTGCGCCTGTTCTTCAATTCCTTGGAGTATTGAAGTCGCTCCTGGCAACCAATTTCCATCGATACCTTGCCATTCCACTGTCCATGCTCCAGTTTGTTGACCAATATTATCAGCCGCACTCCCCGCCACTCGAATCTTTTTGGTCGTAGCCTTAATAGGGAGCGTGTTGTCTTGATTCTTAAGTAATACTAAGGATTGCGCCACCGCCTCACGCGCTAGAGCTCGGTGCGAAGCATCTGAAATAATAGTGGTTTCTGTGTAACCTTCCGGTCTATCAAATAAACCAAGTGCAAACTTTGCATATAAAATCCTACTGACTGCATCGTCTATCCGTTCATCGGATATTAGACCTAGTCGGTTGGCCCATTTCATATGTCGACTAAACTGCTGATAATCAAACGGCAGCATCACCATATCAACACCAGCATGTATGGCAGCTACGGTGGCTAAGAAAGTATTATGAGTTCCTTCGTGCACTCCATACCAATCGGATACCACAAACCCTGTAAACCCAAGTTCGCCTTTGAGTACATCAGTCAACAACTCTTTTTGTCGGACCATTCTATCGTCTCCCCAAGTATTGAGTCCAACCATAATACTTAAAACACCTGCATCTATCGCCTCTATAAAAGGCGGTAAGTACACATTCCTCAATACTTCCTCATCGGCCAAACTCACCCCTTGGTCAATTTTAAAATTCTTATTCAAAGATGAGTCCCACCTCATCCCTCCAAGTCCAACAAAATGTTTGGCTGTCGCTAAAACCGATACAAACTTATTTTTTGTATTTTCTTGAGTTTGCAAACCCTCAATGTACGCTGCACCTAGTTTTGCTACCAAAGCCGGATCATCTGAAAATGATTCATACACTCGGCCCCACCGAATATCTTGTGGTGTATCTAGGTTAGGGGCAAAATTCCAATTTACACCAGTAACAGTTAGTTCCTCAGCAGTGGCGTTGGCTACTTTTGTTACCAGCTCAGCATTCCCGGTTGCTCCAAGCCCAATCGAGTGTGGAAAGACGGTGGCACCCAGCACATGCGCGTGTCCGTGAATAGCGTCTGAACCGTACAATAATGGAATCTGCAGTCGAGTCTTACGAGCTTGCGCCTGATACTCGTCAATCATCTGTTTCCACCCCGCGGCCGTGTTTTCTTCCGGCTTGGCGCCAGAACCACTCAAAAGTGCCCCTAGGGCATACTCTGTAATATCACTAGGTTTTTTAATACTATTCTTTTCCACCAACGTCATCTGTCCAATCTTCTCTTCGAGTGTCATGTATGACAAAAGATCGGCGACCCGAGCCTGAATTGGCTGATTGGTATCTACATAGAGAGCATCGGTAGGAGGTGTGACCATAATTGGTTGTGGGTCAAAATAATCGGTAGTAGCAAATCCAAGTAATAACACCGTTAAGGCGGGTATACCAAACAGAAAAAAACTCAATACTTGTCGTTTCTTAGAAATTTTCACCTATACAGTATACAACGCTCTTTTACATAAAAATAAAATAACCAGCCTGGTGCGCACGCGCACTGGCTTTTTTAATTATACATATTTATCAAATACTAATTAACTTCAATAATCTTTCATCATTAACCCCTTCACTTGCTAGACACCTTATTAAAACGCCATCCATAACTATGTCAGTGCTACTTTTTGGCAAAACAAAAACATTGCCTGATTCCGGATTATCTCCCAAGGAAACTTTAAAACCTTCATTTTGAAGTTTAGTTAACAAATCATGCATAGGTGTTAAAAATCCTGCTAAATCAGGATCGTCTCGTTCAATTCTCATCTCATCGACATAACCAGGATCAAAACCAGGAAACGCAAACGTCTCGTTACTGTCGATTAATTCCTGAGCAAGCTTAATTTTTTCCCGTCTCCTTTCAAGTTCTTGTTGTTCTGGAGAAAGTGCCTGGTTGATTTTTTCTGACATATAAATTATTAACTTAAAATTTACTCACCGATGCGGACAGCCCGGCCAGCAACATGGGCGTCGCTTACCTTTGAGCATATCTTCTTTCACTCGCCTCACATGATCTGCTCGCGTTTCGGCTTTTTTCACTGAAATAGTCCAACAAATCCATTCATTACGGGCCAGCGGAGTCAGGTCATTCCACGCCTCAGTCACTTTCGAAGACGATGTTAACGCCAGACGCAAATCCGCTGGTACTTTATGGGCTACGCCGCTAGAGATTGTGGTGGTCATAAGTTAATTATACCAAAATCAAACACACAACACCCACTACCGGTGATACCCGGTAGTGGGTGTATGTTTGATGTTCAATTGTTGCATATCTAATACGTTACACATTGTTTCAACAACAATGTCTGCCCAATAATATACCTCAATGGGCAAGTATAGATGTTCACTATGTAAGATTTTTTATGGCTGACTGCTAGCTCATAAGGCCAGGACCACCATGACAGATGATTACATAGTAATGTTGTGTGAACCAGTTTTTTTAAATGATGGTTTAGAGCGTACACGCACTAGGGCGTATATATCGCTTGTTTTTTATAGTCCGGTTCGAAGTAGCGACGGGCCATCTGTAACCTCATTCGCTACTATTTAGTACACCGGTTAAGAACCTTTATTACATTTTAAGTTTAGATAAGTTAAAACTTTTGTAACTTCTAAATACTTGGATGATCTTTTTTTCTCTTTTTAGTATACAAATACCAAGGCTTAGCAGGTGCTCCATTCATAAAATCAATTACTGCAATGTACGTATCAAGCACACAAGGATCCTGCCTGACTCCTGAGACTTTACACATTTTTTTATACAACGATACAGGATTTTTATTTATTAAATCAGAAGGATTATTTAATCCGAGTAAATTAAAATCCCTAGTCATTGCAGGACCAACATTGGGAATATCCTGAAATTTTTTTACTTCCTTATAATTCTTTGCTTTCATCTATACATTAGAGCAAGAGCTCGACTGTTAGCCGTTTGGTACATGGTTCAGTTTTTCATTTATTTTCAACCTTCTACATCGGCCGAGTTTCCATTATTTCAATAGTTGCTCCCGGGATACCAAAGTGAGGATGGTCTCTAAAAGCCTCTGCCACTGCTTCTGCAGACTCACCTTGCACATACGAAGAGAGCATCATGTCATTTTTTACATCTTCTATACTTGATGCACTGATACGTTTGGTCTTTCCCAGTGCAATGGTGTTCAAAATGATGTCAGTGTGTGCTGCCATCCACACATCCCACTCTTCCTTCATTTTTTCTTCTGCGTCTTTACGTTCTTCTTCAGGTTTTTTCATCCACTCTTCCATCACTAAAGCTGGGGCCATATATATAACGGTAAAATGTTTCATACTTTTTATACTTATTACATCACAACTTCTGGTTTGAAATCATTATGCAAACCATCAGTACAATGACACTCTACTAATTCATGATTGTGGTTTTCACAATCAGGGGCCTGGCACACTCCCGGATGTTCTGAGACACCTCGACAGCCACCACGACAAATGTAATGTTTTTCCATATTAACTATCATACACCTTAACCTCGACGAGCGGCATCAATAGCAGCCACATCAATCTTTTTCATTGTCATCATCGCATCAAAAGCTCGCTTTGCTTCTTCCCCTCCAGCTGCCAGTGCTTCAATTAAAGTCCGTGGTGTAATTTGCCATGATACTCCCCAGCGGTCCTTGCACCACCCACACTCACTCTCCTGACCGTCATTTCCAACGATTGCGTCCCAATAACGATCGGTTTCTTCTTGGTCGTCTGTGGCAATCTGAAAAGAAAAAGCTTCGCTCTGTTTAAATACTGGACCGCCATTAAGACCAACGCAAGGAATCCCGCAAACAGTGAATTCTACAGTAAGAGCATCGCCTTTTTTACCGCCTGGAAAATCACTAGGCGCATAAAAAACATTCGTGATGTTACTGTCTGGAAAAGTGGCAGCGTAAAATTTTGCTGCATTTTCGGCGTCTTTATCGAACCAAAGACAGATTGTATTTTTAGGTGTTGTATTCATAATCATAATTCTACATTGCTACCAAATAGTTTACAAAATATGCGAGTTCTGTCTCAAAAGGACTTGGGCCGTCTCAGTCTCAAACCATTTAACTTGAAATATAATTTTATGAATTTTCAGCAATCTCCTTGAGTTTGGCCAGCGCTTTTGGCCACATGTCGTTAAACATTTCTTTCCACTCGTCAGCGACGTCAATCTCAACAAATACTTCCATACCACCTTCTGTATCAATAAAAGTATAGTTCTCAAAGGCCGGTGCCCACTTTTGCACAGATTCGCTTGTGGTATCAACCTCACCTGTTTCCGTGATCATACCGAGATGTTCGATAGAGACAAATTCGTACGGTCGAGTCTCTTTGATCTTGCTGTACATACCACCAGACTCCTTGCCACTATCATCAACCCCGATGAAACGCATCTCTGAGCCAGTTTCCCAATTGCCTTCATAACGAGAACCTTCGTTAAATTGTTTTGTCCACTGTTGGTACGTAGTTTCGTCAAGCATGACATGCCAAACTTTTTCTTTCGGCGCATTGATAGTTGTTGTAAATGTAAGTCTTTCCATATTGTTTAAATATTATTTATCTTTTGGCAAACCCCATTGCCACTTTGGTTTCTCTCCTGTCTTGTATGCGATGGAAATAAAAGTGATAGTCAAGAGAATAATCGGCAACCCAAACACCAAGAAGTTACTTCCTGAATCAGGATTCCCGGGGATTGCCTCTTCTCTAGTGCATGCGAGAAGTAAAATGAGTGCAACATACAGCAATGTTGTGAGCCACCCCTGCCATGTCGCAGGCACCCAACCCCATCCCCAAACCTTACGCTTGAACCAGTAGCGATTAGGGTTGTCCTGAAGGTACTCGAAATATTTTTTAAACATATACTAATATTACTATGGTTTCCGTAAAATCTTTTCAAGGGGTCTTCCTTTGGCAAGTTCATCGATAAGCTTGTCTAAATAACGCATCTCTCGCATGATTTTATCTTCAATCTCTTCAACGCGAACACCACAAATCATGCCGGTGATGAGTGTGCGCGAAGGATTGAGTTTTGGAGCTTCCTTGAAAAAAATCTCAAAATTCACCTCTTTCTTTATCTGTGAGTTCAGCTTAGCTTGGGTGTATCCGGTAAGCCAATGAATTACTTTATCGACTTCTGCTTTTGTCCGACCTTTTCTTTCAGCCTTAGCTACATATAACGGATAGACCTTTGCAAAAGTCATTGCATACACACGCTTGAGAGTTGCTTCACTGGTTGGCTTCATACATATAAGTATAACAAAAACCCTCTGAGACTCGAACCAAAAATATGTTCTTGAATAAATTTTTTATTTTTGAAACATTTGGAAAAAGTTTGAGCCCATGACTCGTTTAAAATATAAGCTGCTAGATAGCGAGTTCAGGAGACACTGCCTGTCTCCCATGACTGTTGGCCGTCTGGGACGATGTTAGAACTTTTATTGCTGTTCCATCACTTCCTTCAACTTATCTAGAATCTTCTGCATAAACGGTGCGTGTAATTGGTCAGATTCACTCCATTCATAATATTCAAGCTCTGTCTCATTTTCAGAAATTAGAGTATAAGTGTAACGAACTTTATAGTCTTGATGTGTAGCATCAAGTTGGAACACTTTAAAAGGTTCATACTTAGTTACTACATATTCGTTAACTTTCTCCGACTCATCCCAATTTTTATATTTTGTACCAATCTCTGGAGGATATTTTTCTGCTTTTTCACCCATAACGGAACCTATCCACTTAGGAGTGTTGTCTGGATTTGTAGTGAAGTCAAAAACTTCTTCAACTGGCTTATTTATTCTGACTGTGAGTTTAAGGTCTTTCATATTTAGTTATTGTTCCAAAATTCGTATTTAATGCAACTTTGTATGACCATCTGGTGCGAAGTGGGAACTTCTATGTCCCTCTAAATACAACCTCTATATTATTACCATCCGGATCTAGTACAAACGCTGCATAGTATACTGGAGAGTATTGCTCTCTGATCCCAGGAGCACCATTGTCTGTGCCTCCTGCTTGCATTGCGGCCTCGTAAAATGCGTTGACCACATCTCTATCTTTTCCGACAAAAGCAAGATGTGTCTTGTGAGCTGTCGCGTCTCCCTCGAGCCACAGACGAGTCTGATCATTTTCTCCTATGCTACATCCACTTATATTCATCCCCCAGTTAGCTACATCTTCAATATCATAGATAATATCGTACCCAAGTGGTTTGAGGGCATTTAGATAAAAATCTCTACTCTTTTTGAGATCAGATACGCCTAAAGAAATGTGGTCAATCATATCTGTGAATTATACCGCATTAATATGCCGCAGCAGGACTCGAACCCACCTCGGTCAGGTGCACTAGAGGGGTCTATTCTGACCGCAATGCATCGACTGGTTGAAGTTTTGAGGCGTTACGTGCGGGATACAAACCAAACACTACACCGACAGCTACAGCTACAAATGACGCCAGTGCTATTACTTTTGTGTTTATAACGATAGAAATAATGTCACTATCAGCAAAAATAGTATTAGCTATCTTGCCTACACCAAGACTGAGCAAAATTCCCAGAAACCCACCTAGAGTAGTGAGAGCGACTGACTCAATAAGAATCTGTAGCATTATGTCACGATCGCGTGCTCCAACGGCTTTCCGCAAACCAATTTCTTTTGTTCGTTCGGTCACAGTTGTAAGCATCATATTCATTGTGCCAATCCCTCCAACAAACAGAGCAATCCCTCCAACGATTCCTAAAAATATACTGATCATCTGAACCGTTTCCTGAGCTGTCTCGATGAATGATTGTGAAGTTTCAACACTAAACACATCCTCGCTGTCGCTAGCTAGTTGCCTGGAAGCGTTTAATGATTCGAGCATGTGTTGTCCGGCAATTTCAAAATAAGATGAATCTTGAAGTAAGACAGATACAGAAGAAAAGTTTTTAGTACTTGTTAAGGTACCAATTGCTTTATTGTACGGAACGAGTATTACACCATCGCCACGAGTAAACTGCATTGAACCAGATTCAATTATTCCAATCACGGTAAATTTTTGACCGCCGACAGTAACATCCTGATCCAATACAGACTGACCAGTCTCCTCTTGTACAGCATCAGCGAAACCATCGGAGACAACAATAACTGCTTCATCGAAACTAATGTCATTCCAGTCATACACCTCACCGCTGACAATATCGTAGCTCTGTAAACCCTCATAATCACCTACAACAACCTGTGTAGTGGGAGAAAAATCGGAACCAAAAGCAATGACTTTGGAATTATTAATTGACAGAGAAGCTAATGATTCTGAGACATATGGCTGTTCGTTGATCCACGAAAAATCAGTGTATGAAATTTCACCAGACACAGTAATATCGCCACTTGCAAATGAACTAAAGCGATCAAGTACATTGGCTGACAACCCCTCCCCTAAAGCAAGCATTGCAGTAACAGAAAAAATACCCACCACAATACCAATGATTGTTAAGAAGGAGCGCAATAAGTTACTGCGTAGGGATTGTAACGATTCAGAAATTAGGAATTTTGTTTTCATACTATTTCTTGCCAGCGGTTTCATTAATGACTCCGTCTTTAATATTGACTACGCGATGAACTACTTCGGTCAATGACTCATCGTGAGTCACGATCACAATTGTAGTACCATATTTTTCGTTTAAGTACGTCAATGAATCAATGATATTCTCTCCCGTCTTTGAGTCTAAGTTACCTGTTGGTTCATCTGCTAATAATAATTTGGGACGCGCTACGAGCGCGCGGGCAATAGCTACACGCTGGCGCTGTCCTCCAGAAAGTTGATTTGGCTTCTTGTGCCAATGAGCTTCTTCAAGTGAAGCTCGCTTCAAAGCGTGTGTAACATACTCATCATAATCACCAGTGAATGAGCGTTGATATATGAGTGGTAACATCACATTCTGATAGACAGTTTTTCCTGCCAAAAGATGGAACGATTGAAATATGAAACTGATATCCGTTGAGCGTAATTCAGCCAGTTCATTTGATGTCATTGTATCTACTGATTGACCAGCGAAGTGATACTCCCCCTTGGTAGCAATATCTAATCCGCCAATAATATTCATTAGTGTTGATTTACCAGAACCAGAAGGACCAAGAATAGCAATCATGTCTCCTTCAAAAATATCCAGATTTATATGGTGCAGTACAGGTACTTCAAGGCCGCCTGCCAAGTAAAAACTTTTTGATATATCTTTTAGTTCAATAACTTTTGTTGTTGTAGTTGGGGTAGTCATGACTACTAACTAGTTACTTGGTGCCCTACCTGCCGGCGCACCACTTCCAGCCGTCGGTGATCCAGTTGGCCGTTGCCCTCCACCTGGAGGGCCGAAGCCTGCTTGCTGTACAACAGAATCAGTCGCCGTATCTGAAAGTTGTGAAGACACGATAATATCTCCTTCAGACAAGCCACTTATTATTTCAACATAATATTGACCCACGATACCAAGCTCTACCTCAACATCGTATGTTGCAATAGTTGTACCTTCTGTTCGAACAATACCCATGCGATTTGCCTGCTGCTGTTGTTCTTCAGTTAGCTTATCTATAATTGTTACCTTAGGAACACCTTGCTCATACGTAATAGCCGAAGTTGGTACACGTAGTGCATCTGAACTCTCTTTTTCTACCACTTCTATGTCAGCCAACATTCCTTCACGAAGTACCAACTCTGCAGCAGCTCGGTCATATTCAATCAAAGCTTGCACCTTGTACTGTGCGACTCCACTGGCTTCAGGCAGTGAACTTATTTGTGTAATTTCAGCGGTGAATACCGGCTGCTCTGCAAATGATGTAACGGTCACTTTTACCTTTTGTCCCACCGAAACTTTCGCAACGTCGGTAGCACCAAGCGTGAATGTTGTTAGAAACTCATCGGAAATAAGTGTACCTAAATTTATAGAATCATTTGTACCACCAGTTGGGGTCGCTCCAGCGACAACGTTCTCCATTCCTTCCACTGTTCCTGAAAAAGGTGCGACGATATCTCGCTCTTGTACAACATCGTAGTTCTTAGACAAACGTTGCTGTGCTTCTGACAAACTAGATTCGGCTTTCTCTACATTCAAATCACGGTAACTACTGGAGTCAGTTTGTTTTAGGTCAGCAAGATCTTGTGCAGCATTTGCTAGATTTACCTTCGTATCAGCAATTGTCTTTTCTAACGCTGCAACACTCTCTTCATATACTCGCTTTGTTTCAGAATATGTAGCAATCTCTGTATTTGGCACATACACAACCCATTTATCCCTTGTCTTTGTGTCACTCGGGAACGTGATTTTTAGACCACGACTACCCAAGTCAACAGCTTTACCAAAAATTACTGAATCCGTCATTGACTCCAAACCGCTTACGCGATAACTGTATCCAGAATCTGCAGCCGAAGCATACACTTCAATAACGTACTGTCCTTGAGTATCACTCACATATCTTCCAGATAAGACTGGCTCGGTTCTATCGTCAAGAGCACTTGATTTATCAGGGTGTGGTACCACCTCTAAATCTTCATTTAAGAAATCTCTATAAGCATCTTTAATATCTTGTTCAGTATCAATAATAGTTTTGTTATATCCTACAATCTGATTTTCTTTGGTTCTAATTTGTGTATTCGGATCATTCACATTTTCTTGCTCTTCTTGCAAAGCAAGTCGAGCCTCCGCCACTGCAACCTTGGACGATTGTGTGTCTACGTAGGCATCACTTTTATCAAAAGAAACGAGCACGTCACCTTTTTCAACATGACTGCCATTAGCCATGTTTACAACATCAATTCTACTAAGCTGTTTGTAGACATCTATATCAAGTTTTTGGGCAGCAATAATGTCACCCGTAGTCAGAATACCTGACGTTACCTCACCACGTTCAACTGTATCGACTACATAAAAAGATAGTGCTGCATCAGTACTGTCTGAATTATAAATTTGTGTGTAGTAATAAATGCCTCCAGCAAAAATCACAATTGCGATTAGATACCATTTATAGTTAGTTACAATTTTTAAAAGTTTCATAATTATTCGTTTGTTTCATTTTTTATAAAATCAGGTGGAGGTGGCAAGAAACGAATCAACTTGGCTTTAATCACACCATCGTCATTTGGTTCACCAAGTACAACGACAAACTTTCCAGTTTCTATGCCATCAGTACTGAGTTCATCTCGAAACTCACGAATCAACGTGTTGTCAGTAACAGTTACAGTTTTTTCAAGATTGTCTGGTCCAGCAATCACAAATGTTGGAAGTGTGACGCTGATAACCTCACCAACTGCCCCGTGTCCACCAGGAGGAAGCTGTTCACCAAAACCTAATCCTTTTGGACTTCCAAAACCGCCTCTTTCTAGATCAACAAAGTTACGTTCAAAGTGACTCCCTAATCGGTCACCGAACTGTACTTTATGTTGTCCAACCATGACTCCGGCTTGAAAAATGAGGAGTCCGACAATAGAAATGCCAATACCAATCAAAATTCCTTGAAAGGATTTTGAAGCAGTAAATTCTTTAAGATTTTTATACATACAAATAAATATTAATTAGCGAATGTTGGAGCAAAACCAAACCGCATATTCTGTGCAAATAAACGGAGTGACATAAGTAATGCGAACACGGCGATGAGACACAATACGATACCTATCACTGGAAGTGACTCTAACAATGCTAGACTGAATTCTTTCCAGTATTGTGTAACAACGTCAGGATCTGAAAACAGAAGTGAGGCATAGGAATAAAAACTCGACTCATAGAGTGTCACTAACGCATATTTAAGCGATGCGATTATTCCAACTAATGAACTGGTTGCAACAACTGCAGACACAACTAGTAGACGCTTGGCACGCCTTTTTTCCTCAGTATGAATACCTAACAAAATATTGCCTCTGAGGCTTTCTGGTAACTCAAAATTATCTTGCATACATACCATACGAAAAAAGAGTGCATTTTGGTGCACTCTTTTCCATATCTATGCTGGCTCAGCTTCGAGTAGCCGTCTGAGCATCACTAATGCTCTCCGATGTTGGCTCTTTATGGTATGTAATGGTCTTCGTAAAACTTCTCCAATCTCCTCAAATGTCATATTGCTTGAGTACCGAAGCGTAAGAACGTCACGGTATTTTGAATCAAGTTGCTCAAGTAAAAATACAACATGAGCAGTGTTTTCTGCTCTTACCAGCAATTCATCAGGTAGTGGATTAGTGTCGGCAATAGTTTCTAGTAACATATTCTGCCCCTCAACATTTTCAAAACTAGAAAGAGCAATTTCTTTTTGCTTCCGTAACCAATCAATTGCTGTGTTGCGGGTGATGGTAAAAATCCAAGTCTTAAAATTACTTCCTTGTCGGTAGCTCCGAATATGCTTCCAAGCTTTTACGAATGATTCCTGAGTTACATCCTCAGCCGCTCCAGCATCATTTGTTAGTTGCTGTGCAAATCGATACACATCTTTAATATAGCGGTCTACAAGAAAACCAAGGGCAGTTTCATCGCCATTTAAATAATCAGCTACGAGTTGAGTATCGTTTCTATCCATCACAATTCAGTATATCAGATATCTATTACTACACCTTAGAAATTGTTTTATTTCAACTAAAAAACACCCTGACGGGTATTTTTTAGTCTGGATTAGCCTACGGCTTCTTCTGTGATTGTATAGATCTCAACTAGTTTTAAGAGCTTATTTCTAAGCATCTCGTGCTAGCACGAGTTGGCTGTGTCTCCTGAACAAAATAGAATCGCCGTTTTCGCCAAAATGCGGAGCGTCGCAAAGCGACGCGACGGGGGTTTCCGCCAGAATTCGCCAAGGGTTTTTGAAATCCAAAAGAAGCGAGCGGGACGCGAGGCGGGGGTTTATGATGAGTACATCATTCAAAACTTCGTTTTGCGAGCCAATCTGGAAGCGAATAATTATCAATATTTAACATAAACCTTTTTCTATGAACAAATTCTTTCTCTATGCTCGTAAATCTACCGACGAACCAGATCGTCAGATTTTGAGTATTGAATCGCAAATTGACGAGTTGAAAGAATTTGCCACGCGAGAGCAGTTGGAGATTGTTGAAACTTTTGTTGAATCACAAACCGCGAAAGAGCCGGGCAGACCTATTTTCAACAATATGCTCTCGCTCATAGAAAAAGGCAAAGCGTCGGGAATTTTAGCTTGGCATCCCGATAGATTGGCGAGAAATAGTATTGATGGTGGAAAGATAATCTATCTGTGCGACCTCGGTCTTATTAAAGAGCTAAAATTCCCGACGTTTTGGTTCGATGCTACGCCACAAGGTAAGTTTATGTTAAATATTGCTTTTGGGCAGAGCAAATACTATGTAGATAATCTTTCAGAGAATGTGAAGCGCGGACTTCGACAAAAAGTCAGACGAGGCGAACAAAGTGGTCAAGCTCCGACGGGATATGTAAATGATAAATTGAACAAGAAAATTATTCCCGATGTGGAGAGATTTCGCCTCGTCAGGAAAATGTTCGAAGTCTATGCTACTGGAAATTATTCTCTGAAAGATACAAGGAATTTGCTTGCCCAAAAGGGCTTGGTGTCTAAAAATGGTAAAGTTCTTACCGTTTCAAACACGCAAATGATTTTGAAAAATCCTTTTTATTATGGAATGTTCCTTTTCAACAAAGAACTTTACCAAGGAAAGCACGAGCCAGCGATTTCAAAGAAACTTTTTGATAAATGCGCGGAAGTATCGGCGAGGAATGCTCACCCGATGAAGCGAGGAATTAACAAGCATGTTTTTCGTGGAATATTTTTGTGTGAAGAATGCGGCTGTGGTATCACCAGCGAAGTGCAGAAAGGTCATACCTATTATCGCTGTACCAAAAAGAAAGGTGTTTGCACACAAAAATATATCCGCGAAGAATTCCTCGCCGAACAAGCAAATGACATTATCAAAAAAGTTTCTTTGCCGTCCGAGTGGAAAGAATTCATGCTCGCTGAACTAGAAAAGGAACAAGCGAGCAGTTTCCACTCTGACGAGCTTTTCGTTCAAAATCTGAAAAATCAGATCAAAAGTGTTGAGGAGACGCTGGATAGGCTTCTTGACGCTCATTTGGACAGCACAATTACGAGCGAGGAGTATATCGCCAAAAAGCAAAAGCTCCTCAACCAAAAAATTGATTTTTCAGAGAAATTGAAAGATTTTGAACGAAAAGGTAATCGCTGGCTCGAACTTTCTCGTCAATTCATTTTAGACAGTAACCAAGCCATAATTATCGCTTCCGAAGAAAATCTC
>JBGSYZ010000009.1:0-20202 GCA_041750655.1 Minisyncoccia bacterium | reverse complement strand
AGGCTAGTCGTGCCCAAGCGTCCATAGCGACGGCACGGTTCGGCACCTCGATGTCGGCTCGACTTATCCTGGGGCTGGAGCAGGTCCCAAGGGTTTGGCTGTTCGCCAATTAAAAAGTCACGCGAGCTGGGTTTAGACCGTCGTGAGACAGGTTGGTCTCTATCTACTGCAGGCGTCGATAATTGACGAGATTTGTCCCTAGTACGAGAGGACCGGGATGAACTGACCTCTGGTCTACCTGCTGTCACGCCAGTGGCATCGCAGGGTAGCTATGTTGGGAATGGATAAGAGCTGAAAGCATCTAAGCTCGAAGCCAACTTGAAGATTAGTTATCATTAAGTCCCCTGAGAGATTATCAGGTTGATAGGCACTAGGTGGAAGTACAGCAATGTATGGAGCTGAGGTGTACTAATAGGACGTAGTTCCTGCAGGGAATGCTGGACATCGCCCAAAACTTCCAGAATTGACGCAGAAGTATCTTGCACTTCTTACAGAAGCGGTCCACTCGTTGGATTTTGCTTCTGAAGTCGCAAAATACTCAACGAGTCTTGCGAAAGCCTCCCAGGCTTTCTCACCTCGCGCTGCAAGCAATTTAAAAAGTTTTGGAGTTACAATTTTTTAATTTTGTATGTGAATTGTGTTGTCGATGAGGCAAAAATCGTAGATTTTTGCCTCGAAAAAAGTTTGAAAATGGTGAGATTGGTGAGGAGAGGTGCCCGAATTGGATAAGGGGTCAGATACATGTCGTTCTGAATATCTGGGTTCGAGTCCCAGTCTTTCCGCCAATCAATCCCGAGTAAATCAGGGGCCTTAGCTCAGATGGTTTAGAGCGTTTCCTTGCCAGGAAAAGGTCGGGTGTCGCCAACGCCCAGGCTCCGCCAAAATAAGATTGTTCCTTTCTACTTGGGCCAATCTCACCATTTTCAAACAAGTTTACAAACAAAAAGGATATGCAAAATCGCATGTTGAAAAACAGCGTTTAAAGTTGGTGCTTTGGGCGGCTTCAAAGCAATGGGATTGCTTTGAAGAATGTCTCATGATAAGCTCCAACTAAATAAAAAAATCCTTTGAATCGTTGAAGATTCTAAGTTGGTGATTTGGCGGAGAGGGTCCACCCGTTCTCATTCCGAACACGGAAGTTAAGCTCTCCAGCACCGATGGTACTCCTTTGGGGGAAGAGTAGGTCGTCGCCAACTTAGAGCATTCAACAAAGAATTCAAAGGATTTTTTTTGTTTAGTCACCAAGCGTTCCGAACACGGAAAATGGAACTTTCTTCGCTTGCTCGGAAATGTAAGTGAACTTCCATTTCACTCACGCACTCGAAAGCCAAGCTCTCCAGCACCGATGGTACTTCGCAAGAGGAAGAGTAGGTCGGCGCCAACTTTAAGTTTTCAATCTCACAAAAACACTCAGTAATGAGTGTTTTTTTGTTGATGCTTTGGCGGAGGGATGAGAAAGTCTGGTAGACTTTTAAAAATTAATAAATCAATTACTATCATATATGATAGTAAGCTTATAGAGCCTCTATTAATTTTTATCTATTCCCAACGCGCACTATCATATATGGTAGTGAAATAAATACTGTCATTTTTATTTATTTTTTGGTAATATTGCACTCAACTTAAAAATGCTCCCAAACGTATGCGGAGATTGGTGAGTATAGGTCTTGGGTGATTGTTGAATTTGGGTATTGTACTCAACTGCAACAGTTTCCCGGATAGAGTTCGGTATAGGTTAGTAGATTGCTCGGGGTGGTATTTAGAGTTGGGTATTGCACTCAACTTCAACAGCCTCCCAGACAATAATCTGCATGTTAGCTTGGGTGATGTTTTGAGTTGGGTATTGTATTCAACTTAAAATATACCCAGACAGCGTTGGGTTTAAATAAGTATATTACTTGGGTGGTTGTTGAAGCTGAGTACTGCGCTCAACTTCAACAGTTTCCCAAACTGTTGAAGGGCTCATGGCGCAGCTGGTAGCGCGCTTCCATGGCATGGAAGAGGTCGGGGGTTCGAATCCCCCTGAGTCCACCAAACGAACGCAGTGAGTGACTGGACTCAGGAATGAAGTGCTGGGAGCACTTCATGTGGGATTCGAAAAGGTTGCCTGCTATTTCGCAGAAATAGCGACAACCTGTACTGCTTCGATAAGAAGCGAATCCCCCTGAGTCCACAAATAAGATATACAATGTGGCCTTTTTTGTTGATGGTTTTTAAATTTACACAAATTTATATAGATTGCTTTGAGTTATAATCTTCTGATGTGTAACGAGCGAACCAACGGCTTCACCTTAATTGAATTACTTGTAGTAGTGGCTATTATTGGTCTGCTCGCTTCGATTGTAGTAGTGGCAACAGGTTCGGCTCGTAAAAAAGCCGAGTATGCAGCAATAGGAACAGAGTTAAGACAAATAGAGCTGGCTTTAAATTTATATGTAGCAGATTATTACAAAAACACTTGGCCTCGCAGCTATATCAACTGTCAGCAACTCTATAGGATGGTAGGAGGACCGAGCACATATCCAAATGGTGTATGTAAAAATATTTCTCACGGCCCTCAACATACTATGTTTACAAACCTCAGCAATTATTTTGGTGATCGGCCAATTGATTTAGAAAAGACTAGTTTTTATGTGTACCAAAACCCACCTTCTTTCCCGGTCTCATTCAAACAATGTCCTGATCCAAATGTTACCGATCCAAATAATCCTGGTGGTGGTGTTTTGATCCGACTCGGTGATAACGGTGTTTCACTTGTTAGCATACCACCCTTGTTTCAATATCTAGATAAGGCTTATGATCAAGGTGATGGGATGGCTTGTGGGCGAATACGTATGAGAAACAACACTGATCCAGAGATTTATTGGATACTAGCTGAAGATGAGAAAGATGTTATTTTTTAGGTTTTGTTTAAAGATAACAATATTAAACACACTTTAAGTTATAATTAATATATGAAAAATATCTCATACAAAAAAGGTTTTACACTAACTGAAATCTTGGTAGTAGTAGCCATTATTGCGTTATTGTCAGCAATAGCGACGGCGGCTTACGGGCGCGTGAAAGAGCGCTCGATGGCGGCTGCGTGGGTGCATCAACTCGCAGAAGTAGAGACTGCTTTAAAAACATATCGACAATATGAGTTGCCAAATGGCTGGCCGACCCTACATAGCAATCAGGGTCCAATTTCTAGTATAGTTGCCGGCTCAAATAGTAGTTTTCCAAACTTTGATCAGTACATGTCTGGACCGACTAATCTACCAAATAACGTTGGCTTTGAGTACACATACGATGGTAGTACGTTTTATACATGTAATACTAGCGTACCTAATTATGAACGTTCAGGTGTAAACATACATATTGAAGGTGGAAATCAGGCTATTTTCGACTTAATGAATGAAATGATTGATGGAGATAACCCTACAACAGGTTGTGGTAAATTCAGAATTGACTCTAGTGGACATCATGCTTTTTATAACATAGCCAGTAGCACACACTCCTACTAGTTTGATACAATAAAGTCATGATAGATACACGAGCTTGGGCTGTGCGGCGCCGGATGATTATTATCGCAGCCATCGTTGCGTTTTTTATAGTCTTACTGATAGTAGGTTATTTTAAATATTTTTACGCGGCACCAACTTGTTTTGATAATACACAAAACGGTGATGAAGTCGGGATAGATTGTGGTGGTTCGTGCGTGCGTATTTGTGCGTTCACCATGCAGGAGCCACGAGTCGATTGGGTTAAGTCCTTTAAAGTTGTCGATGGCCAATACAACGCTGTTGCGTATGTAGAAAACCCAAATCGGATGGGAGCAGCACCAATGTTTGAATATACACTAACTCTTGAGGACAGTAATGGTGTGATTGCTGAGCGAACTGGCACTACTATCTTGCCAGCTGACAACGTGTATCCAATTTTTGAAGGCAGAATTCTTACTGGTGGTCGTGTTCCTACCAAAACCAACATTACCTTTAAGAAACCAGACTTGTGGCTACCATCTACCAAGGCTCGAGAACAGTTTACTCTAATCGATAGAGGGGAAATCAAAAGTGCTGATGGGGCTCCGCGTCTACAATCTTCACTCAGAAATAATAGCTTGTTGCCAGCTCGCAATGTCGAGGTGGTGGCTACTATTTTTGATGCTCTGGGCACACCACTGACCGCTTCACGCACCTTTATAGACTTTGCTCCACAAACAGTTAGTGATGTTATTTTTACCTGGCCAGAACCGATTGCTACCACGGTGCGTAGTTGTGAAGTACCAACCGATGTTATCCTAGCTATCGACTTATCTGGTAGTATGAACAATTTGGGTGGTGTGCCAGCTGAACCGTTAGCTTCGGTGAAAAAGGCAGCTGAAGCTTTTGTAAATAGGTTGGATAAAAAGGATAGAGTGGGGGTGGTTACGTTTGCCACCGATGCTCAAATGAAAGTTCAGTTATCGACCAACCCTGCTTCAGTAGCCACACTTATCTCGCAGCTAAATATAAAACCTGAAGAAGAGCAGGGAAGTACTAATTCTGGGGATGCTTTCAAATTAGCTCTTTCAGAATTTAATAGCGATAGACACAACCCGGATGCCCGTAAAGTGCTCATTCTCCTAACCGATGGATTAACCAACGAACCCGAACCCGAACCAGAGGCCTATGCGCTTGAAGCAGCCAAAGCTTTGGTAGACGATCAAACTCAGATTTTTACTATTGGTCTGGGCGAAGATGTTAATCAAGCGTTTTTACGCACTATTGCCACCGACCCAGATAAGATGTTTACTACGCTTTCACCCGAGCAAGTTGATCGAGTTTATCGTAGTATTACAGATGCTATTTGTGAGGAAGGAGCGGCTCGAGTGGATATAATTCCCAAGACCGACATAGATCTTCCAGAGTGGCCTTAGATCATGTTTTCATTTTTATCACTTTTCCGCGGCTTTGATCCATGGTTGGTCGGTGCTTGTTTGTCTTTGACCTGTCTTGGTTTGGTTACGATGTTCACTTTTGAAGGTGAAAATGTGTTTTATTGGCAACAAATGATGTGGGTGGGAGGGGCTTTGGTTTTAATGATGTTAGCTCTTATTCCTGACTATAGATTTCTACGCACCGGTAATACAGTTTTTTGGTTTTACTTAGCAACCTTAGTGATGCTCCTGTCAGTGTTGTTGTTTGGTGAAATCACTCTCGGTGCTCAAAGCCGTTTTGACCTCGGTTTATTTTCAGTTCAACCATCAGATCCGGCCAAAGTAGTATTAATTGCTATTCTCGCTAAATATTTTTCAAAACGGCACATTGATATTGCTAACTTTAAACATATTATTGTGTCTGGTGGCTACGCCCTCGGTATTTTTGGGTTAGTGTTTGTTCAACCTGACTTCGGGACCGCTATAATTTTATTTTTTGTGTGGTTCGGTATGGTGTTGGTAGCTGGTATTAAAATTAAACACCTTGCCCTCGTGTTTATGATGGGTGCGTTGGCTTTTGCTGGAATGTGGAGTTTTGCTTTTCAAGACTATCAAAAAGCCCGTATCGCTACTTTCCTAAATCCTTTATCTGATATACAAGGAGCGGGCTACAACGCTTACCAATCCACTATTGCGGTTGGTTCAGGGCAAATATGGGGGAAAGGGATTGGCTACGGAACTCAGTCCAAACTGCAATTCTTACCGGAATATGAAACTGACTTCATTTTTGCGGCTTTCGCTGAAGAATGGGGATTTTTTGGAGTTTTGGTTTTGTTTGTGCTGTTTGGAATAGTGATATGGAGGCTTTTGTATCATGCCATGATGGGGGCGAGTAATTTTGAAAGACTGTTTGCTGTGGGAGTAGCGATTCTTTTTACAGCCCACTTTTTTATACACATTGGTATGAATATCGGGTTGTTGCCAGTGACAGGAACCACCGTACCTTTCTTAAGCTACGGCGGGACTCACCTCGTGACCGAATTTATTGCTATTGCCATGGTGATGGCGATGAGTCGTTACTCCAGAGCGAAATATCAGGTACGAGAATTGATATCTTCATAAACTGAACAAGTTTCTGTTGCCATGGCCGAAACTGAAAGAGTAGCAACTCTGTTCTTTAATGAAGATCCCATTTTTTTTCGTAGAGCTTCGTCGGCGATTAGTTTTTGTATTGCTTCAGTTAGGGCCGTCTTGTTTTCTGGCGCTATTAGTAAACCAGTTTCTTCATTGTTAATAATGTCAGGTATACCGCCAACATTGCTGGCCACTACCGGCAGAGCGGCAGCCCCAGCTTCGAGCAAAACATAGCCGTATGATTCAGAGCGTGAAGGAAGAATAAAAATATCAAACGCTTTCAATAGTCGACCAGCTTCAGTGATGGCTCCGGTTAAAAAAACAGTATCTTGCAGTTTTAATTCTATAATTTTATTTTCCAATTCAGCGCGCAGTTCGCCAGAACCAACAATTATATAGCGGAGAGTTGGGTTCGATTGTGTTAGCTCAGATATTGATTCTATGGCTAAATCAAGCCGTTTTATCGGATGTAATTCAGCAATGGTGCCAATCCATACATCATTTTTATATTCGTCGAGTTGAGGCGAGAAACCAGCGAGCTGGTTTCTCGCCTCAACAGTATCTTTCATATCAATAATAGTGCGTCCCGGGTTGATAACCGTCATTTTTTTCTGTACCCACCACCAGTCCATTTGATTCTTTAAACCATTTGAAACAGCAATAGTATGGTGAGAAAAAATCACCGTCAGCCAATGAAAGAATTTAATGATGACTCGTTGCCAATATGGTCGGTCTTCATTAAATGCCCAGCCGTGGGCCGTGAAGATAACGCGGGGAACAAACAGTACTCGTCCCAGGAAAGCCCCGATGCCGCCAGCTTTAGAACTATTCACATGTAAGATGTCGGGGTCTTCTCTTCGAATGATGTTAGCAGTCGCAAACGAAGCCAACAACTCTTTTTTTAATGAAAAATCACGCTGTAAGCCTGAAATAAGAATAGTTTTGATGCTGGCAGCGTCAAGCATTTCTTTTAACGTGCCGTCACCTCCTAAAGCAACAACGGGCTCATAGTCATTTTTGTTAAGATTAGTTGCGAGGTCGTACACATAGCGTTGGGCACCTCCCCAGTTGCTCTTGGTGATTAAGAACAATACTTTTTTTCTGTTTGGTTGAGATTTCATAGGTGTAGTTTTTTAAACAATACCGCAAACGCATAAGTTCCGCTTGTTTTTTGCTGGCATTTGGGTAGGATAGCTCTAACAGATTATGGGTGAAAGAAGCCGCGAATTAGCCATACTTCTCATCGGCGATGCCGTATTTTTTATGGTGGCGCTCTGGATAACCTTGGCAGTGCGGTATCTAGAGTGGCCGAGTGCAGATAATCTTAACATCCATTTCAAACCCTTTTTGGTGTTAACCATTGTTTGGGTGTTGGTATTTTTTATTGCGGGGCTGTACGATAAACATACAAACTTTCTCAAGTCCCGTTTGGTTAGTCGTATCATCAACGCCCAAGTACTAAACATCGTTATTGCGGCGGTTCTCTTTTTGATAATCCCGTTTGGAATTGCTCCAAAAACTAACTTAGTGATCTACCTACTAATTTCCTCTGGCTTGATACTGTGGTGGCGTGTAAAAGTGTTTCCAAAATTCTCGCATAAGCGACACCACCGGGCACTCCTTATTGCCAGCGGGGATGAGGCTAAAGAGTTGGTTGAAGAAGTAAATAATAATCAACGTTATAACTATGTGTTTGTACGTATGGTCGATGACTATACTGCGATGAACACTCCAGATTTTGAAAGTAAATTATTACAGGTGATTGAAGAAGAAAAAATAACCATTATTGTGGCTAATCCACGCAGTAAATATATTGAAACGTTTTTACCAGTTTTGTTTGATTTAGCTTTTCTTAAATTCGAATTTACGTTTCTTGATTTTTATAAAGTGTATGAAGATACGTTCGATAGGGTTCCGTTGTCTGCTTTGCGGTATGATTGGTTTTTGGAACACGTCTCCCAATCTAAGCACGCCATTTATACAATCGCTAAACGGACAATTGATATCGTCGGGAGTCTTTTTCTTGGTGTATTTTTAATTATGGTTCTGCCTCTGATCTGGGTCGCTATGAGAATTGAAGGTAATAAAACTGTTTTTATGAAACAACATCGCATTGGTCAATTTAATCAACCAGTTGATGTGTATAAAATTCAAACTATGACCAGTAATGATGCTGCCTCGAGCACGTGGACACCAGAAGACGCAAAGAAAGGAAACAAAGTCACAAAAGTCGGAGCGGTACTACGAAAACTCAGTATTGATGAGATACCGCAGGTATGGAACATTTTTAAGGGCAACATGTCATTGATTGGTCCGCGTAATGATATTGCTGGTCTCGGGCATCGTTTGGCGGAAGAAATACCCTATTACAATATTCGTAACTTCGTAAAGCCCGGCGTGACTGGTTGGGCTCAAACCCACCAACATTACATGGGCAATAACATTAGCCCCCAGTCGCTGGAAGAAACCCGCATGCGCCTAGCGTACGATTTATACTACGTAAAAAACCGCTCGCTTTTACTTGATATTGAAATTGCTTTGCGCACCATTAAAACCGTCCTGTCTCGCTTTGGGGTAACTATCAAGCTGCCTCGCTAGTTTAATTTGGTATACTTCACAAACTATGAATAAAGAAGCTCGAACGATATTTTTGGTAGGTGTTGGTTATGTGGGTGAAATGCTCTGTGACCAACTCTCCAAACGTGGTGATGTGCGACAGATTATTGCTCTTGATAAAGAACCCCAGTCGGATTGGACGAAAGGTATGTCTAAGGTGGTATATATAGAGCACAATATGGCCGATGACGGTTGGCAAGAAGAAGTGGCTAAGTATGAACCCGATACAATCATCCATACCGCTTGGCAGATTCGGGCTATGTATGGACAACCACAAGAGCAGTGGCGGTGGAATGTAGAAGGTTCAAACAAAGTATTTGACTTTGCCTTTAACCAACCATCAGTGGAAAAATTAATTTATTTTTCCACCGCTTCTTCATATTCAGCTCGAAAGGATAATAGATTTGATCATCTTTTTACCGAAGAGGAAGGTTTTCGTGACGATGAGTATATTTACGCTCATGAAAAAAAAGTGGTTGATGATAATTTAAAAGTTCGTTTTGACCAAGCTAAAAAAGAAGGGAAGCGTACTCCCCAAGTGACGGTAGTACGACCGGCGGCTATCACTGGGCCGCGGGGACGATACATGCGGATTCGTTTTGGTCTGCAGTCGGCGCTCTCGGGAAATCTCAAGGGAGGGATTATTAATCGAATAATAACCACTCTCACTTCGTTTGTACCAGCGACCTCCGGCTGGGTGCGGCAGTTTATTCACGAAGATGATGTAAATGACATCGTGACCAAATTTACTTTTGAAGATATGGACTGGAACTACAACGTGTTCAATATCACACCAGTCGGAGAAGCAGTGTACGCCAAAGACATGGCAACCGCGGTCGGTAAGAAAATTTTACCAATCTATCCGTGGATGGCTCGCTTCGCGTTCTTCTTTTTTTGGCACACAACCCGCGGTCGCATCCCGACTTGCCCGGGCTCGTGGCGCTTTTACTCATACCCGGTCGTCATGAGTGGTGAAAAGTTAGCCAAGGTGTACACCTGCCAATATAGTTCTAAAGATGCTTTTCAGTACACTGACGGTCGTTATGAAAATTGGGTGCCGGAAGAATCCAAGAAACCAAAGATTTTAGCTGAAACACTACAATAACTGTACGGGTGCGTAATCTTGTGCTCTTCTGTACAGACATAACCAAAAATATGATATAACATTGGGTAATTTAAATATGAGTAACGAAACAAACAAGTCAGCTCCGGAAGAAGCTAAAGTTGATCACACGATTAGTATTTTTTATGCCCTGGTCGTATTGGTACTTGGTGCCGCTATTGGTTTTTTTGTGTATGGCAATATCGTAAACGAAAATGCTAAAAATCCTTTTAAGCTTGGTCTCGATTTAGCTGGTGGGGCACACCTTATCTATGAAGCAGATGTATCTGGGGTGGATCCTTCTGAGGTACCTGAGCTCATGTCTGTGTTGCGTGATGTGATTGAGCGTCGTATTAACGTGTTTGGAGTCTCTGAACCAATCGTTCAAGTAGAACAAAGTAGCTTTGTATCTGATGAGGTAAAACAAAGGTTGGTAGTTGAATTGCCGGGTGTAACCGACGTAGATCAAGCCATCAAAGAAATAGGCAAGACCCCTCTTTTGGAGTTTAAGTTAGTAGATGAGCAGTCACTCGCCGCTCAAGATGCTTTAAAAAACCTCGGTGATAGTGTCGAAGATGTGGGGGCGGCTATCAGCAACATCATGGTTAATGGTGAGGAAGCTAAAGATCCGTATATTGATACTGGCTTAACCGGTCGCTACTTAAAGAGTGCCGCCCTAGAGTTTGCTGGACAAAATAGTGGTGGTCTATCTAATGAACCAATCGTGTCGATTCAGTTTGATGACACTGGAGCTAAGCTCTTTGAAGAAATTACTCGCGATCATGTAGGAGAATCTCTGGCAATTTTTCTTGATGGTGAACTTTTATCTGCTCCTCGAATCAATGAACCAATTATCGGTGGTACCGCTATTATCTCTGGCGGCTTTGATCCAGAAGAAGCACGTGCACTGGCTCAAAACCTAAACTTCGGTGCATTGCCAGTTCCGATAGCTCTTCAAAGCACTCAGACGATTGGTTCTTCATTAGGGTCTGAAGTTTTAGACAAAGGTGTTAATGCGGCTCTTATTGGTATTGCCCTCGTAGTTGTATTTATGGTTTTTTGGTACCGGCTACCAGGTTTGATAGCTGGTCTTGCTTTAGCTATGTATGTAGTGGCTATGCTCGCACTCTTCCAACTGATTCCGGTTACACTCACTGCTGCTGGGCTAGCCGGCTTTATTCTCTCTATTGGTATGGCCGTGGACGCCAACGTGTTGGTATTTGAACGTATGAAAGAAGAATATCGTTCTGGTAAAAATAGCCGCGAGGCCGCCCGAATTGGTTTTGCTCGAGCGTGGAGCGCTATTCGTGATGGTAACGTCACGAGTATTCTTTCAGCTATTATTCTGTTTTGGTTTGGTACATCGATTGTAAAAGGGTTCGCGTTGGTCTTTGGTTTAGGAGTTGTTGTATCAATGCTCACGGCTTTATCGGTCACTCGAACTCTTTTGTTGGCCTTGCCAGAAGTAACCAGAGATACACCTGGAATGATGTCCAAATTATTCGGTACTGGTATAAGAAAATAATTTATGATATTTATCACACACAAAAACATATTCCTCGGTATCATTCTCGCTATTTTTCTTATTTCTTTTGGAATTATTTTCAAATTCGGCTTACCACTCGGGATAGATTTTACCGGAGGTGCCCTGACAGAAGTTTCCTATAGCCAACTACCTGAAAAAATTAACGTAGAAGAAGCTTTGGCGGGGAAAGATTTGGGTATGTATTCCTTACGCGAAGCTTCTTCAGAAGAAGGTCGGGATGGCTATGTGCTACGAACTCGTGACCTAACTGAAACAGAACGAATTGATGTAGAGGACACACTGCTTAATGCTGGCCCAGATAGTAACCTTGAACGATTTGCTTCAGTTGGCCCGGTTATTGGTCAGGAGCTTAAAGACAAAGCCGCGTGGGCTATTGGAGCCGTTATTTTGGTTATTGTACTGTATGTGGCATACGCGTTTCGAGGGATTGGTAAGCTTGGTAAAAATAACGTGAGTTCGTGGGTGTATGGGGCCATTACTATTATTGCTTTGGCTCACGATGTAGTAGTGCCGACGGCCGCTTTCTCACTACTTGGCTACTATATGGGGGCCGAAGCCGATGTACTCTTTGTCATGGCGCTTTTAGCAGTGCTTGGGTATTCGGTAAATGACACGATTGTTATGTTTGACCGAGTGCGCGAAAATCTCGAGCAAAAGCAAGAAAAAGCTAAACAACTTCGAGCTACTCAGGGTAAAAAGGGTAAGGAAGAAGCAGCCGCAATCGAGAACGAACCATTTGCCGAAACTTGTGGTCGTTCAATCAATGAAGCGCTCTTACGTTCATTTAACACCTCATTTACTACCATGCTTACTCTCGCCGCTCTCTATTGGTTTGGAGGAGATGTTACCGAAAACTTTGCCCTTGTACTTCTGGTCGGAGTGTTTGCGGGGACATACTCATCTATTGCCCTAGCCAACCCACTCCTCGTTTTTATTGCTGAACATTTGCCAGAAAAAAAAGCCACACCAGAGCGAACTAAGCCTTTAGCACCAGGAATGCCGCGGTAGTGTATGTTGATTGGAATTGCTGGGACACTCGGAGCTGGAAAGGGTACAGTTGTTGCATATCTTAAAGAAAAAGGATTTGTTCATTACTCAGCTTCGGGTGTGTTACGTGAATTACTCCGGGCTGATGGTTTAGAAGAAAGTCGTGAGAATATGACGGTGTTGGCTGATAAACTTAGAAGTGAAAATCCCGCTAGTCCGCAACACGTTTTATTTGAAAAATATAAAAAAGAAAACCCTGATAAAGCCATATTAGAATCAATCCATAGCGTCGGAGAAGCAGAATTTATAAAAGAACGTGGTGCGATCCTCTTAGGAGTTGATGCAGATTTAGAAACTCGCTATGAACGTATTAAGGCTAGGGGTACAAGCAAAGATCATGTTACTTTTGAAGAGTTTGAAAAAATAGCTACCCATGAGGAAGAGGGTGGAGGCAAGCACAACATACGCGCTGTTCTAGAAATGGCAAACTACACTATCACCAACAACGGTACACTCGAAGAACTTCATATCCAAATAGAAGAAATTTTGAAAAAAATCGGAGTTTAGTTTTCGAGCAATATCTTCGGTATCGCTTCGTCGTTTTTTGGTGAATCAGTGTGGACTGTGTACTGCCAAAACACAAAAGCACCAATAAAAATAAGGGCGATAATCAGTATGGTTTTTCTCAAGAGTGATTTCATTTTATTGAGCTTTATATAAATGATACCATTAGGCTAATTAGTTAATAATGTATTAAATATGAATTTTGACTGGTTTTTAGATCCTATAAAAAATCATTACGCTGATTTTGAGGGTCGAGCGTCACTACAGGAATTTTGGATGTATGTTCTGTACTGGCTACTTATTAGTATCGGTCTCTATGTTTTAAGCGGTCTCATTGGTGGCGCTGCCAAGCTTATTCATATGCTAGGTTCATTGGTTATTTTTGTCCCATCGCTGGCTATTGGCGCCCGACGGTTACATGACACCGGTAAAAGTGGCTGGTGGCAACTTTTCAGCTGTATTCCGTTTATTGGTGTGGTAATAATGATTGTGTTGTTTGCTCAGAAAGGTGAAGCCGTGGCTAATCAATACGGGGCACCGGTTGATGCCAACAAGTCGAATCATGATCAGGGAAATCAGCCAGAAAATGCAATAAATACTCCTGAAATTGCCCAAGAAAGTCCATCAGAAAAGCAGTAGTAAATAAGCCTTATTTAAAGCCTCCTGATAGGAGGCTTTTTATGTATGAATTTTAGTGCCAACAAATTTTTTGTTATCAAGATAGTTAGCGAGTTGTTCAAAGTCGCTGCCGTTTATTGAAGCAACTTCTAACTCCAATTTCTCAGCTTCACGAGCCGCGACCGGATCAAATGGTGAAGAGAGTCCGGGGTCCCAGTTTTCTGGAATAAGCTTACGGAACTCTGACCAGGTAATGTCTTCAAATTTGGTAGCGTCAGGGTTGTCGTTCGGGTTCTCAGAATAAATGTAGTCTGTGTTGGAAAGATTGATTACTTTCTTGGCCCCGATCCGCTCGGCAATCTGGACCGCACGCAAGTCAGTGGAGGCTCCTGGTCTGTAGCCAGCAGCGATGATAAGCGGAGCGTCTTTGGGAGCATCGAGAACATCGTCGGGGTTGGTCACCATTACCCGGTGAGCGATGTCGCGGAAAATAGTTCGTAGCAAATGACCGTTAAGACGAGTGGCGTGGATACCCATCCAGTCGAGGTCTTCAGCTTCTAGATCAGCTACAGTCCGGGCCGCGTCTTGGTAGCGGCGGGCGGTTCGGCCGCCGCCGGCGATGATAATAAAACGACGACCATGATTGGTCGTTTGATCAGTGATAAAAGTATGAAGATTAGCCAGGAAGGTAGTATCGATGTGGTCGGGGACAATCAGTGAGCCACCGACAGACATAACTATAGTCTCGGTTATTTTTTCGGACATAATGCACACATTGTACTGGTTTTGAGGCAGCATACCAAATGGTATGCTGTATAGAATCATTATGGAGGAGCTCATTGATGCCTTAGAAAATAGACTGGAGCACGGAGAAGATAAAGAATCACTCCGGGCTGAAGTGCTGGCCGCTGGCTACTCGAACGAAGTGTTTGAGGAGGCTTTTTTAGAAGCCAACCGACGGTATCAAATGAGTGGTGGGGGGGAAGATAGCGAGGCTACTTTTGCAGATACTGTTGAAGAAGAAGAGTTTAAAATTCCTCACACTCGAGCTCGTGGAGATTTATACACTCTGCAGATTGGCCGGACAAAAAATTCCTCAGGCCTGATAGGGTATACCGATATGCTAAAACAGGGGTGGCAGATAGGAAGGGAAAACACGTCACTCCTCGGAGGTCTTTTCGGATCACTTGTACTGCTCGTGGTGGCGCTAGCTGTAGCTGTGTTACTGATTGGTTTATATGTAACGTCGGATTTGTTTGTCGACAATACAACTACATTACTAGTACTGATTGGATTATGCGGGACTGGTTATCTAGTAGCGATTTTATACGCCAGTATAGCCGGCTTTGCTTTTTTTCGAGGCTTGTTGATGCGTACGGAACAAAGGAATTTTTGGCCGCATTTTTGGTGGGGTTGGCGACATATTATTCCGATTTTTCTCCTTAGTTTTTATATTCAGATTATTACGCAAGCTGGCCTTATATTATTTATCCTTCCGGGCTTGATAGCCATGATCTATCTCGGGTATGCTCAATATGTGTTAGCCAAAGACGAAGTTCGTGGTTTGGGGGCTATGATTCAAAGTTTTGAATTAGTCTACGGTCGCTTCTGGGCCATTCTAGGCCGTAAATTATTTTTGATAGCTACTTTTTTTGTGTCTGTACTTGTTGAGGTAATGTTGTTGGCTATTTTCCCTTTACTCGGAGTTGTCGGCCTGTTTATGTTGTTCGTGGTTTTTTATATTGTCTTTTGTGCCTCAATATCTTTGTATGAATCGGTTTCAGCGGCCAAGCCAATTCATACTTTTAATGAACATGATACAACCATCATCAAACGGTGGTTGATGATAGTAATTAGCGTTGGTCTTTTGTTCGGGGCTTTTTCTTTTTTTGGTATGGTGAGCACTATTGATCCTAGTCAAGAGTATCCTGAAGTAGATAAATTTATTCATTTAGTTCGTGACGCCAAGGAGACAAGTGAAAAACCTGAAGAAGTGTTAGATACAAAAGATACGAATGCTGCTCAAATTAGTCTCATCACATCCTATATTGACGAAGTTCAGTTAACGGCTGATATATACAAAGAAAATAATGGTTCATACGCTGGCGTGTGTAGCGACGAAGAGGGAGTAAATACTTTATTGCGATACGCGTACGATTCTGGTGCCAACGACATTTTTTGTCACGATAATCGAGGTTGGTACATAGCTGAAGCCGAGCTCGGTAACAGCGGTACTTACTACTGTGTAGACAGTACCGGGAATAGTCTAGTGCAACAAAATTCTCGTAATGGCTACGAAACATGTATCAATCAGTAATCGGTAAACAACTATTTTTTATTGACTATTTTAACAAAGTGTGCTATTTTCTTGCCAGCTAAAGGCAGCGTGTTGCTGTCTCGAGCCTGGGTGGGAAACTCGTAACCGAGCCCCACAAAGGGGCTCAAACAAAAGAAGGACTTTCCAATGAAAAAATCGATCTTCGCCCTGGTGGCGGCAACGATTATTGCACTCGGTGCGATGCCGGCGATGGCAGGTGGTAAGGAATCACATACCAAACCCACCGCTTTCGGCTATGCCGACGCCGGATTCGGTGGCAGCACTGTCACTTATGGTGACTGGTCTGGGGCCGACATCTATGGCGAGAGCGGCTCGTACATCACGACACGTGTGACGCGTGAGCGCGCTCACGTGCACGGTGGCTCTGCCGTCGAAGCCGGCACTTCCGGCTACTATGAGGGCGCCGACTATGGCTACTCCGCGAGCGAGTTGTCCCTGGGTGGCAGCGGTTTCGGGCTTGCCCAATCCGGCAAGAACAAAGCCGTTGAAGGCTATCGTTTCTCTGGTGATGGCATGGCAATGTCCACGAGTGAAGCGTTTGGCGACGTCACACACGTTTTCGGCGATACCGCTGTCTATGGCAGCGGCAGTGGCGGTTTCGAAGTCAACTCCCCCAACAAAGGATGGAACGGGAGTGGTTCCGAAGCCGGTATGACGGCTTCGGCCAATGGTGGTGCCTATGCCAGTGGTACCAATCACGCTGCGGCTTCGTCGCACACCTCGGCAGCATCGTCTTCCGCCAATTGAACATACAAGCTGGTTCACACCAGCCTAAGGCCCCGGAATACCGGGGCCTTTTTTATACTTGACAATATTTATTATACATGCTACTATCTTCGCCAGCTAAAGGCAGGAGTAAAATCTTGTCTCGAGCCTGGGTGGGAAACTCGTAACCGAGCCCCACAAAGGGGCTCAAACAAAAGAAGGACTTTCCAATGAAAAAATCGATCTTCGCCCTGGTGGCGGCAACGATTATTGCACTCGGTGCGATGCCGGCGATGGCTGATGGCAACGGTGCTTCGGCCGGTGCTTCGGCCGGTGCCACCGCTTCCGGCGGCACGACCAAGAATTACGGTCTGGCCAACGGCGGCATCGGCGCTGCGCTGTGCGCAGACTCGTTCGGCACGCCCATCTTCTCGGTCTCGACCAGCCGGCGTGCCTGCGAAGTGATGCAGGGGAGTATGGCGATGTTCGATCGCAAGCTTCTTTCGCCGGCCGAAGCCAGGGCCTTTGGGCTCAAGGCGCTGGAGATGTCCGGCGCCAAGTTCGTCAACGACAACAAGGACAACAAGCCAGCGACGACGTCGAACGCGACCACCAAGAAAGCCCAGGGCACCTACTGGGCGGAATGCGTCGACCATGGCACCAAAGGTGTCTGGGTCAAGAAGTTGACGTCGGCAACCAGGCCTCAAGCCGTCGAGGAATGTCGTGCCGATATTCTGGACGGCCGCGTCTGAGTTGGTGGGCGAACAAGTCTACGTCATTCGGGGTGAAAACCTGGTGGCGTGGAAGGATTGCAAACCTTTTCGTTTTGGCGAGAAAGTAACGGCCCGCAAAAAAGGCTGTAAATGATCTTCGAGTGAAGGCGCGCGTGCGCGCCTTCACCACACAGGCCCCGCTTTTTGTGGGGCCTGTATTTTTTATAAAATAGCTTTTAATCTTGATTTTTAATAAGATTTGTTGTATAAAGCGCTTAAGGCTGATGAGCTTTTTCTAGTCCCTTGCGACCAGAAAGAGAGGTTATCAGAGCTGTTTAACATAGATGCGAAAGGGAGAAACGCCATGCGCGTACCAACTATCATCGCTATCGCGACCATGGGCTGTGCGACCATGGTAGTCGCACAAACTGAAATACTGACGCCACCGACATCGATCGAAAAGGTGTTTGTGCTGACAGACGAATTTGTAGCCTTGTCATCCGATGAGGTTGCTCACGTTGGATACCCGGTTTGGCAAAAAGTCGGCATGAACGGCACGAGTGGTGCCGTTCCGGCCAATTGGTGTCAGCCGCTTTTGTTGGCCAAACCTTGGCTTATTGCAGCTTTCGGTGACACCATAGACACCGCAAAGCAAAACTGCTGGTTAAGCGTGTCCCTAGTGACTGCTGAGCTTGAAGGAATTGAGGTTCCCGAGAGTTCACAGACCAAGTGGACGCCGTGGTGGGATACCTTCTGGCGTAATCGTCCGGATGGGTACGAGTACTGGGTGCCAGCGTTTTCGGTCAGTCAGTCTGTGTTTGCCTCGACCATGGGAACAATTGTTCCGACTGCCACCGCGTTTGATCCGACACCACTGGTGATTCGGATTGACGCTATCGAAGCAAAGGTGGCGGCTGCCCAAAGGACGGCTGATGCTGCGCAGGCGGCAGCCGCTACCAATGCGTCGGATATCTCTCAACTTAAAAAGGATGTGGCCGGACTAAACCGACCCCTCACGCCAGTTGAACAAGAAGCGACTTTGTGGGGTGTTGGGCTTCAGGCGTGGTTACAGGCTCTTGTTGTGGCCTTCCTACTATTGTTCCTGCTGATGTTGACTGGCTTTCTAGTGCGTCGACGGTGGCGTGCAGAGGACACGGCCAGAGTAGCGGAGATTGACAAAAGGTTGACTGCTGCTACAGCGAGCGTAACCAGTATGGGCACGCGACTGACGAGCTTAGGGTCGACAACCCTCGACCAAGGGAAGCAACTTTCGTCGCTTCAGGGTGAAGTGGAGAGGTTGAAAGAAACCACCAGCTATTTAATCGAACGTGATATGGTTGGCCGGATTAAGGTTGAGGGTTTTACGTACGAGAAGTTGAACAGTCTCCAACCAGGCGAGTCGCTGCCTGATTTCGTCATGGCGGAACTCAACGGCGGTAACCCCGTCGGCGCTCCTCATGTACGGATGACTCGAGAGGATGATTCTGTCGGCAAGCCGCTCTTGCGAATTGTCGGTGCATGCAAGCCGGGCGAGGACACCATTCCTGCCAAAAAGAACCGGCAGGGAGAATGGCACTTCACGGTACCTCAGGTACTGGCCAAACTCAACCTGGCTTTGGAAAAAGGAGAGGTGTGGGGCTTGGGAAAGCGCGAGGCCGCTGTTGAACCTTATATCGTACCTGGGACACAGCGGCCGAAAGTAAAACCAGGTACTGTGAAGTTGTCCGGCTGCGATGAGTTTATCAGATATGCGGCCAAACTTGATGCCGAGAGTGCGGGTGAGAGTTTGACAGCTCAGGTATCAGAACTCAAAAAAATAAAAGAGGATGAAACTGAAGAAAAACCTCTCCAAACTGAGCCTGACTCTAAAGCGATTGGAGCCTTGGCCGACGTTATCTTGAACCCTGCAAAAGCGGGAGAAAAGATACCAACCAGACTAGCTCAGTTAACCCAAAAGATGGCTGAAGCGAAAAATAATCGCAAATGAAAATTCAGTCGGCGAGCTCGCTCGCCGACTGACAGTAACTGAGTACAGAGTACTGCGCTGGCTTCCTGCTTTAAGGAGCAAAATGTTGATCGACTTCGCTAGTAATACAACTGGAAAGAAGTACGAGACCAAGTTTTGCAAACATCCAAACATTTCACAGATTACTTTACGTTTAGCTTCAAGCAACTGTGAAAGAGGTTGTTGTTTAGACAGAGAGATTCAATCTGATGGTTGTATCGCACTTGATAGTTCGCTGATCCTACTTCGGTAGTTGTATCGCACTTGATAGTCCGCTGATCCTGGATGATTGATTTTCTTTCGCATTGTTCCTTGGACAGAAAAGACAAAGACTTTGCCTTTCCACCTGAGCCCCGACTTGTCGGGGCTCTTTACATACTTGATGGTACAATATTTTAAATATGCAGCGGGGTTTTACATTGATTGAGCTCTTAGTGGTGATTGCTATTATCGGTATACTAGCTAGTGTGGTTCTAGCTTCGCTGAGTAACGCACGAGATAAAGGTGAGGACTCAGCCCAACAACAACAAATGATGCAGATGCAGACGGCCTTTGAGTTACTTCGAAGTGACACTGGATTGTATTCTCACAAGCAAAAGAGCTATTGTCCGCCAATAAATGCTTCAAACAATGAAGTAGATTTGTCGACTCCAGCTGCTGGTTTGATTGCGACCGATGGTACGTATCCAAATTGGGATGGGCCGTATATAACTAATGTCATTGACCCGTGGGGGACTCCGTATTTTCTCGATGAAGATTATTACTGTACGCCTGGTGCGGCGGGGTGTAACGGTCGCAATGACTCATCAGTGGGAGCGAGTGTGATTGTCTCGTGTGGTCCGGACCGAATGATTGGGGACGATCCAGGTAATCCTCAGCCAGATAATGGTACCGGTTGTGCTTATAATGACGATAATATAGTGAGGGTGTTGTGCTGGATTTAAAAAACTGGTGGGAGCGGCGCCGTTGGCGCC
>JBGSYZ010000008.1:0-14856 GCA_041750655.1 Minisyncoccia bacterium | reverse complement strand
TCCGCCTCGGCGACCGTCAGCTCACACTCGCCACGGGCGAGTTGTCAGAATATAAAGCATTGGCTGCGCCAACGCAGTGGGCGGCCCTGCGGGCCGCCCACTCATCATCGTCTCTGGAACCGTTAGGTTCCGTTCTGGTGCAATTATACAACGCCGCTCGCACAAAAGGCAGACCCAGAAATAATTATTTCTGGGTCTTTGCCGTTGTAGCCCGGGAGAGGACTTGAAAAGGCTAATTAGATATTTTTGTAAAAAATATCAATAGCCTGTACAGATTCTGTAAGAATCAAGTCCTTAATGTCAGCTTTATATACATACCCAGACGGCCATATCTTATTAGATGTTACGTAATATTGACAATACCATTTATTCATGCTAATATATAGTTAATTAGTTCCTCTACATTACTGTTACAAATTAATAAAATTTATGAAATATTTTGCTTCAATTCTTATGTTTGTTGGACTTATTATGCCAACAAGCCAAGCATCTGCTGTCACACCGGCTGAAATTGCTCAGCATATTGCATCAATCCAAACTGAGATTAGTCTTTTACAGCAGATTATAAATGAATACCAATACTTCCAGGCAACTGGTCAAGTTGCGGGAGCAAGTACCCTCTCTGGTCTGGTAATCGTAGCAAATGGAAAAACACAACATGTTGATCCTGCTATGACTGACCCTGAAGAAGCTATGACAATCTGCGAAAGTTATATTCCAACTAGTAAGTCTTTGGAATGTGAACTTATGGGTGGAAGTCTATACAGCACTAACAATATCTAGTTTTAGATTTAAAACTGAGACACAATAAAACCAGTCGTCTGACTGGTTTTATTGTGTCTCTAGTTTTGACTTCAAGCGGTGCTTCTTAAATTGCTCCAACTTTTTTTTATGATTATTGCGAGTCAGAAGTTTTTGTATTGATTCAGGTAATCTATCGAACGTCATGCACTTGTATGAACAGTAGCCTTTTTTCTTCTCTACACAACGCTCACAGCCTAAAAACAGGACATGACACGCTTGGTTTTTACAATGGTAGTGGGTATCAGATTTGGTCTTCGCACACAGATGACAAGTAGAAATAATTTCTTCACTGATACGCTCGCCGAGCCGTTCATCAAAGACAAAATTCTTACCTTTAAATTTATTGGGTAAACCTTGCTCTTTGACTTGGTGAGCGTAGTCGATAATTCCTCCCTTAAGGTGCTTCACATCTGTAAAGCCATTGTGCTTGAGCCACGCACTTGCTTTCTCGCATCGAATCCCGCCAGTACAGTACAAAGCCACTTTTTTGTTTTGATGAATTTTTAATTTCTCTGGCGTAATAGCGAGTTCTTCACGAAAGGTATCAACATCAAACCCAATCGCATTCTCAAAGTGTCCAATTTCGTATTCATAGCCGTTACGCATATCGACAATAATGGCCTCTGGATCGTTAACGTACTCATTGATTTCGGCAGCACTCAAGTATTCACCTGGTTTGGTTACATCAAACAATTCGTCGGTGAGGCCATCGGCCACAATTTTATCTTTCACTTTTATGGTCAATTTATAAAATGAGCTCGGAGCACTTTCTTCGACCGCAATTTTGTACGGCACATCTTTAAGCTCCGATAGTGATTGGATGTATGTATCAAATTCCGCCCAGTTTTTTTCCGGTACGTTCATCTGGGCGTTAATACCTTCGCTGGCTACGTAAATACGACCAAGACAACCAAGACTGTGGAGCTTTTTAAACAATTCATCACGAAATTGCTGCGGCTTCGCAATCCGGACATACCGATAAAAAGATAAGGTTTTTCTGGCTACGCCATCACGAAAAACCATTTCTTTTCGAACCGCTCTCGGCAATGGTGGATTAACTAAGTTTTTGGCCATAAATTCAGGAAAGGTTGTTTGTTTTTTAGTGGCTAGAATAATACCTTTAAAATGGACCGTCTGCAAGGCCGACGGTCCATTTTACCTATATTTAAAGCCAGATTTAAGACGAGAAAAAGATACCAGTACCTTGACTTTTAGTGCTAAAAGTGCTATAATAGTAAATGGAAATGGTGGGACTCCTGTGGTTTGGAAAATGCTCTCGTAAGAGACTTTTCCCAACCACGGCCTCACCGATAGATCGCGCTCCCCTGCCATGATGGCCGGATGCGCTTCGATAATTGGAGACTATAGAATGGCAAAAGTAACTCGTCGTGGTGGCCGTGGTTCCGGCAACGGAACCCCTCCCACTCTGCCTCCTTCTGGAGTACCGGTAGATAAGGGTCACGTGCCGTACGAATACCTCTACCCGAGTGATGACATGATCGAACGGAATCGTTCCGCTCGATTTGTGGCATTCCTCAGCACTGAAGCGATTGCTTTAGTGCTGACCACAGGATTCTCCAGACTAGCGTTTGACGCAATTCTGGGATGGCCACAAATGGGAACAGTGGTTGGTCTTGGGACCTCAGCTTTTGTGTGTTCCTGGGTCTTCCTTCGTTCTTACTTTGAGAACGATGCGGACCAGGGAGCAATTACTGTCGACGCGCTGAAAACTCTTTTTGGTAAATTCCGCAACTACAGCGGGCTTTCTGAGGAAGAACGCGCCGCTCAGGCCAAACGTTTTGGCCGTGTTGCTTACGGCCCTGGTGGTCATTGGACATATATTTGGGAGCAAAGAAGCGAGAAATACAATGTTTCGCTCTCGGAAGCTACTGAGGATGTTTCTTTTACCGTCCAATGTGTCAACGGCACGTTGTATGGAAAGGGAACTTTCCGCCTTCGGGCAGATGTTCGTGACCTCGTCGGGTATCAACTAGCTGCTGGTGCCATTGCAGCCAACTTGGCAGACTTGATCAAAGCGGAAGCGATTTCGTTTCTCAGTGGACTGACAACTGCAGAAGCAACTGCTAAGCTACCAGAACTCAATGCCAGGCTAACAACAAGGTTTGCTGGCCTCAACCCAGAGCCGACGGAGTTTGAGAAAAGATTCTCGGTCTTCGTTGGTGACATCACCATCGGAGAACTCATCGGTTCGGAAGACGTTCGTCGTACTCTCGACGCAATCTCAGAAGCAGAAAATATCCCGACGATTGTGGCTAAGAGCCTCGGCTATAAAAACATGCGGGCTGTGAGAGCGGCGGTTACCCGCGGTACACTCACCAACCAGCAAGTTATGAAAGCCGAAGAGCGGGCGATGCAAATCTCCGGACAAGGAGACGTGCAGACTACCCGTCATGTCTATGACGTCAACTTTAGTGGCATTGACCCGGATACGGCCAAAGCCCTCGCAAGTGCAGCTCCGGCTGTCGCGAGAGCGATGGGCGGGGCTAAGAGTTCGGGCACAAGTCCGAAACCAAAACCCAAATCAACGAGGTAAACATGACGGTATCATCTGGAATAGCTGAATCAGCAAAGACTGGCACAGCAAAAAGCACGACCAGAAAAAAGGGAGTTTGGAAAATAGCTCCTGTACTGGCTGCTTTCTTTGTCATTTTGGGGATTATCTACTTTTCCCTTGGTGGCACAGGCATCAACAACTCCACCTTGCCCGACAGAGCTGGATGGGGAGTAATCTCTGACAAACCACCGGCGGATTTCAATGCCGCTGGGGTGCCTAACTACTGGTTGGATTTCTCTGCACCGCAAGGTGAAGAGAGGATCAAACGAGTAGATAAAAGAGTACAAGCCTGTGAAGCTGGTCACCTCGAAAATGTCTGGGGCGGAGCGAGTAGCTCCGGCCCAGTCCAGCGTGGTGGCACTATCACCACTCTCGATGGTACACCGGTAGCGATACCGGTCGACGCCATCGTTTGTACCGCTGGTCCTCGTGGTTCAGCGTTGGTTCTGGCAACAGGGCCAGCGTATGCTGCGTATGAGTCGTTCTGGCGGCAGAGAACGGCGGTTGGTCTAGCCTGTACACCAAAAGCAGGCTGGCAGTGTCTGATGACTCTGCCGGTAGACCCAAGCAATCTGTCAAACGCCACGCCATACAAGGTGGAAACACCAGCCCACAAAGGCTGCATCAGCTGGGAAACCCCAGCTGATGTCATGGTGTTGCGAGACTCAGTCATGTACGGAGTCCCGCAGTGGGTAGTGTGGACCGGTCCCGAAGCCGCAAGGAATATGGGATTCGCCCATCTGCCCAACCACCAACCAAAAGCAGTGTACTACAAGTTTGGTGCCTGCTAGTCTCCGTTTGATCTTTTGATCCTGGTTAGGCCCCTTTGCGAAAGCATTGGGGCCTTTCGACTTTTTACATAAAAAGCCACAGCATTTTGCTGCGGCTTTTTCCATTTTAATGAGTTACTACGGCGCTGGTGGCACCGCTGCACTGCCGAAAAAAGTTCGTACTGCGATGGCCAATAGTGTATAGGCCGAAACCATAACCACAATCCCAATTACACCGAACAACATATGGCGTTTCCCTTCAGTTCGAGCGGAAGCATCTTCTGCGTTACTGAGATATTTTAATCCCCCCCACGCAAACAGTAGTACTGCCAAGGCCAAGAACAAGGTTATCAAAGGATAAATGATAATTGTATTCACTTGGGCAACCAAGCTAGTGGCCATAGCGGTTGGTGACATAATTACTAGCTAGGAACTCCTGGTGTAGCTGGTGCAGTACCGTAACCTGTACCAAGAATCTGAACCACAAGGTTTACAATTCCCCAAACCGCTACAATAGCCACTAGACCAATAATAGCGTAAAGCATGTAAGCTCGTCCGGTTTCTCGCTTCCCTTCGTCGTCTGCACCAAGAATGAAGTATTGGATAACACCCCAAATAAATAGCAGCAAAGCCAAAGCCATTACAACTGGAATAAGCCCGTTAACTATACCGTCAATTCCATTAACAACACTTGTGAACCAGCCGAAGTTAGCAGTTTGTGCAAAAGCCAACATTGGCAATGCTAACCAAGCCGGAATGTAAAATGATAAATTTTTAACTAATTTCATGATGTTTATCTTATAACGTAATAAAAGCTTACGTATTTAATAATAGTATAAACAAAATAGCAAGATGTGGCTAATTATGGTGGGGATAGAACTTAAGGGAGTTGTGGGAGTGGTGGCGCGTTATTTAGGCCACTACCGGTGCCAAGACCAAAGAATTGTAAGATAAGAGCTACAAATCCCCAAACAGCTACAATAAGCACCAGGCCCATAAGTGCATAAAGAATATACGTACGAGCTGTTTCGCGTCCCGCCGGGTCGTCAGCTGACCAAATAAAGTATCGTAGGACATTCCAAACAAAAATAAGAATAGCAACAGCCATCAAAAGAGGAAGTAGTACATTTCTAAATAATCCGTTTAGTCCATTAAAGAAACTATTTACATAGGTAAAGTTGGTCGATTGAGCACTAACCAAAATTGGGAAAAGAAAGAGTGGCACCGTAGTGGTTAAAAAACTAAGTGTCTTTTTAAAATTCATACAGGTTTAATTAAAATTATAATACTACTGCCTAGCCGAAAAACGTCCGCCTGACTATTGATACAATCGCCCATAAACTAAAGATCATAACCAAGACAAAAATACCGATGACTACTGACTGCCGTCCGCGTTCGATTTCCTTTTGGTCGCCACCACCAATAAACCAGGCAGTGACAATCCGCCACAAGAAAATAATTACAATTACTCCGATAACGAGCGCCAAAAGACTACCGACAATAGAAACTACTGTATTTATCACACTGGAAAATGTACTACCATTACCTAACATATTTTATGGGACGGTTATGCTGCCAACAGTGTTGGCAACAATAGCACTGATAACTTTTGCCCCCAGAATAATAGCTCCACCGATGAGAGCGTACAAAAGTGCGCGGTGGGCGTCTTGAATTTTAGTACTATTTCCTTGAGCAGTCACGTAGAGGAAGCCAGCGTAGACAATAAAAATAATAATAATTGGTACTGCCAAGATAAGTAGAATGTTAGCGATAGCAACTATAACATCTCTTAAGTCAGTGAACTGAAGCGGGTTTTGTAGAGCCACTCCGCCACCTGCACCTGGGTTAGATCCAGATGTACCACCGGTGCCAGCTCCTGGATTTGATGCATTACCCTGAGCCAAACTCATTATTGGTAAAAAAAGAAATACAGACAGAAGAATAAAGTTCGTATATATAAATTTCATAAATTTAAAACGCTAAACGAAGTCGTTCGGCCATATCAGCGACCGACTCTGTTACTTGTAGTCTACCAGATGTTATGTCCTCCACCATGGTTTTAAAGATGCCTCCAGTAGCTGAAGATGGCTCCAACCAGCCGCGGGCAATCAAAGCAGCATTTTGGCGCACACTCTGGAACGGGTCAATCGCTCCCGCGGCAATAACATCTCGCCGAGCAGAAGACATTCCTAAACTGTTAGCGATAATAGTGCCGTTGTCTTGGTCAGAGAGCTTTACCGCTACCTCCTGAGCAGCCAGCTTATCTGGGGCCGCCAGTGGGATAGCAAAACCGTAGAACTTTCCATACCCACGGCGAATAGTGGCACTCGCTCCTTGTGGCACCACGGTCATATCAAAGTTTAAGTTCGGATTGGCTTTCTGTAGTGACTCCAGCTCGCTACCATAGCCAAAGTACAAGGCGAGCTCGCCAGAGAGAAATCGACTTCTATCTTGAGGCAAGCTTCTGTTCCAGGAGTACAACGAACTGGCTGGATTACTGAACTCAGTATAGAACGATAACGCGGTCGAAGCGGGGGTACTCCCTTGAATATTGTTGTCGGTAAAACTATCAACCACTACTTGGTAGGTGTTGTTGTGCTCAACCACAATATTGCTGCCTGACTGCATCATTAAGAGTGAGATGATTTCTTTGGCATTACGGACATTTTGGTACTCACCAAACGCGACCGTACTTTGGAAAATATCGAACGAGCCGCCAGTACGAGTCAGGCGCGGCACGGTATCGTTGCGAAGTTCTTCCCACGTGCGTGGTGGTACGGCAATATTGTTACTGGAGAAAATATCACGGTTCCAGTACATCACCAACGGATCAACCGCTAACGGAAACGCGTAGATACCATTTGGTCGGGCAAAAATTTCTGCTCCTTCAACGTATAAATCCTGATAGTTACGAAGATTGAAATTTTTACTGTACTCAATAGGAAACAGTTTAGGTCGCAGATCAACCAATTGTTCATGCGTAATTACCACCAAATCTGGACCACGACCTTCAGCTAACGCATTGATAAACTCGTTTACAAACACCGATTCGTCGTACTGTTCGTAGGAAAACTGATTGAAACGACTATCTTTATTACTGATGGCATTAATACGTTCGGCAAAAAGACCCTTGGGTAACGTGCCCCATACTTCTATCTCGTTGCTGAACTTTGGGTCGGTACTATTGTCTGGTTTATACAGGGTGACGGCCACAATCGCCGCTACAAACATAAAGGCACTACCAGCGAGCAGGACAATTTGAAATGGTCGTAGATTAGTCATGTTATTTTCTGAAGATTACCCCGTAGTGATGATCACCAGCGTCAAAGCTAGTTTCAGTGGTAAAACCGTTTTCATTAAAAAGTCGTTCCGCTTCGGATTGTTCGACCACGTCACTGGGTTGTTGGCCAAGACCACCGAAGGATTCGGTCCAGTCGATGATAATTGCCTTTCCGCCAGAGCGTAGCACTCTTTTGATTTCTTCAATGGCTGTATTGTGATTTTCTACTTGGAAAAAAGTGTTCACTAAAAGTACTGCATCTAAGCTGCCATCATCTAACTTACTGCCGCTCAGCTTTTCAAAATCGCACCACACTGGTCGCACATTTGATAAATTTTCTTTAGTAGCTAGGGCATCGAGGGTATCGACTAAGTTTTTTTGAATTTCACACGCGTATACCAAACCTTCTTTACCTACAGCTAAAGACAGTGGTTTAAGAAAATAACCACTACCAGCACCAAAATCTGCTACTGTATCTCCTTCGCGAAGGTGAAAGTGTGTAATAACCACCTCGGGCTGAACGAATCTCATAACTTGTAGTATAGCGTATGCAAGGAAGGCCCGCAGCGAAGCTGCGGGCCTTCTGAGGATAAGGAGTAACGTTGAAACCCGACCTAACTTTTCTCGAACGGCTTCGCCTACAGAAGCCGCTGCAGATGTTCTTAAAAAGCTAAGTCGGGTTTTTTAACTAAAAGACCTATTAGTGAGATTAGGCCCATCTAACAATAAAAATTTCAAAAATGGATGGTCCCGCAGACTGGCTGGGTTTATGGTTTTTGAGCATCTGCAGGCGATAGCCGAAGCCGTGAAAAATTATGAACCCGGCCAGTCTGTACACCCTGCTTTATTAGACAAAGACGACGTTGGCAATTTTATCGCCCACCCGTAGTTTCATCACTTTCACTCCTTGAGTTTGTCGTCCGAGGCTTGGGACATCTTTCAGTGGTAACTTGATTACCTGACCCTTGTTACTCATGATAACCAACTCTCCTTCAGCTTTTTCCTCGGCACTTACAACCGCTGCTCCAACAATCTTCCCAGTCTTTGCGGTAACCTTAGCTGTCTTAATACCACTACCAGCTCGTTTTTGAGTTTTGTATTCCTTGGCTGGTGTCGTTTTACCAAAACCATTTTCCATAACCACGAGAATTTCTCTGTCTTTCTCACCTTTACTGAGAACATCGGCAGATACCACCTCATCCCCTTTCCCGAGTTTCATACCAGCCACGCCCGCAGCGGTACGACCCATTTGGCGCACATCACTTTCTTTGAAGCGGATAGCTTGACCTCCAGCCGTCACCAACGACACTTCGTCGCCTGTCCCTACAAACATTGCATCAATTAAGGAATCATCGTCTTTGAGCGTGATGGCAATGAGACCACTGCGACGCACGTCTTTAAACGCGGCGGCGTCGGATTTCTTAGCCACTCCTTCTTTAGTAACCATTAACAAACTTCTGTCTCCTTCCCAATCTTCCTTACGGACCGCGAGTACAGAAGTAACTTTTTCGTCGGCTGTCATTGAGAGATAATTCATGATTGACTTGCCTTTCGTCGCCCGACGGCCTTCCGGAATTTCAAACATTTTACTCTGGTACACCTTTCCTTTATCAGTAAAAAATAGCAGGTCGCTATGAGTGGAGGTGGTGAGTAGATTAGTTACCACGTCTTCCTCTTTAGTGTTGAGGTCTATGACGCCCACACCGCCGCGCTTTTGAGTTTTGTACTCACCAGGGTTGGTACGCTTCACGTAGCCACCAGCTGTCAAAACCAATACACTCTCTTCATCAGCTACCAAATCTTCTTGTGAGAGTTGCTTTACTCCGCCTTTGACTATTTTGGTCCGTCGGTCGTCACCGTATTTCTCGGCAATATCGGTCATTTCCTTCTTTACGATAGCCATCATCTTTACCTTGCTCTTTAAGATACCCTGAAGTTCTTTAATAAGTGCTTGTACTTCCTTGAGTTCATCTTCAATTTTCTTGCGTTCGAGACCAGCCAACTTCTGCAAACGCATATCCAAAATGGCTTGGGCTTGGATAGTTGAGAATTTAAATTCTTTCATCAAAGCTGCGTGCGCGGTTGGCACATCTTTGGCTGCCCGAATCAGCTTGATGATTTTATCGATATGATCAAGGGCTTTCTTCAGACCAAGTAAAATATGTTCACGGTCTTCAGCTTTCTTCAAATCGTACTCAGTGCGGCGTTTGATTACTTCCGCGCGATGCTTAATGTATTCCTCCAGAATACTCTTGAGTGACAGTGTTTGCGGCACACCATCAACGAGCGCCACCATGTTGTAATGGAAGGTATCTTCAAGCTGTGTGTGTTTATATAATTTATTTAAAACGGTTTGGGGCTGGGCGCCACTCTTGAGTTCTACCACTACCCGGATGTCAGAGGTTGATTCGTCCCGAATATCGCGGATACCTTCTACTTTCTTATCACGTACCAAATCAGCCATCTTCATAATCATGTCGGCTTTGTTTACTCTAAACGGTATCGAGGTAATGATGATTTGGAAATTACCTTTCTTATCTTCGATAATTTCGGCTTCACCGCGCACTACTACGCCACCCCGGCCATTGGAGTAGGCGTGGGCGATATCCTTTTGATTAAAAGCTATAGCGCCCATTGGAAAATCAGGACCCTTTACAAACTTCAGGAGATCATTGGTACTGGCTTCCGGGTTATCAATCAGGTGCGCGGTAGCATCTACCACTTCACGTAAGTTGTGGGGTGGAATGTTAGTAGCCATCCCCACTGCAATACCGAGGGTACCCAAAAGAAGTAGGTTTGGAGCTCCAGCCGGTAACACCACTGGTTCTTTTTTAGTACCATCGAAGTTTGGTCGCCAATCAACAGTGTCTTTTTCCAAATCACGCAAGAGTTCTTCGGAAATCTTCGACATCTTGGCTTCCGTATAACGATAGGCAGCCGCTCCGTCGCCATCGATAGAACCAAAGTTACCTTGCCCGATAATAAGCGGGTATCTGGTTTTGAAATCTTGGGCCAGGTTCACCATAGAGTCATATACCGCTACGTCACCATGCGGGTGAAAACTACCAAGCACGTCTCCTACTACGGTAGCGGATTTTTTGAATTTAGCGGTTGAAGTAAGACCATTTAAACGCATCGAATACAAAATGCGGCGGTGCACCGGCTTAAGACCATCACGCACATCTGGCAACGCCCGCGAAGTAATCACGCTCATCGCGTAGTCTAAATACGCGGTCTGCATTTCACCGGCGATGCTCTGAGCGATAATTCCCTCGTGTTTTGGTGCTGGTTCTTCTTGTATTTCGCGTTTTTTCGGCATAGATACTTAGATGTTACTCTGTAGTTGGACAGGAGTATAGCATATTTAATTGCTTGTTTCAGCGCTATTTGAACTGGTAGTACCAATCAAAATCATCGAACCAGCCGAAACCGAATTGTTTTCTCCAACCGGAACTACTATCTCTGAAATATCACTAGTACTTGTGGCTGGCCCAGAGGGCTTTTTCCGGGGTTGAGGATTTTGAATCATGGCATTAATATCGATAACTTTCTCTTCCAGACTTTTTTCTTCCGTCACGGGTTTTTCTTCATTAAAAATAACCGCCGCTACTCCTCTCTTAATTTGCCCAAACAAAGCAGTTACGCCAGTAGCTTCTGGTTTATTAGCAATTTCTGCTTTTTCTACTTGTCTTTGGTATTCCGCAATAGTGGGGTCAGCCGAAACAACACTAGCTCTCTCACTTAGTCCAACTGCCCAGATAAGAAAAAAAACTGCAGTGATACTACCGGCGGCCGCAAAACCAACTTGAGCTCGAACAGCCTTTGGTTTTTTCCGTAAATTGTCTAAATAACGTTGCATCAATAAAACTCAATTATGACTTCAAAACCATCACTTCACTCTCTAGAATCTGAACATCTTTTTTCTTCAAGGTTAGTTTATCAACTGGCTTGCCGTTATCTGAACCTTCTTCTTTAAGAAACGCATCCAAAGCTTTAGCATCAAAGTGCATTGGGATAATGACATGGGCTTCGAGCTTGGCAGCAAGTTTGGCAGCTTGCGGGGCCTCAAGAACATCTCCACCACCGATAGGAATAAAGAGAATGTCTATATCACCAAATTCACCAAGAATCTTTGGTTCGATTTCTGGGTTTCCGAGTGCCCCTAGAAAAACAATATTCATACCCTCCAGCTGTACTTGGTAAATAGTGTTAAAACGCTCCTTTTTCTCATACAAGGTTGTTACCCCAAAACCACGCACTACCACATCCCCCACCTCGTACTCGCCCGGACTATCGATAACAAACGGTTCTTTGCCACCATGTGTGGCTTGAGCGACACCGTTAAAATCCGGATGACGAAGTGACACCAAAGCGATATCCGCACCGAACTTATTCTCAGCTAATTTTGATTGTTTTGAAATTGGGTCAAACGCGAGCGTTACATCTCCAAAGGAAACTTTAAAGCACTGACCACCGTGATATGTAATTACCATAATGTGGTTTAGTATACCCAGCCCTAACTTTTATTACAATAAAGTTAGGGCTGGGGGCGAGGCTTTGCCTCGCCCTCCTTTACATTCCCTAAAAAAACCGTACTATACTTATTAGTAGTTTAAGGAGTGGACACGCTAGGACACCAGGAGTCGTGACCCTGATGAATGTTCGCGAGGTTTCACTCGGGTCTCGTTTGTGAAAACAAATTTATGCACCATGGCGGCGCGGAGACCCGTCAGCGGCACATTACCTACTAGAAAGTTAGGCGCGAGCCGGGTACTTTCTCCCCAATCCATACGGGAGGCTTTCAGACAGTACTGTGCCGCTGACCACCATTTTGGCCCATTTTATGGGCCTTTTTCTTTTATTTCTTTCGGCCAAAAAGACTTGTCAAACCGAAAATATCTGCTATTATTATCAGTGAGCACAGGGGCGCTCGGGGTTGGGGTAACGGTCACCGTCAAGCTGCCTCGGGGGTCAGCAGGACGGTGACCGGCTTCACCAATCGAGTATTTTGCTCAAAATATATAGTTCTTTCTGAAAACGCCGTCACATTCCGTGACGGCTAAATTCGTTTTTAATACTTAAAACCCTTATTTAAAAGCGTATTTTTATAAATATACTAGATATAATTATCATCAGCTTTCCTCCGTGCTTTGACTGTACAAAACCCTGTAAATATAGTATCTTTGCCAGCACTTCGTAGAAGTATTAACAGTTTCTAGCGGCACACGTTAACCCTGCGTTCGTGAACTATGGCCGGCGCTGACATCCACTGGATTTCACGCCTTGCGAATCGGTTACGCAGACGCGTGTCGTCGGAATTATTCAAGAATATAGCTATGTTTGAAACAGCTACTGCGGCCGTTAAAGGGGCCGTATCTTCTGTCACTTCTTTAGTGTCAGATGACAAAGACATGACCCCAAAAGGCGTCATGCACACTTATTTAGAACAGAGCCCAGTCCCACCAGCCGAAGGTGACATTGTTGAAGGTGTTGTCTCAGCTATTGGTCGGGCTAAAGTATACGTAGACCTTCATCCGTTTGGTACTGGTCTTATTTTTGGACGTGAGTTTATGAATGCTCGCGATATTTTGCGTAAAGTGTCAGTCGGTGACGCTATCGCTGCCAAAGTGGTAGATGTGAAGAATAAAGACGGATACATTGAGTTATCATTGAAGGAAGCCCGCCAAGCACTTATCTGGAGCGAAGCGGAAGAAGCTCAACGTAAACAAACAGTCTTGAGTCTGCAAGTAAAGGAAGCCAACAAAGGTGGGCTTATCATTGACTGGCAAGGAGTGTCTGGTTTCCTACCAGCCTCACAACTTTCTGCCGATCACTACCCGCGGGTAGCCAACGGTAATAAGGAAGACATCTTGGTAGAACTACAAAAGTTGGTTGGTGAATTCCTGTCGATGATTATCATCACGGCTGACCAAAAGGAACAAAAACTTATTTTCTCTGAAAAGGGACCACAAGAGAAAGAAGAGAAAGAAGAGAAAGTTAGTAAGTACTCAGTGGGTGACGTCCTTGACGGTGAAGTCACTGGTGCGGTTGACTTCGGAATCTTCGTGAAGATTGAAGATTCTCTTGAAGGTTTGGTGCACATCTCAGAACTCGACTGGGGTCTCGTCGAAGATACTCGTTCGCTATACAAAGTCGGCGACAAAGTCCAGGTGAAAGTTATTGAAGTAAAAGACGATAAGATTTCTCTTTCTATCAAGCAACTTAAAGAAAACCCGTGGGTAACTGCTACTAAGAAATACAAGAAAGATCAAATCGTCGAAGGAGTGGTTATCAAGTACAACAAACACGGCGCACTGGCTTCTATTGAAGAAGGAGTAGCTGGTTTGGTACATATTTCTGAATTTGAGTCAGAAGAAGCACTACGCGAAGCCCTTTCACTCGGTGCCGTTCATAAGTTCAAAATCACTCTCTTTGAACCAAAAGACCAACGCATGACGCTTTCTTTCAAGGAAGGTGGTGAGGTTAAGAAGTAATTTTCCAAACTCCCGTCCTAACTAATTAAAAGCACGAAAAAACTCCCTGAAGGGAGTTTTTTCGTGCTGACCAACATTATTATATTCCCTCATAATTAAGAGGAGAACGTAAAAATTTGTACAGATAGCGTGCTAAAATTTTTAGAGTATGGAAGGACATTATTTTATATTAGTGCTCTTAGCGGCTTTTGTAGGCGGTTTGATTGGCCTCGAGCGAGAGTACCACGACAAAACTGCTGGCTTGCGGACGATGATTTTGATTGCTACTGGTTCAGCGCTCTTTACTGTTCTCTCCAAGGAAATTGGTGACACGGAACCTTCTCGTATTGCGGCTTCCATTGTTACTGGTGTCGGTTTCTTGGGAGCTGGCGCTATCATAAAAGTTGGTATGAATATTCGTGGTTTAACCACCGCCGCGACAATATGGTTGGTGGCCTCCCTGGGTATGGGTATGGGCGCTGGCGACGTCGGACTCACGTTTGCTCTCACAGGCTTTGTCTTAATTGTGCTCTGGGCCTTGCCTTTTTTTGAACGCAAAATCGACAAAATGCATGAATTCTTAGAATTTCAAATCGTTATTTATAACTCAGAGGAGTGTGAGCAATTTTTGCTTGATATTTTTAAAGAAGAAGCTATTAAATACGTCAGTGTTAATCGGTCAAAACTAAACGAAACTGAACGTGAACTCCGCATAATGGCCAAGAATAACCCTGAGAAACATGCACAACTCGGCAGGCGCTTAGCCCAAGCTGAGTTTGTGCACCGCTTCTCCACTTAGTTATATTGATTCATTGCCGCGGTAACACCATCGGTGATTATTATTTTGAGAGCTTGTCGGATATTCTCTTTTACTGCTTCGAGTTTAGTTTCTTCGCGACGAGTAAATGTGCCAAGGACGTGGCGGGAAAGCGCGGCGGGCATCGGGCCCCCCGC
>JBGSYZ010000007.1:0-123324 GCA_041750655.1 Minisyncoccia bacterium | reverse complement strand
CTCGTGCTAGTTCGATGGTGTGGGCAAAGCATGTGGCTTTCAGAACTTTGTAAGAAGAGGAGGTACATACAATCAAGAATTCAGATATTACGGAATTTAGTTGTGTAAATGACCATAACACACTGGTGTAACAATCACTGTTATCTTTGATTTGGTAGGAATTAGTTATTTAGTTCTACCAAGGAGGTATTCGAAAGTATAACGCTGTTTTGACCCATGAAGCGACAACTACTGTCCATGTGACTGCACTATGTCGCTACTACTTACTCAAATGCAATCTCAAACCCATACATCCCCATGGCACAGAGACCTTTGAATGTGCTACCTGCTTCTTGAGGAGGAAGTTCAATTTCAGTCACACCTGATGGTGGAAGATTCTTTTGGTAGCTAATTGACGGCAAACTCAGAGCCGATGAGCAATCAAATGTACCTGTCGTTTCAACTTTAAGTATGGTGGGCATATCCGCTTTCGCTTTTGAAAGACGGGGCGAATATCCACCCTTGGCTGATATAGACACAACTTGTTTTCCATCTTCAACAGTTACGTTATTTACTGGAACTGATTCAACTGGCACCCCTCCACCTCGAGACAGTATGAATGCCCCTACCACAAATGCTCCGCCGATAATAATTGCAATAATAGTTGGTTTCATACTAGAAGCTAAATAATGAAGGAATAATGCCTGCCGCTACAAGACCGTAGTGCAGATTGAAGAGTCCAAAGAATAACACCACTAAACCAGCTGTTTTGAAGAAGATACCTGAACGAGCTTTGGTGTGGATAGTCAGTGAACTAAACGAGAGTATAGCTAAGACTGGTAGTGTACCCAATGCATACACAAACATAGTGAGTGCACCTGATAGAAAGCTACCGGTAGTAAGGGTATATATTTGCATTGACTGCGTAAATCCACATGGCAAGAAGAACGTTGCTATACCGATAAGAATTGGGGTGAGGGTATGATTTATCTGCTTCAGTCCTTGTACGTGATTACCAATGAATCTAGGTAGAGTTGGTTGTAGTTTCTTTGCCCACGGAAATACATCAAGTAGGTTGATACCGAGAATAAGAAGTACGAGAGCAACAATCAGACTGAGAATAAGCGAACCAGTCACACCAATCTTAAACACAGTTCCCAGTGCACCAATCACACCTCCTAATACAAAGAACGAAACCAGTCGTCCAATATGGAAGAGCATCTGTGGACGCACTTTGTCACCTTCTTTAGCATAGTTGGCAGACATTGAAAGTACCAATCCTCCAACCACAGCCATACAAGTAGATACCGAAGCAATCATACCGATTAGAAAGGCTGTACCGTATGAGACTTCAGAAGTAGTTACCAGATTCACCAGGCCAAGTTTCTGGAGGATGATGAAGAAGGCAATGAAGCCGATAGCAATTGGTATAGCAATTCCAAACTCATGCCATTTTGCGTCATGACTTTGTTTCTCTAGTGAGAGAGTGTAGCCATGAGATTTTGTGATTAAGGTGAGTTCCCGTGCTATTTCTTCAAGACCTTTGCCTTCAAAGTCTCCAGTGATTTCTACGTGGTTATATTTGAGCGATGCCTTGGCCGTGGTGATATTTGGCAGATCAGTGAGTTCTCCCTCAATAAGCATTGGGCAAGATGCACAGTGCATACCACTGACATGAAGTGTGTATGTCTTCATATTATTCAGGTGTATAAGCGAGTAATCCACCTTCTAGGCCATCAATATTGTAGCCTGCTGTCCGTAGTTCAGCTTCAACAATCTCTGCTCGCTTACCACTGCGACAAAACACCACTATGTGCTTTTCTTTTGGAAGGTTACCTTTACTTGACTCGGTAAATACTTTACCCATGGGCATGTGCACAGAACCCTTGATTGTTGGTGAGTCTCTTAATTCCTCAATTTCACGAATATCAAGTAGTAATAATTCTGTCTTAGACTCTATAAGTTGTTGTAGGGTTTCTTTTTTCATACTAAAGTTTTTTAGCCTTAATACGAAGTGAGTTTCCGACTACTGACACACTGGAGAAAGCCATAGCAAATCCGGCAAATACTGGACTAAGGAGCCAGCCAAAGAACGGAAAGAATACTCCAGCCGCTAGTGGAATCCCAATAATGTTGTAGAAGAACGCCCAGAAGAGATTCTGTTTAATTCCTCGCATGGTCATCTTAGAAAGCCGAACCGCTTTTACTAATTTGGATATATCACCATGTAGAAGCGTAATTCCGGCAGTCTCAATCGCCACGTCCGTACCTGTTCCCATCGCAATACCAATGTCAGCTTGGGCGAGTGCTGGTGCATCATTTACCCCATCTCCCGCCATAGCCACTATATGTCCTTTGCTTTGCAAGTCACGAACGTACGCTAGTTTCTCTTCTGGCAGTACTTCTGCTACCACATCATCAATACCAACTTCTTTAGCGATTGCTTCAGCTGTTTGTTTGTTGTCTCCTGTCAGCATGGTTACTTTAATACCGAGTTTATGTAGATTCTTCACTGCTTCAACCGCTTCAGGTTTAATGGCGTCAGCCACAAAGACAGTAGCGAGAACATCATGCTCTGTTGCTAGTATTACCGGAGTTTTCCCCTCACTAGTTTCTTTGGTAAGGTGTGAAGTATCAAACGATAGCTTCATGTCTTCAATCAGTTTTGTGTTTCCGGCAAAGTATTGAGTACCATGAACTGTACCCATTAGTCCCATACCTTTCTTGGTTTCAAAATCTTGCACTGATTTCTCTTCAATCTTATGTGTCTTAGCATACTGGGTAATGGCGTGAGCGATTGGGTGTTCTGACTTTCGTTCCAGCGATGCAAGAATTGCAATAATTTCTTCGTCAGGACTCGAGGAGTAGTTTTGGATGCTAACCAACTCTGGTTTTCCTTTGGTGATAGTGCCTGTTTTATCAACCACAATCGTATCTACGGCATGAAGTTTCTCCAGTGTCGCTGCATCTTTAATTAAGATACCCTCCTTTGCCCCCTTACCAACTCCAACAATAATTGCTGTCGGGGTTGCTAGACCAAGCGCACATGGACAAGCAATAACAAGAATCCCCACAAACGAAGTAAGTCCGTACGAGAGTGCTTTAGCAAAGCCGAGTGACTCAGTACCGAGAAATAACCACGCTCCGAGAGTGATAAAAGCAAACACGAGTACAACTGGTACAAATACACTCGATATTTTATCAGCCAGTGCTTGTATTGGAGCGCGACTACCTTGGGCATCTTCGACCATTCTAATTATGTTGGCGAGTAATGTCTCAGAACCAACTTTTGTGGCTGTAAACGTGAAAGAGCCAGTGGTGTTGATTGTGCCAGCGACTACCGTATTACCAATAGTTTTTTCAACTGGAATCGGTTCGCCAGTCACCATGGCTTCATCAATGAATGATGTCCCTTCAGAAATAGTGCCATCCACAGGAATCTTTGCTCCCGGTTTGATAACAATTTGGTCTCCATGTACCACTTGGTCAATCGGAATTTCCGTCTCTATACCATTTCTAAGTACCAAGGCAACTTTTGCTTGAAGCGTAAGCAGTGCTTCGATAGCATCGCCTGTTTTTAGTTTTGATTTGGCTTCTAGATATTTACCGAGAGCAATAAATGTAATAACCACAATCGTCACATCATAATAGGTAACATCAACGTCAATGTATGCAGATAGAGGTACTTCAAGAGCAGTCACGAGAAAACTGTATAGATAGGCTACTGAAGTTCCAATACCAATCAAGGTGTCCATATTTGCTTTGCCGTAACGCAGAAAGCGATAGAATCCAAGTAGGTATGGTTTTCCAACTACAAACAGGACGTATGTCGCAAATAAGGGTAGGAGATGATGGATAAATTCACTTAAGTTTTCCGACATAGGAGAAACCAGATCAAACTCAGCGAGAATATCCCAGCCCATAACAATGATACTGAATATGGCGAGTGGAAGGGCTGAGTAAACTTTCGTTCTCATGTCCTTAATTTCTGCTAGTTTTTCTTTTTTGGTTTGGTTCATTCCTAAGTGTTCGGCATGCTCATTTGGAGACATACCCATTTCTTGTGCAGTTTGTGGAATATCTAAGGTATAGCCAAGTGGTTCGATGAGTTTTTCTAGGTCTTGCGGAGTAAACTCTGATTCATTGAAAGAAACCTTGGCTTTTTCAGTACCGTAGTTTACTTCAACTGATTCAACTTTTCCGCTTTTCTTAAGTGTTCGTTCAATAATGCTGGCACATGAGGCACAATGCATCCCTTTAATTTTATAGGTGTGTATTTTATTCATAGTAGTTGTTGCTAATAGTTTCTACGCAATGAGGTAAAAGAAAATCATTCACACAGGTGAATATTCTTTTTTGCAGAAAATTTAGAACAACTTTGGGTTGAGAATACCATCCGAAAAAGCGTCTTCTAGAAAACTGGAACGAACGACAAGTCTCTTCTTGATAGGCTTATGACGTAGGGATAATTTGGGGGGAGAAAAAAACTGAGGAAAGACTGTGAGAATGAGGGCAACTGAAACAAGTAAGAGAAACGGGTCTTGATTTAAGGTGATGTTACTGAGGAAACTTTGAGAAGCGGCAATCATCTCGATTGGACTCATAGAACAGATAGACACTCCTGGCATAAATGGACAATCGCTCATATTGCCGTCCATATCCATACTCATTCCAGCATGAGAAACACCCAAAGAACCCGCTAGCAATAGTGACGCTAAAAGGAGCGTGAAAGAAATCTTTAGATTAAATACCCGTGAGAACATTCTGATAATTTTATCATGCATTGCAGGAAAAGCACCAGGTGCTTTTCCTGCAAGGATACTACTCTCAATAGGTGCGTATTTAGCTAATTATTAGACAAGTTTCGACCACGCTTTTCTTGGAACTACACTGCAAGATTTAGGTAAAAATAAACTGCTGCTAGCGCCTTAGACACTATTAAAAAGTTCCGGTGTCTCAAACACTATCTAAACTACACTTCTAAAATACTACTTAAAATAAGGTTCCTCGAGCTAGCTCGATGATGCGGAGAGTAAGGGATTCGAACCCTTGAGGGCTTTTAGACCCTACCTCGTTAGCAGTGAGGCGCTTTCGACCACTCAGCCAACTCTCCATATTCATTTCAAGCCGGCTGAGTGGTCCGACCCTCAAGGGTCGGTTCGGATGAAAGCAGTTTCTTCCTCACCCAGCTCAGCCAACTCTCCATATATTATTTTGTCAGAGCCTGTGTCTACTCTAACCTTCGGTTTGGTTTTCACCTAAGGTCTGCTCGTAAACTCACAATGACCTTTTTGCTCACTACGTTCACAAACCGGATGAAAAGCAAAGCAGTTTGCTTTTCACCCCCAAATTTGTACGCTGTAGAATAGCATAAAATTATTGAATATAAAAAGAAATACGCCCTAATTAGGGCGCATTTTTGACAGAAGTATCAGGTTGCTATAAAAGCGGTTTTTTGTAGGATTATTTATTCAGCCGCATTCAAGATTGTATCGATTAATTCCGATGCCTGCTTCATGCCAACACGAGCTTGTGTCATCAGGCTTTCACATGTTTCATCTGAAAAGCCATACTCTTTTTGCAGCAGCTTAAGGTTACTCTTATGCTTGTCGGTATCATGCTTACTGTTTTCAGCACTTATATAAGCCCGACAAAACCCTATGTATACCTCGGGACGATCTTCTTCACCATGCCCGAGCAGACAGTGCAATGCTTGATTTTGCATTCTACTTTCCCCTTTTTTACTTCATTCCTTATCTAAGTGGAGAATACCATCACATTTAAAATTTTAAAAGCTATTTCACTGCACTCGCAATAGTCTGTACTAATTTCGGATTACTAATGTGAGGAATGATTTCACCAACCGTCGGCTTTTTGACCAAGGCGGCCAGTTTTTTCGCCGCGTTAAGCTTCATGTCGTCAGTAATACTATTTACCTTTTTATCTAAAGCGCCACGGAAAATGCCTGGGAAAACCAGTGAGTTGTTCACTTGGTTTGGGAAGTCACTCCGGCCACTTGCTACCACCAACGCTCCTGCTCGTCTGGCATCTTCAGGGTAAATTTCTGGTATTGGGTTAGCCAGAGCAAATACAATCGAATCCTTGGCCATCTGTTCAATATGATGCCGCGAAATACTACCTGGACCAGATACTCCAATTACCACATCAGCCGCCACCAAAGCTTTAAGTAAGTCCCCTCCTTCCTCAGCAAAAATTATTCCGTCTTTAATCAGTTGTTTTTTATAGGGGGCGAGGTCTTTGCGGCCAGTCCAGATTATTCCTTTGCTGTCGAGCATAATGATGTGCACGTCTGGGGCGTGGAGCTTAATGAGCTTAGCAATCGCCACTCCCGCGGCGCCCGCTCCTTGAATAATAATGCGCGAATCCTTAAATGAACGCTTGGTCAGTTTGTACGCATTGATAAGTCCGGCCAGCACCACAATGGCAGTGCCGTGTTGATCATCATGCATCACCGGAATATCCAATTCTTCTTTCAATCGTTTCTCAATTTCAAAACATCGCGGTGCTGAAAAGTCTTCTAAGTTGATAGCGCCAAATGTCGGAGCGATAGCTTTCACCGCCGCTACAATTTCATCCACGTCTTGAGTCCCCAACACAATTGGCCACGAGTCTATGTTAGCGACCGACTTCAAAATAGCCGCCTTCCCTTCCATGACCGGCAAGGCGCCATAAGGGCCAAGATTGCCCAAACCAAGTACGGCTGAACCATCTGAGATGATAGCTACCGAGTTGCCTTTACTGGTATACAAATTGGCTTCGTGAGGATTTTGCGCCACGTATGACGCTACTGCGCCGACACCAGGTGTATACAGCATACTCCAGTCATCTTTATTTTTTAGCGGATGCTTAAGTTTAATTTCTAACTTTCCTTTTAGTTTTTTATGTAATGCTAAGGACAATGTATTATAATTTTTTTTTGGTGTGGCCATGAAAATAATTTAGTGAAGGCACATTATACTTCTTCCGCTTTGATATACCAAAAATATCAACAAAAATTACAAAATGAAAAAGCGCCGCGGATAAATCCGCGACGCTTTGCAGTCCACTTGGGCAATGTTCATTTACCGACGGCGGCTTTCATTTTGCCACCGCCGCCAGAAGCACCACGCATCTGTTGCCGTATCTGACGATCTTCCTCGGCACGTTTTGCCTTGCGGGCTTTTGCTTCAGCCGAAGGGCCACTGCGCGAGTTGTCACGTCCAAACTGCATCATGTCAGCATTGCCATCGTACTGCAGAGCAGGACGATGCACGTTGCTGAACTCGCTCGAGACCCAGACGACCCGCAAGCCAGCTTCGACAACACGGTGGGAGAATTGAACCCGCTCACCATCGGTGAGCTCGGCATCCTTGACCATCGCGTTGGTGACAAAGATGGACTTCTCGAGTCCGTACTTCGAATCCGCCAGAATGAAGCCGAAGCCCTTCCGGTTGAGAGTGATGACGCCTTCGCAGACATCACCCTTGCGATGAGCGAGGAGCTTGGTCGCCCGCCGTTGCAGCCGGCCTCCGTTCTCATTGACCTCATAGTGGAGGTCAAGATGGTCTCCCGCCTGAATGCTGACGTTCTGGTCAAATTCGTGAGCGAAGTCGGCGACCACCCCAAGATGGATGAAAACATCGCCAGTTTCGGTCGCCGCGAAGGCGAACTGCCGACGCTGACCATCATTTTCATCATCGATGACTCGCGTAACCAACGCGTTCTTGGCGGTGCCCGTGGCGTGGAAATTCTGAATGTTCATGGCAAATCCTCCTTTTTGGTAGTGCCAGTATTGTCTTTATATAATAACATATTTAAACAATATTGTCAATGTCAGGCGAAGGCTTAGATATTACCTTTTCTGCTGTATGATAGAGAGATTATGCGACCCCGTGACTCACTTACAGATCATTTTAGAATTGATGTTTCTCACCAGAAAGCCTTGAAACGCTTACGGATTGAAACTGTGGAAGACTTACTTTATCACCTGCCAGCGCGTTACGAAGATATTTCCGATATACAAGCGGTTGAAGGACTGCGTAAAGACCAGGAAGCAATTGTCTATGGGCAGCTCGGCGGGCTCAAAGCCCGCCGAGCCTGGAAAAGCAAACGACCTATTGCTGAGGGTTGGGTGGAAGACGGCTCAGCCCGCATTAAAATCATGTGGTTCAACCAACCGTATTTAGCCAAGATGTATACCGATGGTATGTACGTAAAAGTCGCTGGCAAAGTGACTGGGAGCGACGGCAAACTCTATATTGCCAACCCAGAAGTTGAAAAGCTGGATTCGCTGCCAATTGATCGCCATGATTCTATTTTTAAAGGGACAGATGCGGAGATCGACGACACTATCTATCCCGTATACCGCGAGACGAAAGGTGTGACAAGTAAATGGTTCTATCACACTGTCCTTAAGTGTTTTGAAAAAGGTATTTTAGACACATTACCTGATCCAATTCCGGAAGAAATTTTGAAGCGCTACAAACTACCCGTGCTTAAAACTGCCTTGGTCTGGATTCACTCCCCTAAAAAAGCCGAACATGCGGAGAGTGCCCGTAAGCGTTTTGCTTTTGAGGAAGTCTTTTACATCCAGGTACAAAATGCCCAAAACCGCGCACTCGCCAACGCTGCCTCAACTTACAGTTTCGCTACGAGCCCTGAGCATGTCAAAAAATTCACCGAACGTTTCCCCTTCCAACTCACCAAGAGCCAAAATACATCAATCAACGAAATCCTCAAAAACTTCAACGGCAACCACGCTATGTCACGCTTACTTGAAGGCGATGTGGGAAGTGGCAAGACAGCCGTTGCGGCCACGACTGCTTACGCAGTGGCTACTTCTCACCCTCCGGAAGGACTAAAATCTTCTAAGGCTAATATTGAAAAGAATAAATCTGCTGATTTGGAGAAGATTTCGAGGCGCGGAGAAGGTGGCGAGGAAGACGTAGAAGACTACGGCGACCGAGACCCAGAGGCTCCGCAACAAAGAAAGGTTCCCAAATCAGCAGATTTAGAGTGGGGTAATTTGCAGGTAGCCTACATGGCCCCCACCGAAATCCTCGCCAAGCAACACTTTGAAAGTTTTATCGAATATTTTCATCATCTCCCGATTCAAATCGGTCTGATTACTGGCAGTGGCTGTCAGAAGTTCCCGAGCAAAGTTGACCCGACCAAACCGACCAATATTTCGCGCACCCAGTTACTCAAGTGGGTGAAGAACGGTGAAATTCCTATTTTGATTGGCACACACGCTTTGATTTACAAAAGTGTCGAGTTCAAACATTTGGCGTACGTAATCATCGACGAACAACATCGTTTTGGTACCAACCAGCGCAAACAGTTAGCCAAGAAAGACGCGCGCATGCCCCACCTGCTCTCGATGACCGCCACCCCGATTCCACGGACCCTCGCTCTCACTATCTATGGGGATTTGGATATAACCTTGCTTGATGAAATGCCGGCCGGCCGCAAACCGGTCAAGACTGAAATTATTGGCCCCAGTCAGCAGAAAAAGATGTACGAACACGTCCGCGCCGAACTCGCGGCCGGCCGGCAAGCCTACGTCATTTGTCCGCGCATCGACGAACCGGATCCAGACAAACAAACAGCGCTTATATTAAAAAGTGTCAAAGCCGAAGCGGTACGGCTCAAGCGTGACGTGTTTCAAGAATATGAAATTGGCGTCCTCCACGGCAAAATGAAACCAGCCGAGAAGGACAAGGTTATGCAAGAATTTAACGAGCATAAGTTTGATATCTTGGTGGCCACTTCAGTGGTAGAAGTCGGCGTCAATGTCCCCAACGCCACTAACATCATTATCGAAGGCGCGGAACGTTTTGGCTTGTCTCAACTCCATCAACTGCGTGGTCGTGTGATTCGCGGGACGCACCAGCCCTATTGTTTTGCCGTGACGGAAAGCAAAAGCGACAAAACCAAAGAACGTCTCAAAGCGCTTTCGACTGCCAAAAACGGTTTTGAATTGGCTGAGCACGACTTACAATTCCGAGGCTCAGGTGATCTGTATGGCCAGAAACAGTCCGGCCTGTCTGATCTCGGGATGGAAGCCATTAAAAACCTAAAGTTGGTGGAAGCCGCCCGGACCGAAGCCCAGACGTTAGTCGCTAAAAATCCTAATCTTATCAAAACCTTCCCTCTCATCGCCTACAAAGTTTCACATCTCGGTGAAGAACTTCATTTAGAATAAATAAGGAAAGCCGCACACGAGTGCGGCTTTTAAGTTCTAGACTTTGGGCTTCTTGCCAACAGTATTGGCCGGCCCTGAGATACACACCTCCGTTCTACAGCGTGGCTGCGTCCTTGAGTTGAACATGAAGAGTCCAAGTTGGTTTCAAGGTGTATCTCCTCCATTGACCCGGCACCTGAACGTACCTAAACGTAGTAAATACCTAAATTCCGCTTTTGGCAAGAAAAATACGATAGTAACTTGACCTCTCTCCCATTTTTGCTACCGTAGCTATCAGCTAGTAAAAACGATGTCTTACATCAGAGAAAGAAAGTGTCATGAACCTTCAAATCCCGCTGCATGATTGTTTTGCTCCAGAACTAGGTATGTTTGCGCAGTCACTTGATGTACCACCCTTAGTTGATTCTCCGGAAATAGAGTTGCTACAGGAGAGCTGTCTAACGTTCCTTTTGGAAGACGAAACCGAAGCGAATCGCTATTGTTTTCCACAAGGAAAATATATGATGATCTTAATGGTGCGAAAAAAGGACGCGCGCAATCTGGTACTGGAGCGACAACCAGACCTTGATATGAAGTTAGTAGTTCTCCAACATCACACAAAACCAATGTATGTCGTTGTGACTGAAAACATTGTGTCTCCAATACGTCACGAGCTTCAATTACACATGGGTGTGAAAATTAATGGTCGGGAAGAAATACATTTTCCACCATATTCGATTCATACCTTTGTATCGGTGTGAGGAAGATGGGTCCGGCCGCTGTGCGGCCGGACCACTTTTTTACATTTCTGTAAGAAAAACCCGTCTCATACGTATATATAAGCAGAAACCACGTACAACGGAGCAAAAAATGATAACCAAAATATTGGGGCGGGCCCGGATTAAACTGAAGGGAAAACTCAACAAGAATCCTCTCGACGAAGAGGCCGATTTCTACCTTCACTCCCGCGGTCACGCCATCTATGATGGTGTGGTCGCCATCAAGAAACCGAGTTGGGAAGATCCAGTTCTCTTCGAACTGCCAACCCCTGTCAAAGTGTCGGCTCGACCCGAAGCGGTACGGATACACGACGGTAACATCGTCCTCAAGCGAGGCAGGTCAGACGTCGTCTTTGACGGCCGACACCTCAAGCGAATAAATAACGCAACTCTTGATTGGGACTGGAATATTTTCCGCGCTCCCAACCCGAGCGATCGCCATGTTCGCCGACGTTCTGTGCTGGAGTAACTTCCAGCTATGTTCGTTCGTAGGCGCCCAGTTTCTGGGCGCCTATTTCTTTGTCCGCCAGCTTGGACTCGAACCTTACAGGTTCTGTACACCTTTTGGATATTTCTGTTCGTAAACTCCATAAATCTCACAAAAGCTTTTCGAGTCCGCGAACAAACTCCAAATATTCATTTGTCCGCCAGCTTGGACTCGAACCAAGGACCACAGAGGTATAAGCTCTGCGCTCTACCAACTGAGCTACTGGCGGATAGAGTTGACATACTCTATAACAACAAACCGCGTACAGCAAATTTCACTTGATACGTTATACTATTCTTGATGCACATACTTCTTAGAAAAAGGAGACTTTATTTGATTATTGCCGGAGTATTAATCTTTTTGGCAGCTTCTCTTTTGTTTAAGTTGAATAGTAACAACGGACCAGAGCTGTTTACTGCAACCGTAGAAAGAGGCGACGTGACTGAGATTGTTTCAGTTTCTGGATTTGTTGAAGCCCAAAACGCCGCGGAACTGGCTTTCCCGGTGACTGGCATTATTGATAAAGTGTTAGTGACCAAAGGAGATGAAGTAAAACAAGGTGACCCACTAGTTATCTTACGTCGGGATAGTCTTCTGGCTGACCGGCAGAATGCTCAAGCTGATTTAGTAAGAGCTCAAGCTGATCGTGACCAGCTCTTATCTGGACCACGTGGTGAAGCTCGTACGGTAACCGAAACTGAAGTGGCCATTGCCAAAGAGAAACTTGATCAAACTCGCCGAACTGAATTAGAAAAAGTTAATAACGCCAGACGAACCCTTTTATCTTCAGACTTAAGTGCCTTATCTAAAAACAGCGGTGAAAACGCAGTGGCTCCAACTATAACTGGCACGTACCAATGTGACGAAGAAGGTGCTTATTCTATTGATGTGTTTCGTTCCGGTGCTAAGTCAAAATTTTCGTACCGCATTACTGGTCTAGAGACAGGCACTTACAATGCTTTTATTGATCAACCAGGTAGCTTTGGTTCGTGCGGCCTATTCATTCAGTTTGGAACTGGTGGCGGCTACACTAACAGTAACTGGGTAGTGAAAATACCTAATAAACAATCCAGTAACTACGTAACTAATCTAAACGCTTATGAGCTTGCTCTTGAACAGGCTGAGAACGCTATTCGTAGTGCTGAACAAGCTTTAGAACTAGCGACCAAACAAGCAACCCTGGAGAACGCTGATCCACGTAGTGAAGAGTTGTTACGAGCTAACGCCAGTGTTTCAAGCGCTCAAGCTAGGTTAGCGGTTGTTGACGCTGCTTTAGTAGATCGAGAAATAAAAGCTCCTTTTGATGGTGTGGTGACGGATATCGATATTCTTCCTGGAGAAACAGTCACTACCGTACCAATCGTGACGGTGCTCGCAAAAGATAATTTCAACATGACAGTGCGAATCCCGGAAATTGATGTTACTAAGCTTGCTGTCGGTCAACCAGCCAACATTACTTTTGACGCTCAAGCTAACGAAACTGTTGCCTCTAAAGTTCACTTTATTTCACCAATTGCTACAGAGATAGATGGAGTAGCCTACTTTGAAGCAACTATGCAATTTGAAGAAGTACCAGACTGGTTACGCTCAGGACTCAACGCTGATGTCGATATTATCGTCAACAAAAAGGAAAACGTTCTACGAATACCAAAACGCTTTGTCACGATTACAGAGGGTCGAGCTACTGTTTTAGTGTTAAAAGATAGTGATACAAAAATACTGACTGAAAAAGAGGTCGATATTATCTTTACTGGCAATGATGGCTTTTTGGCTATAGATGGTGTCCCAGAAGGAACCACAGTTGTAGCACCATAGTATGAGAAGTTTTCGCATCGGTCTTCTACTTGGTTTTCGCCAGATTCAACGAGCCAGTTTTTGGACGACCTCCCTCATTATTTTTGTCATGATGCTGACATTTTTAAATCTAGTTGTGGTTTCAGGGGTATTGGTAGGATTAATTACTGGAGCAGAGCGAGCCGTTCGGGACGAATCATTGGGTGACTTAGTTCTATCACGTTTGCCTGATGAAAAATCTATTATCGAGACCCCTGTTATCATTCGAGAATTGGGTTCATACCCCGAGATTGAAACATACGGAGTGCGATATCGAGGTAACGCTGTTTTGGAAGCCAACTATAAAGAACGTCGTGATCTCAGTGCCAAAAGAGATATCGCCACAGTAAATGTGACTGGTATCGATCCCATTCAAGAAGACCAAATGTCTCATTTGCGTTCAAATATTATACGAGGTGAATATTTAAACCCTGATGAAGAAGGATACATACTTATCGGTTACTATTATTTGGCTGAGTCGGCAGACAAGTTTGGTGATGTTTTTGATACTTTGGATATAAAACAGCCTGGTGAAACTGTTCGCCTCACAGTCGGTAACGTCACAAAAGAATTTATAGTCAAAGGTGTTGTCCAGTCGAAAGTGGACGACATTTCTCTCAACACATACATTCCAGAACGTGAATTTCGTCGTCTCTTCGGCCGGGTTGATCAAAATGCAGACCAAATAGTTGTACGGATGAAATCTGGAAATTCTGAGTCTGAATTAAAGGCCGCACTCGAGGCAGTAGGTATTGGAAACTATGCTAAAATCCAAACTTTTGAAGAAAGCAAGCCTAAATTTATAACTGATATCAAAAGCACTATGAATCTCCTCGGAACATTCATAGGTTCTATTGGGTTGATTGTAGCTTCTATCACTATTTTTATTATTATTTTTATCAATGCACTCTCCCGACGCCGACATATTGGTATCCTCAAAGGTATCGGTATAGAGCGCAAAGCGATTGAAATTGCTTACGTTCTACAAGCGGCTTTCTATGCCTTAGCTGGGTCAGCCTTGGGTGCACTTCTCATCTATGGTTTTCTCCTTGGTTATTTCGAACAACATCCAATTCAATTTCCTTTTAGTGATGGCATATTAGTAGCTCCACCAAATGAAACAGCATTGCGTTTCGTGGTATTGTTTTTTGTTACGTTAGCAGCTGGTTTTGTACCAGCCTGGATGATAGTTAGACAAAATACTCTAAATGCCATTTTAGGCCGTAAGTGATACTACATTTTATGAACATTATTGAAGCCACAAACATACATCGTACATTTGGAAAGGATGATTTAATCACTCATGTCCTTAAGGGAATCGATATTTCTATAGCTGAAGGAGAATTTGTGGCGATAATGGGCAAATCGGGAGCAGGTAAATCGACGCTTATGTACCAGTTGTCAGCTTTGGATGTTCCCACTGAAGGAGAGATCATAGTTGATGGAACTGACATAGTGCCCTTAAATGAAAAAGAGCGGACTGCTTTTAGACTTAACACTCTTGGTTATGTTTTCCAGGACTACGCCCTAGTGCCAGATTTAAGTGCCAGAGAAAACGTCATGATGCCACTTCTTATGAAAGGGATGGATTGGTCTGAAGCTAGAGAAAAATCTGATACATCACTCGATGAAGTTGGTCTGAAAGATAAATACAATAATCTGCCCGGAGAATTATCTGGTGGCGAACAACAACGAGTCGCGATTGCCAGATCCTTGGCTGGGAAACCTAAAATAATTTTTGCTGATGAGCCGACTGCCAACCTTGATTCTGTTTCTGGTCAACAAATAATTGAACTTCTAGATTGTCTACATACACAGAACAACCAAACAATTGTAATGGTCACTCATGAAGAAGAGTATGCTAAACCATGTGATCGTATTTTTTATATGGAAGACGGTTTGATTACTGATATTAAAACTAAATAACAAAAGGCCCGCAGCAGAGCTGCGGGCCTTTTTGATCTACGTACGAAAAAATATTACATTTCTTCCTCTTCGTCAGTTTCTGTTGAAACGTCAGAATCATCTTCTGAATTTTCAACTTCTTCACCTGAATCATCTTCTGAATCATCAAGCTCTTCGCTACTTGTGTCATCAGAATTATCCATCTCTTCACCACTGTTTGTATCAGCAGTTTGTAAACGGTCAGCTAGTTTTGCCCGAAGCTCAGCGATTTTTTCTAGAAGAGAAGATCGCATCGCCTCACGGTCAGTCTTCATTTCCGTGTATTGTGTCTTCATCTCTACACGATTAACTTCCATCGCTGCTTTACGAGCAGCAATTTGCTCTTTTATTTGTTCAATAAAAGAAAGCATCGCTGCCTTTTTTTCGTCTTCGGTTTTACCTTCCAGACTAGCGAAAAAAGTTATTTTATCAAGCTGATGTTGTTCTTTCAGTTCAGTCTTCATTTCTGTGTGCTCAACTTTCATTTCGTCACGTTTAGCTTCCATCGCAGCTTTACGTTCAGCGATAGTGGCTCGAAGTGATTCAATTTGGGCTTTCATGGCAGCCCGTCGTTCTTCTTGTGCAGAAGATTGATCATCTGAAGTAGTTTCTGCAGCATGGACCGCAGGAACAACAGCCATGAACGACAAGAAACACATCGCAACTCCCATCACGATAGTTGGGATGTAATTCTTAAAAATTTCTAAATTAATTGCTTTACTCATGTATATATACTTTAAATTACTTATAAGTAACTGGTCGGTGTTTATAGACACAGAAAAAGGTCGGCCCTGCGGGCCGACCTCCAGTTACATATTTATACCTTATAAATCTACTTTCTAGTAAAATCCTTTGGGGATAAATTAAACTGATTCTGATGAAGACTGTTCACTGACTTCAATCGCTTTGGTAGGATCACCGATTCTTTCTTCTGCTTCTCGTTCCTCTCGATATGCGTCTTTTATTTCTACTCCTTCTTGTTTAAGGAGAGCTTCATACTCTTCACGTTCCAATGTCTCAAGCTCAAATAATTTTTTAGAGATAGTATCAAGGGCTTTGCGATGCTTGGTAAGAACTACTCGGGCCGTTTCTTTACCCTCTTCAATAATACGTGACACCTCATCGTCAATCTGCTTGGCTACCTGCGGAGAGTACCCCCGATCTTCACTTACTCCTCCTCCAATCAAACGGCCACCAGTTCCCTCTAAGGCTATTGGCCCCAGGGCGCTCATACCGTACTTTGTCACCATATCGCGCGCCATGTTGGCCACCACTTGCAAGTCGTTACTTGGGCCCGTAGTTAAATCTCCAAAAATCATTTCTTCTGTCACGTAGCCACCGAGTGTCATCGCAATATCATCCATAAATTCTTTGCGAGTTTGCATTTTACGGTCGGTGTCTGGCAACTTTAGCGTATACCCAGCCGCCCGACCACGCGAGATAATAGAAATCTTCTGGACTGGGTCAGCGTATGGCAACACGGAAGCCACCAAAGCGTGTCCGACTTCATGATACGCGGTAACCAATCTTTCTTTCTTAGATAACACATGGCTCTTACGCTCTGGACCAAGCATTACTTTTTCAATCGAACGAATTAAATCAAACTGACCAACGGTCTTGCGCTCTTCTCGGGCTGCTAAAATTGCAGCCTCGTTCATAAGTGAGTATAGGTCGGCACCCGAAAAACCAGGTGTCCGTTGCGCAATAATATTCAAGTTTACATCTTCCGCCAACGGCTTCTTACGAGCATGCACATCAAGAATAGCCTTGCGGTCATCACGATCTGGCAGGTCGATAGTTACTCGCCGATCAAACCGACCAGGTCGCAGAAGCGCTGGATCGAGTACATCTGGACGGTTTGTAGCAGCCATCACAATCACTTTAGCGTTAGGTTCAAAGCCGTCCATCTCCACCAAAATTTGGTTGAGGGTTTGTTCACGTTCATCGTTTCCGCCGCCAACGCCGGTGCCGCGTACGCGACCAACCGCATCAATCTCGTCGACGAAAATAATCGCGGGCGCGGCTTTCTTTGCCATTTGAAACAAATCGCGTACGCGGCTCGCGCCTACCCCTACAAACATCTCCACGAATTCTGAACCAGAAATAGAAAAGAACGGCACTCCCGCCTCACCAGCCACGGCTCGCGCCAGCAACGTTTTACCAGTACCCGGAGCACCCATCATCATTACTCCCTTGGGAATCTCTGCACCAATGTCGAGGAATTTTTTTGGATTCTTTAAGAAATCTACAATCTCTTCCAACTCCTGCTTCGCCTCTTTAGCACCAGCCACATCCTTGAACGTCACTTTGTTGACGGTATCATCTGGATCAATCACGCGCGCTTTACTGTTTCCAAAATTAAGGGCTTGCATGCCAGCTCCTTTAACGGAGCGTAGGAAAAACCAGGCAAAGAAACCGAGTAGTAGAAGTGGAAACAAGAAAGGAGCTAAATTACCCAGCCAATAAGCAAACCCGGTTGGATTCTGGACATCAATCTTCACTGCCGACAGCTGCTCTTCTGACACCCCAAAGTTTTTGAGTGTCTCCGAGATAGATGCATCGGTTTCTCGCTTAGCTTCACCTTTATTGCGAGTCTCATCTTTGTACGAGACAGTCAGAGCACTGCCTTGGACCACGATTTCTGACACTTCGCCATTCTTCACTTGTTGGACCACTTCCGACACTGATAGTTCATCAACTGGATTCTGTGATTCAGCTATATAAGAATACAAAAAAGTTAATCCTACCAAAATTAATACAGTGGTAAGTATGTTATTCCAAAAATTACCCGGGCCAACCGGCATTTTTTCTGGCATCTTAATCCGACGCTTGTGTTCCGTAGATAAGTTACTTTGATTTTTTTTGTCAGATTTTTTTTCTTTGTTTTTTTCGTGATTTTCAGCCACAATTGGTGAATTAATGACTTCTTTTTGCTCCTTATTCATAGTGCCCGTCATTATACAGAAATCACCCCATTTTGCGAGGAATTTGCTATACCCTGCCCTGGTTTTTAAATTACAGTATTTTATGAAGTCTCTGAGTGCTTGAATAGACTGAGAACTAGGGTCGGGGTATAGTTATGACCACACCTATGGCATTAGTGAGCAACAAAAAGGCCTACTTTGATTTTGAAATCCTTGAGACCTACGAGGCGGGTATTTCGCTGCTTGGTACTGAGGTAAAATCAGTCCGAAAAGGCCAGGGCAAGCTCGAGGGCGCCCATGTGGTAATTCGTGGTGGCGAAGCTTTTTTAACTGGCTCCAGTATCCCGGCCTTCCAAAAAAAGAACGTTAGCGCTGATTACGATCCAGAACGTACTCGAAAACTTCTTTTGAACAAGAAACAGCTGGCTGAACTGTACAAACAGAGCGAACAATCTGGTTTGACAATAGTGCCTATTTCGTTGTATAATAAAAAGAGCACTATCAAGCTTGAAATTGCTGTAGCACGTGGTAAAAAGAAGGCAGATAAGCGTGAATCAATTAAAAAGCGTGACACCGAGCGCGAGCTCAGACGATCTTTGAAATTTCAGTAAAATTTTGGTTACATACAGGTGGTTCAGAGTGAACTGCCATACCCCAACCCAAAAACGGACAGAAAAATGCCCCCAAAAAAGAAATGCGAAGTCATTTTCCTTCACGAACACCGAGATTTGAATGGACACCCAGAAAGGGAGCTTCGAAAGCTTCTGTGGCGTCTCCTCAAGGAAAAATACCAGGATGATATCCTGGAGATGGCCGAAGACTACGCCGAAGAGAAAGCTCGCCAAACCCTGGCCCAGCTCACGGTCAATCTTTACCTCGACCGCGAAGAGCTATACGAGTCGCTCATTGCTTGGGTTTTGCTTGAACTCGGAGAACTCACTCCGTCCGGCAAGAGGGCAGAAAAGACTGCCTGATGAACTTTCGCGCAGGCCGGTACCCCACCGGCCTGCGCACCACCTGTGTGTAACTGAAATTTTTTGAAGAAACGAGGGAGGACCTATCGTGTACGGAATGGATGGAAATTTGAGTGCACTGGCTTGGCTAGTGCTTTTGGGGCATGGCCGAAATTTGTCTGAAAAAGACAAAATGGCAATGCGTGAAAGTGGCTACATGGACGACAACGACTGTGCCACCACCAAAGCAGAAAATACCCTAGTGAAACAAGACTGTACGGGAGCAGTCGCATGAAGCAAGAAACAGATCCGTTCATGGCTGAAGCCCGAATGATGCCCGTCATGCCAAAATGGTTTGCTTGGCTTCTTGCCTGCTTTGGAGTCCAGACGAACTTGTCTGAATCTGAAGAAATTTCTTTTGCTGGTGGTCGCAACACCGCTGACAATCATGTTGAAAATCCCCCAGGCGACCAGACTACTGTCGACGAAGACATTGGCCTCGCAATTGCGGGTACTGTGCCGAGGTCTCACAACTTCGGCCACCCTGATACGAATCCAGAAACATGAGTGCAGGGCGCCTGCGGCGCCCTGCCTCCCCACTTTCTTCTACTGAAATTCCCTGAAAGAGTCTGCTTACAGACTTCAGTGAAAGTTCGATACCTTTCGAATACATCTGGTAAGATACCAGACCAAAATTCGAACAGTCACCGAGCTCAACTGAAAAAGTCCCCCGGACTTTTTCAGGGGATGACAGGCATCGACGGTTTGACCCATACATATGTGCAATGTCGAAATTGGTCGCCATTCGTTAAAAGGCAACCACGTATAGATGCAAACAAATCTGTACCAAGTCCGTACGCTAACGCGTTTGGATTCGCACCCGCTTTCGCGTAAATAACGCCGGCCGGAGCGACGCTTCACCCACTGAAGTCTCATAAGTGGCGTGGGGTGGAATAAAAATGAGACTGCGGAATCCTAAACTGTTCGGCTAGGAAACCGAGATGTACGAACTAGATATGGTGAGCTTTGGCTACACTTCCTATCATCATATTAAAACTTAAAAGTGTAGCTATGCATTGAAGAATCATATGTGTGACCATTCTCGGACGTGGATTCGATTTCCACCATCTCCACCAAAACACGACCACCCTCTTTGGGGTGGTTTTGTGTTTTAGGTGAAGATGGTGAGAAAGCAAACTACTTTGCTTTCGTGAAATCGAATCAACCGCAGCGATGTTCATGGCTTTACAAATGCCGTGAACCGCGAGGTGGGCCTGCAAGTACTTAGCAAAATATTTGGGCAACAAATATTTTGGTTAGTAACTTGATGGTTCGTTTCCACCATCTCCACCAAATCTGAAGCAAAACGAGCCTTATAAAATAAGGATCGTTTTGCTGTATTAGGGAGAGATGTTTGGAAATTAGAATCTATTTGACTTTTTTAATATTTAATGTATTATTTTACTAATTCTGAAACACTAGAAAGAAGAGGTCTTTCCAATGATGGACATCCCACCCTTTCCTCGAAAGATCCGTACGCAAGCGATCTTCGGGAAGATTACGAAACACAAGCCGGAGATGAACTGCGTACTGCGCTGGAAAGTCGCCCGTATCGTCTACGAGAGCATCGACCAACACTGGCCCTGCCCGAACTCTTTGCGATATCGGCTCGAGAACATGACTCGTGCTGCAGCCCTGTTGAAAGAGCACGGACTGCCAGAAAACATGGGCAATCTCAGGGACCATGCCTTCGCAACTTGTCTACGTGCCTACAACTGGCTCGAACTGGTGCGTGTCAAGGCGCACAAGCCAAGGTCTGTCGACGTCACACCTGCACAAGTACAAGCCTTTGCCGCCATGATGGGGTTTCACTACAACGAGTTTCGTCGACTCGGTGCAACCTCGTACGTGTGTCAAGGGTCGGTCTTTGGAGCTATGTCGCCTGAAATGCTCGACAGCTTCATCGACCACCTGAAGTCAGAGCACCAATAATCAACCAACAAGCCCCGCAAGAGAAGTCCCCGAGACTTCACAACTCGCGGGGCTTTTCTTTTTACCTCACCATGAATCAACCACCTTCAAGAAATTAGCACACTCCATTTCAGTCAGACCAGTTCTTACATTAAAAAAGCTGCCCCACAAGTACCACATTCTGATTGACGCCCACCCAGATTGCCGACACAATAAGATTAATCCCTACGCTTTATGAATGGAGGAAGCTATGCGCAAGAAACGCTCGCTCCCCATCGCGATGATTGGGGGAGCATTTCGACATCCGGACTACTTGTGGCCGGAAACACGCGATCAGCACCACACGTGCTTGGTTGGAGCCAACATGGATTTGGTCGGTGGTATCGAGTCTCGAGCCCGAGTTATTCTCGAAGAGCTGTCTACGCTAGGTACACCAGTACTTCTGTGCGGGCACTCGCTCGGGGCATTGGTGGCTTACACCGTCGCTCAGCTGGCACCTAACGGATTGGTGCGTGGCACCGCTCTCGTAAATACTGGGATGATCGGTGGTAACTGTAGCCGGTTTGATCTCGATGAAGCTGTCTACCTAGCGAGCAACCCGTTTGGAGCGATCCGCCAGATGCTGACAGTCTGGCCAAAACGGCCCGAGTCACTGACATCGCTCATGTCGGCGGCCGTCGGCAGTGTGCCGGTGGGTAAAAACCTTGAAAACGTGCTCGTGGTGAGTGCCAACGAAGACACCATCACACCACCATCACACGTGCGTGAAGTGGCTGCTCGGGTATCAGGTACACTACTGGAAGTACCGGGTGGGCATGACTTACCGGTAACTGACACAGACGGTGAAGTGCTGGAAAAAATTGCCAGTCATCTTCGTTCAAACACTTAAGGCCCGCGCGTACGCGCGGGCCCTTTCTTTTTACATTTACTTTTGTATTTTTTATTTTTTGACCACTGTGCATAAAAAACTTGACAAAATATATAATAGTAGCAAAATACAAATTGGATACAGAAATCTCAATCTTAGGAGGAGAGTCTGATGCTGCGTTCTTTGCAATTTACGCTGGCTGGCCTCCCCGTTCACAACGAGGAGAACCCCGACCTTCATCATCCAAGACACCCAATAGTGGTATATTGTCACCTCGCCTATATATCGTTATTGATACTTGTGTCGTATCTGTTGTGGGGCCATATGTCTCCCGGGCTGGTTTTGTACATACTAATCAAAATCTGCCTATATAACAGCAGCGCTGCGTATCATACGTGGCGACCTAGTCGGTTCTTGCGTTTCGTGGACCAGACCATGATTAGCTGGTACGTGATAGTCATTCCGATGCCACTCATTTACCACGAACCGTGGGCATTGCCGATGATTCTGTCACTCATGACTCTGTCGGCGATTAGTAAATGGTACGGGTGGGAAGAAAAGTTGGCCGCTAGGATTAGCTGGCTTAAACCCAAACAAGCTTATCTGGTTGGCGCTTTGTTCTTCTTTGCAACCGGATCACTCAGTTTCGCTCTGGTGGTTACCTTCGGGTTTGCCGCTATCGGGGTTGACGCTCTGAGCTGGACCGGATTCTGGATTGTGGTCGCGACGACTTGCTTCATCGGTAAGCTGTACTTCTACACTTCGGGAAAAGGGAAACTTATCTGGAACGTGTGGGAAACACCTGAGTCAGGTCATTGCATCCTCTCAGTAGGGGCATCAATAACCAGCTTGGTTTTTATTCTCAACCCAGTGTGAAGAAATCTGTACAACAACACATAGGCCGGGCATCCGCTAGGATGCCCGGCCTGAGCTTTTTTATATTTTTATGTCTAAGACTTATTTGTTGGCTGCTTAGAAAACACACTATTAACTGGCATCTTTAGCATCATGTTTCCTGTCTCTTTTTCTTTAGGTATATTGCCGGCCCGCATATTTACCTGAATTGATGGAATGATGAGTTTAGGCATACCGAGCTTCGCGTCGCGTTCATCGCGCATAGACTTGAATCGTTCAGGGTCTGTTCCCTCTTTGAGGTGAATATTATTTTTCTTCTGCTCACCAACTGTTGTCTCCCAAACATATTCAGTTCGTCCTTCTGGTAAGTAGTCGTGGCACATGAACATCCTCATCTCTTCAGGTAGGGCAAATATTTTTTGAGTGGATTCATATAGCGTTTCAGCGCTTCCGCCGGGGAAATCACATCGAGCTGTCCCAAAGTCTGGCATAAACATAGTATCCCCAGCAAAGACAGCATCGCCAATGACATAGACCATATCAGCAGGAGTATGGCCGGGAGTGTGGATGACACTCGCTGTAATATTACCTAGAGTAAACGTGTCACCATCATTCCACAGCCGATCAAACTGACTACCATCGCGCTCAAACTCAGTTCCTTCATTGAAGACTTTGCCGAAGATATTTTGCACATCGACTATGTACTTACCGATGGCCATAGTACCGCCTAATTTTTCTTTTAAGTACGGTGCGGCCGAAAGGTGGTCAGCATGAACATGGGTTTCCAAAATCCACTCCACTTCATAACCCTTATTTTTTACATACTTCACAATTGCATCAGCATTTTCAAAGAAAATGGTGGCACTGTGTGGTTCGTAATCCATCACGCTATCGATAATGGCGCACTTTTTGGTTTCCGGATTGGCTACTACGTAACTGATAGTATTGGTTCGTCCATCGAAGAAACCCTGCACTTCTGGCTTATACGCTAAATATTTTTGATAGTTAATTTTGTCTGTCATAGATAAAAGATTAATGTCTACCCTATCTGCTACCAGTACCTTGCCCCTGTCCAGAGTTTCTATTTTGACCTCCTTCAAAACTCCCTTGATTGCCTTGGCCTTGTACATTACCTTTCTCAACCCCAGTAGAGATAAGAGCGTTAAACTCTTCGACTGACATGAACTCTGGTTCATAGTTAGTACCAGTTTCGTTTATCAACTGGCGATTGAAGGCCCGGAGATGATTTCTTGATCCGCGTTGTAAAGATTCATAGACAATGCGAATATCCTGATTATCTGTCGCATTAATATTTTCTTCCAAATCGCGGATATCTAAATCTTCAATTTTAGCCCCAACAGTGAAAGCGGCTGCTTTTGTTTTTTTACCTTCAGCTACTAGTTGATTGTAGAGAGCTTGAAGGTCGTTGTTTGTAAATTCCCCTCTTTTATCACTAGCTGGATCGGTTAAATTGTATTTTTCCAATAATGTAAGCACGGCTGACATGTGGGTGGATTCGCTTCCGGCAATATTGTTAAAGATAGGAATGTTCCAGTATTCGTACAAAGCCAAGTAAACGTCTCTAGCCAGTTTTTCCTCTTCCCGCATATACTTAAGTCCTTCGATTTCAGTTTGTGACAGTTCATTTGTCACTTCATTCGATATGAGCTCATCAGCATTCACAAAATCAGCTGCAGTCACCTGATAGTTTTCCAGTTCGTCAACTAAATCTTCATTTTTTTGAGACTCAACCTTAAATTGATTTTGCTGTTTTTCTTCTAATTCTTCACCACCAAAGTTCCAAACTCCAATTGAAAGAGCAATGAGCCCTAGTAGTCCAATGAGATAGCGCATAATTTATTTTTTAATTTATTAATTATTTATTCCAGGGCATTTTAGCGAGTACGTACGACATTCCACACCAACCACTTATACCAGCAAACATTAAACCTGCCCCCACAAAAACACTAAGAAAGATAAATTGATCGAACACAGATACTGACAGAACATACCCGAGTAGTATCAAACCACCAGCTGCGATTAAAACTTGTCGCATAATGGGAATTCTATTTGTCAGTGAGTCGGTTACAAATCCCGCTTGATCCCAAGCTATAATTCCTCCTTCAACATTAACTAGTTCGGCCGTTACGCCAAGCTTAGCTAATTTTTCCATCGCCTGACGGCCACGGTTACCACTGCGGCAGTGAATATAGAGTGTTTTCTTGTTAGCAAACTCACCAGCTCTCTTTTCAATCTCATCAAGTGGTACGTTTCTTACGCCTGGAATATGTTTTTCTTTATATTCAGCTGGCGTGCACACATTAATAAAATCAACAGTCTCGTTATCACGCTCGGCTTCAACCACCTCTTTAAAGGTATGTACATCAACATGTTTCATAAGTTAACTTTTTATTAAGGCAATAAGCTGATTAAATAATCTCTGGTTTTTAATTTTTTTACTGTTTATAAAATGGGTTAGTAAAAATGTTTCAACAAACTGTTCACGAAGACCAGCAAAAGAGCGAGCAGCTGATTGGAGGGTTTGACTAGCTTTTTCACAATCTGGATTATCAAGCGAAAGCTCTGATTTTACTGAAGCAAGCTGTCCTTCCAGACGACTTATGTGGTCGATTATTTTTTTTCTATCTTCTTGCATAGGCATATTATAGGGTACCCCCTACCCTATGTCAATAAGAACACTGCTCATATCAAAAGTCACGGACTGGTATCCGTGACTTAATTTACTATTCTCTCTTTATTAAAATTTATTCAACTATTTCTGGTTGCACATCATCTTCAACCACGTGTACATCGTCGGTACTTTCCACCTCACTCTCTGTAACAGGAGTTTTTTCAGTCTCTTCATCAGATTGTGTAACTTCTGGCTCTAACACAGCTTCAGTTTCGACACCTGCAAGTTTATTCTCGGTGCGTGATGCGTTGTCTACTTCATCCAATACTGGTGGTAGAGCTATGGTAGAGCTGGCTTTTGTTTCGGGAGTGCTAGTCGGTGTGTCAGTGGCAACATCAAACGAAGTAATCAGCAACTGTTGTGGAGCGACGTTCGGTAAAATTAGTTCAAACGAAAGTGGCGCCCGCTCTTCATCAAAGTAGCCTTGATCGGTCGCAACATCGTAATGCCAAGCAGTGAAGATTATATCGAGGGAGCACATTTCACCATTAAAGAAACCGGTGCTATCAGGTAACGATAGTGCGAGAGGCCACGGAGTATCAAACAAAATATCATTAGCATTAAGGGCCGAGAGCGAACCACTGTACAAAACCGGACTAACGGACGAAGCACTAATTGCATCACAAAACAGTGCGTTACCACCAGTAACTTCCACTGAAACATCGTAGCGCATGGACACACTGCCGGGCTCTGGAGTAACCACTGTTACTAAGGCACCATCATCATCAGCCAGTAATTCACCGTTCTCAAAACTATACTGTTCTCCGTCAGGCAATACAGTAAAATCAAGCGAGATGGCTCGAAGCCCATTACCAACGCTGCGCTCAATGTCGTTAAAATACGAAACGGTCGAGCCAAGAAAACCTGAACCAATAACAGTGGCACAAAACAAGAAAACGCCAGGCAAAATAAACCAACGAGAAGGCGGTTTTTGGTTAAGCGCGAGCGATTGACTTCGTGGATAGGGAGTCAGTCCCCGCAAATCTAATGTCGGTAAAACATAAAAACGAGTTGGAGTTGAAATATCCATCATTGGACGAGCAGTCGAATTTGAAGCGAGTTTTGGTTCTACTTTTTCAGCGACAACTGACTTTGTTTCAACTTCAGCAGAACTAGCTGCTTCGGTATTTTTTCGTTTTTTAATCTCTGACCAGATTTTCCCTACCTCACTCAAGATAAGCATCAAGGCTGGTAATAAAATGAGAAACGCGAATCCAATCGGCTGACGAGCAAAATCTAATATAAAGCCAGCGTACGGAACAGCTACTTTGACTGAACCGATAACATCTGTAGCTGCTGTGGCTTGTGAGTCAGCTTCTTCGTTGGCGTCACCTTTAGTAATAAACCAGGTCTGACCATTCTCTTCATAAATATTGGCTATACGGTGAGTAGTAGGTACCTCAGAACTTTTACTTTTAAACGTAATGATATCACCTACTCCATAGTGGGTCGCTGGCCAAATAGCCACCAGTGACCCGGTCATAATCGCTGGCTCCATCGAGCCCGACTCCACAATCTTGAGTTCCAAATTGTGCTCAATTGGTAAAAGAGGTACCAAGAACAAACCGGCTACCGCTAGCATCAGCAGAACAAAAATACTATTTATAATGTAAAAAATATACTTCATGAATGTCTTTTATAATTTTTTACTTTCTGCCACGCGTTCTTGCAGTAATTTTTTGTCTTATTCCAAGCATTATCTTTTGACCCACCGTGGTGCCATGAAGTGTCATCATCGTCATCGTTGTGATTATCGTCTTCATCATCGTCATCATGATCACCTTTTGGTCCACCATGATGTTCACCTTCGTCATCCATCACACACTTAAACTTTGACTGTTGTTTAGATGCGACCGCCCGCAGTGAAACATCAAGTGTCATTGAATCAGTTTGGGCTTCATTGCCCATCGCTTCCGCATCACACGTAATTTCAGCAGTCGCGACATTGACTGACAAATCTCCGGCACACCAATTGATTCCCACGTATTTGGTTTGATTAGATGCTTGAGCCGGACCATGTGTACTATCAGCAATAGCATACGATTTCCCTTTTAAAACCTCTTTAGCTGATTGGCTACTGGTTCCAAAGAGGGGTTTTTCTCCAACTTCAAAGATATTGTCGCCATCATCACGCCACGCAAAGAATTCAAGCTCTTTTGAGAGCTCGCCTCCGTCATTACCATCTTCATATGATTCTGGTTCATTTTCACCGTTCTCTTTGTCTTTTAGATTTTGAAAATCTAAACACACCCAGGCCGGGTTTTTCTTAATGTGAATACTGATGGTGGTCGTACCGGTGTCCCCTGGTTTTACATCTTCAAATTTGAAGAAACGATCACTCCATGGTTTTAAGTTTTTCAATCCCCAAGACAATTTCGGTTGCAAAACACCATTGTAGTAAGTCCTGCTGTCTATCTGTAACTCCAGACCACCAGTTCCTGAGCCAGTCGCAAATGTTGAACCAACTGTTTCTCCACGCACCACTAATACACCAACCAACAGCACAAAAACTGCCAGAATTACGATTTTTATTTGTGAACGTTGGTATTTAGACATGAGTTTTTAATGACTTCAACCACTGAATTTTTTACTACTAGTCTGGAATAAGGGTTCTATCAGCACAGTTGAGCGCGCTGAAGGCATCGAGGTCGTAGCCATCAGCAGTAGCATCTGCGAAATCGCCCGGATTAGATATATCGGTTAGTCGAATATAACGCGCCCATGACAGTCCGGACAGTGCTAAGTCAGTCTGCGCGTCACGAGTTAGACCAGTGCCAATTGGGAACCAAGTCACTCCATCTTTACTTGCGTCAAGCTGAATCAACTCGTCCGGATATACTCCACCAGTTACTTCCCACACTTGTAGGTCAGGGCCAGGTCCATCCACTATGTAGTTGTTCAAGAATTCCACCACTATAGAGCCGCCAAACCCAAGACTAAAGAAGGTGCCGGCCGCTACCGCTGGGTCACTTGGCAAGCCACTACTTTCTGGAGCACCAAGACTTGAGCTAGCATTAGAACGCTCTGGCAGAACTGCAGTACCATTCTTTCGTAACGCCTGACTAGAGGTCACCACATGATCAGCGTAAGCCTGAGATGGATCACATACTAAGTAGTTGGAAATACGACACTCCACATTGTCACCCTCACTAATTTCAATAGTGTCAAAATCGGTTTGATTACCACCAGTACATGACCAGTTGGAAGCTAAATACTCACCGTCAATACCTAATTCTGAAAGGTCGTACGTGCCGGGAGTTACTGACACACCGGTTACATCAACAGTGCCAGAAATACCAGTCAGTGGAGTTGGGCCAGCGGCTGAAAGAGTCCAATCAGCGACAGTAGCTTCACCATTAAGTACCTGCTTTACGAGAGTCAAAGTAGTGCGCGGACCCTGAGGAAAATCACACTGGAAACCATCATTGTGTCGCGCTTGTACAGCGAAGAAAGAAACGTCCGCTGTCAGTGAGTCGGTCTGACTTTCGTTGCCCAACTGTGTGCCGTCACAGGTGATACCACCGTCTTCTGGTTCACCCGCAGTAGCATTGTTGTTATTATCACCGGCTGGTGACATAGCATCATTTTCATCATCTTGTGCGAGCGGGGCGGGAGCAATATCACCAAAGCACCACGCCTTGCCGATATAAAGGGTTTCGTTGCCGGGAACAGGGCCACCCTCTCCAGTCCAAATATTTTCATCACTATCAGCCAGTGCCAGTGGGTAGGAATTACCGACACCGAGTTGGCCAAGATTACCTTGAGTGATCACTGTCTCATCCTCCTCAAGCACATTATCGCCATCGTCAGCCCACCAGAGGAAATTTACGAGGTCAGCGAGTTCGCCATTACCCGGACCATCAGTTTGATCGACTTCAGATTCTGGTTCATTGATACCATTGTCATCATTACTCGTGAGCGTCACATTGGCACACAGATACGCGTCGTTGGTAGCTACGTGAAGCGAGATAGTATCTTCACCATAGTCGGTGGGTTTCAAATCAAGAAAATCAAAAAATTTTTCGATTGTTAAATCTGTTTGCTCCCACGTAGTAGACGCATTGAGAACACCGTTGTAGTAACTTTCGTTATCGACTTTGAGGTCAATCGCTCCAGCGGCAAATGTGTTACCGACTGAACTCTCAGTGTCGCTAAAGAAGGCGTTAGTCGCTCCGTAAGTGAGTGCCCCAGCCACTCCCACGATAAGCATAAGACTTAAAATAATGCGCTGCATAATATAAATATTTAGATAGTGATAAGACGCTGTCCTGTTCCCGGCCAGCCCGCAAAACCCCAGCCAAGCTGAGGTTTTGTACGGCTAGAGAAAACTAGTTTTGGAAGTCGTATTTGACACCGTCAAACTCTATCCAATCTATATAACCCTCTGCTGCTGCAGGTCCTGGCTCGCCTACGCGAACACCCAAGAATCCACTAGGGAAAATAGTTGCACTAGGGAATGACGCTACTATGTCGCCCCAAGTACGGTATTCATTCGTATTACCATCTGGCCAACTATTGTCGTCTAAAGTGGTTGCAATTTTATCTGGTCCTTTTGCATAACCAGACCATCCCCACATACCACTCAATGTATCAATGTCAGTCCACGTGCTCACCGCTAGTGCCGGATTTGTTGAGGCACCTGGTACGTAGATAAGACGATTTTGATATCCAGAAATCGAAGTAGTCGCAAAGTCTACATCAATATTCATAAATGGTTGATCGCCGTCACTAGTTGCGTCGTACACTCGGTATTTCAATGTACCAATCGAAGCAAGTGGTATTGAACCAAACTGATAGGTTGCAATGTTATAACGAGGATTTGTCTCTGTACCAAGCTTCATATATGCACCGACTGAACCACCAATTGTGTCCATGTGGTTTAGGCCGGCTGTACCACTGAATTCATCAACTGTCATGATTGTGTCATTGGTGTCATTGTAGAAGAACCAATTTCCAGCGGCTGCTGCAGCCGCACGATCAGTTTGAGAAAACACTTCGTTGGTGTTAACTGCCACATCAGTATTAGCACCCAGAATATCTCCACACTCAAAGTTCTCGTTATTTCGAGCTTGTTCAATTCGGAAAGCAATAGTGGCTTCCATAGAGTCAGTTTGAGCAATGTTACCCATAGTGCCACCGTCACAAGTAATGGTTCCCGGTACAGAAGCGTCGATTGTTCCCGCACACCAGGCTAGTCCAATGTAGCTTGTTACACCACCCGGCAAAGCACCAGTGCTGCTGTCAGCAAGAGTGTAGCTTTCACCATCTAGCACATCGCTAGCAGGACCAGAAACGTTTGAGAATAAAGGCACTTCACCAGCTTGCCAAATATTGTCACCTTCTATACCAACTGTAGCGCCAGTAATATCCTTACCATTGTCAGCCCACGCAAAGAAAGTCATATTCTGTGCTAGCTCACCGTCAAACAGACTACCGGTATTTGGAGTGTCACCAGCATCTAACTCTGGGGATACTGTACTGACGTCATCGTTTTTAGTGAGAGTCACATCCACACAAGCGTAAGCATCGTTGCTGTCTACATGTAGTGAGATAGTGTTCTCACCTTCATCACCAGGCTTCACGTCAGTGAAATTGAAGAATGTTTGTGCGCCTAAATCAGTAGCTGCCCACGTTCCTGAACAAGGTGTGCCCGGGATTGGATATTGTGGATTCTCAGCAGGACCTGTTAGTACCCAAATATTGTCATTACAAACTGCATTGTTGTAATGCTGTTCACTATCTACAGTGAGATTAATCGCTCCAGCGGTAAACACGTTACCAGTTGAAGTTTCGGAGTCACTAAAGAACGCACCGGTCGCTCCAACCACCAGAGCAGCGACGAAGGCAATCATGCCCACGCTCATGATGATTTTTGTGTAATTAATTGAACTCGTCATAATTTGTTAAATGTTAAATAAGTATTATTTGATAAATACCCCTAATAAACTAAACGCCAAAAAGGCGACCTAAGACCAGGCCGACCGAGTTAAGTGGTAATCCCCTTTTTTTAGCTACCACGCCCATCAATCGTGGTCTGTATATTGACGGTACTCCTACAAAAAACTACTGTCAATTTTGCCTTGACTTTATCTACACAAGGCTATGTAAGTAGAGAGTCTTAATTGGTTTATATAGCTAGCCATATAATCGTATAGCTGTGTATAACGAGTGAATAAGTCTGTGTAAAAGTCATGCGTAAAGGCTGATTTTAGATAGTATAAAAACTCGAACAGTGTAGTTGCAATACAATAATTTTATTTAACAATAGCTTTACACAAGAGTACAAATTTTATGTAACTTAAGTGTTTACCCAACGTCATCATTTTTATAGTACACTTGATTGAGTTTGGATTTTCCAATACTGCATGATGGGTGGTATTAAAAGATAAAATTTATAATTAACAATATTATTTATGACAAAGACATTAGAAATAAACCTGAGAGTAGTCTTGCCGGTATTATTTTCTGCAGTATTCGCTATATTCATGAGTTTTGGTTTGGCTAATATGGCCTATGCTGCAACTGTTACAGAAGGACAGGCAACTGATGCTATCAATGATGCTGAAGACGCTATTGAAAACCTAGAGTCTGATATTGATAATAGTGAGGCTGCAACCAGTACTATAAATGATGCCGAGGAAGAATTGAGCAAAGCAAAAGAAAAGTTGGCCAACGCTATAGATGATTTCGATGATGAAAAGTATGCCAACGCTAAAGAAAAAGCTCAAAGTGCTACCGAAATTGCTGACAAAGCAGCCGCTAAGCTGGCTAGTACAGATGATGAAGAAATGGATAACGATAGCGACGATAGTGACGATAGTCGAGAAGACGACCGGAAACGTCAACTTTGTCATGACGGTCGAACTATCGAAGTAGCCCAATCAGCCGTACAGGCCCACATTGCCCACGGTGACCGAGAGGGAGACTGTGATGAAGACAGGGATCAAGACCGTGATAGAGATCGTGACCGTGATCGACTTGATGAAAAATATCGAGACTACGGTCGAAGTACAGATCAAGCAGAACTACAAATGCAACTTCGTGAGTTACTGCAACTTCTTATCAAATTATTGACTGAACAATTAGCCAACAATCGATAGGCGAGGTTATATGCGATCGAAACCGGCGCCCGGAGGGCGCCGGTTTTTGTTATCCCACATCACATTTGTAAAATGCTATGTATCCTGGTAAAAATAATCGTTATGAAATTTCCAAAAGTAAAAGTGAAACGCTCAAAGGCTGGTTTAGGATTGTTTGCACACGAAGATATTAAACCAGACACCGTGGTTATCGAATACACTGGAGAGAGAATTACCACTGCTGAAGGTGATAGGCGGGGCGGCAAGTACCTGTTTACTTTAGATGATGACTGGATTATCGATGGTAAAGATCGCTCAAATACTTCTCGGTATATAAACCATTCATGTGACCCCAATTGTGAAGCCGAAATAGACGAAGAAGAAGAAAAGATACTAATCAGAGCCCTGAACTATATCAAAAATGGTGAGGAAATTACCTATGATTACGGCCAAGAGTATTGGCTAGATCACTGCCAACCCTGTCGTTGCACAAAGTGTTCACAGAAAAAGAAATAAGCCCCCTACTCTGTTGGTGTTTCTTCAGCAGGATCTACTGCTTCGTCGGTAGAAATAACACCTTCATCTTCAGGTGCTGTAGTTTCGCTTTCTACCTTACTCTCTCCTTCATTGATTTCGGCTGATTCGTTACTACTGGTAGCTACCCCTTCAACCTCTGGCTCAGGAGTTGGCGCTGGTGTTTCGACACTAGCTGGTTCAAGTTTGGGTCTTTCTTTTAACGGAGGTGGATTGGTGTTGCTGGCTCCTTCTGAATTTTGAGCTCCTTCAACCATCGTCGAACCATCTGATAACTTTTCGTTAACATCAATAGCACCATCAGCTGAATACCCTACGTAAAAAGCTCCTCCGGACGCCAAGAATAAAACCAGAATGGTAAATAGAACAAATTTTAATGACAAACCTTTCTTGGTTGCTTTTGGAGTTACCACCTTGGTTGCTGTTGGAGTAACAGCTTTACCCACTACTTTCTTAGTAGTGGTTTTACGGGTTTGTTTCTTTACGGTTTTTTTGACAGGTTCATCGGCCATACGTAAGAATATTGTAGCATCTGCTATTATATAAGCTACAACGTATGTCGATAGCTCTTACAACTTTAGGTATTTATTTTTTTGTAGTGCTTATTTCAGTTACTACGGTTTTTCTTGTAGCAATAGCTCGTGAAGACAATAGTATTATGGATATTGCCTATGGTCCGATTTATCTTGTTGCCACCGTTACTACGGTGTACTTAACCGGTGCGTTTGGATTAGTACCGACTATAGTAAGTACTCTCATTGCCGTGTGGTCAGCCCGTCTCTGTTTACGCATATTTCATAAAAATTATGGGCAACCAGAAGACGCTCGTTATGCCGCCTGGCGGGTGGCGTGGCAGAGTAACGGCATGTTGTATTTTATTTTTCGTAGCTACGCACAAGTATTCCTACTACAAGGAATAATCATTACTTTAGTATCACTACCGATTGTTCTGGCGATTGCAAATCCCTTTTCATTTGATATACGATTTATTATTGGTGGATGCATTATTTGGTTGGTAGGTTTTGCCATTGAAACAACTGCTGATTGGCAGCTAGATAAATTTATTGCCGCAAAAAAAAGTGGCCTAGAAAAAGCCAATCTCATGACCACTGGTTTGTTTAAATACAGCCGCCGACCAAATTATTTTGGCGAAACACTTATGTGGTGGGGTTTGGCTGTCATGGTGGTGCCGTTTGCCTATGGCTATGTTGGACTTGTTTCTCCTTTGCTAATAACCTACATCGTAACCAGAATTACTGGCCCGATGCTGGAAAACATATTTATTGAAAAATATGGTGACGAATATCGAGAGTACCAAAAGAAAACTAGTTACTTTATTCTCTGGAAACCAAAAGTAAATCTAGAATAAAAATGGCGGGCCTGTCGGCCCGCCTTTTTTCATACTACGATACATCGTTATTTTACCAATTTTACTACGTCTATACCTTCTGGGGATGATACGCAGTTTCTGTGTGGTCGGCACAGTACGGTGAACGTGCTCCATTAGCTTTTTTACAAACTGGTTTACCACAGAAAAAATATTCTTCAGACGCTGGGTCTCCAATTGACCAACGACAGGTGTTATCAGTCAAATCCATGACACCACACCTTTTCTCAACTGGTATCTTGAGGGCTTCTCCTTCAAGCTGTTGAACTCGATGTTTAACCGCATCATCATCTAACCAACCAGACTTATTCAGCAATTGACCTGTCCTCAACACTTTACAGTCTGGCTTGTCTTGGTCTTTTTTGCACCTTGTTTTTTTAGACCTTGGTTTAGGTCTAAGACCACCAAGTCTTTGAGTTGGTGCACGCTTTACTGAAAGAGAGTGACAGGTACTCCTTCTTTTTTCATAAATACCAAGAGCCATTACTTTACTTATTACTGCATTTCGAGTAATAGGAGCACCTAGCTCTGAAGCAATGTACCGAGCGGGCTTTCCGTTCAGCCACATTTCTTGTAATTTAGAGATTTTTTCCTCGGTCCAATCCTTGGCACCCATTTAACATCTCCTAAAATGACTCTGCATCCAAGACGGAGATTATCATAAACAAACATAAATTCAAATACTATTCGTTGCAATTACTCGTTTTTATAGTATAGTTCCCCATAAATATTGCGATACAACTCTACAACTAACATTTGAAAGAGCTAAGCGAATTATTCATTAAGACCCATTACTTTGCCACCGCGAAAAGATACTCGAACCAAAATTAATCAAGCTATCCGTGCTAAAGAATTGCGCGTAATTGGAGCCCAAGGGGAAAACCTTGGCGTTCTTTCACGTGATGAAGCTCTTAAGGCGGCTGATGATGCTAACTTGGATTTAATTGAGATTTCTCCAGGAGCTAAACCACCGGTAGCTAAAATTATGGACTTCGGACAATATCGCTATGAAACAAAGCGTAAAGCCAGCGAAGTGAAGGCTAAGAGTCACGTCACTGAAACAAAGAGTGTGCAGGTAAAGATTGGTACTGGAGAGCATGACCAACAACTTAAGGCTAAACGAGCAGCTGAGTGGCTACAAGAAGGTCACAGGGTGAAAGTCGACCTCTTTCTTTGGGGACGGTATAAGTACATGGAAGAAGCTTTTCTCAAAGAACGACTAGAACGATTTCTGAAGATCATCCCGGCTGAATACAAATTGGCTGACCCGATCAAAAAAAGCCCTAAAGGCTGGACAACCACTATTGAGCGCGAAGGTAAGGCGGTGAAGGCTGGCAAACTCAAAGAAGACCCAGCTGAAGCAGAAAAAAAATCTGCTAAGAAAGCCGATACTACTAAAGAGAAGTCTAAGAAAAAGAGCTTGGATGAACTACTAGAAAGCGGGATGATATAGCTTTACTTTTAACACTAAATACGTTATATTTTGCCCACTTTGCTTATTTGGGCTGACGCTATTTTCTTCTTAAAAATAGCTGGCAACCCCTGCGAAAGCCTCCCAGGCTTTCTCACCCAATAGCACAGCCCGATCAAAAAACACAAAATTTACTATGAAAACAAACAAGTCGTACAGCAAACGAATAAAAGTGACCAAGAACGGCAAGTTGGTGGCACGAAAACCGGGTCAGAACCACTTTAATGCTAAGCAATCAGGTACACAGCGACAAGCCCGAAAACGCACTCAAACTTTGACTCTTTCAAAAAGAATTACTCGCCGCTTTCTTCCAAAGACAGGCGCGTAACTATTACTAATTAATTCCTAATCTATGGCACGTGTAAAAGGAGGCGTTACCGCTAATAAACGCCGAAAGAATATTCTTGAGGAAACAAAAGGTTACCGCTTTGACCGCTCTAAGAAGAAGCGAGTGGCTCGCGAGGCGATCTTTCATGCTAGCTTGTACTCATTCGACCATCGAAAGAAAAAGAAGAATGACTTCCGAAAACTTTGGATTACTCGCATCAATGCTGTTCTGAAGAACAACGGCATGAAGTACAGCCAATTCATCAAACAATTAGCTGACAAAGAAATTAAAGTTGATCGCAAAATTATGGCCACTATGGCCAAAGATCGACCAGCCGCTTTCACTAGATTTCTAGAGGTGGCCGCTAAGTAAGCTACTGGTAAAAACAAAAAGAGCAGCGCCTTTGGCGCCGCTCTTTTTTATTTAAAATTTTCAGATTGCAGCAGACGTGCAGCGAACAAAGAAATAGATTTGACTAAACTATAAACTGCAGTGTTCCTAGTCATTTTTTGGGATGAAAATGCCTAACGGAACGACCTAAAAACACAATCGCTTGCGCTCATTGTTTTTTGGTCAGAAGTCGATTTCTACTTCCTGGTCTTGCTCCGGTGCCACCGCATTTACTCCTAAATAATCGCGTAATCGTTGCACCAAAAAAAGTGAGGACCGTTCTTCACCCATGGTCACAAATACCTGCTTGGCATTCTCGCCACCAGCAGCCACTATCTCTACCAGCTGGTCGCGATCAGCGTGCCCGGAATACCCACGAATGCGCGCTACTCGAGCTTTTACTTTTACTTCGACATTATCGATTGTCACTTTCTTGGCGCCATCGTTGAGGAGTCGACCAATACTTCCCACTGCCTGATAACCAACAAGAAGCAGCGTGCTATTTTTATCTTCGAGGTATCGTTTTTCGTGACCTAAAATCCTACCTCCGTGGCTCATGCCACTACCAGCAATAATAACTTTAGGACCTTTTTCTTCGTGTATCTCTTCGGAATCTTTGCGAGTGTTAGTAAACTCGAGCTTTGGAAAGTAAAAAATATCATCGCCACTTTCAATTTCTTTACGGACTGAATCCTTTAAATATTCATGGTGTTCCTTGTAAATACCAGTTACGCTGATAGCTAGGGGAGAATCAAGAAAAACCGGTACTGGTGCCATTCCCGCCTCCTCAACCAGATTATTTATTTCATACAACATTCCCTGAGTACGTTCGAGTGAAAAAGCAGGAATAAGCAGTGTCCCTCCTTTTTTAATTGTATCTTCAATATAAAAACGCAGTAAATCAGTTCGCTCCTTTACCTCTTCATGAGTGCGATCACCATACACACTTTCCATCACTAAATATTGATAGTTGGTGGGTGGAACCGGTGGGTTAAGAAGTGGTTGAGGCACATTGCCAATGTCACCAGTAAAGACAATGTGCTTGCCATTACGCTCAAAATGCACCATCGCCGAGCCAAGAATGTGTCCAGCATCAGTGAAGGTAGCGATAACATCGTCAGGCATTTCAATTGGTTGATTGTACGGAGCGGTTTTCCAGTGGCGCAAGGCTTCATCAATATCTGACTCTTCATACAATACTTCTGTGCCGTACTTTTCTTCCTCAAAACGCATAACTTTTATAGCGTCTCGTAACATGACATTAGCCAAATCTTTTGTCGGAGGAGTGGAATAGATAGTGCCGGTAAAGCCATCCTTGATGAGCTTACCGATACGGCCAATATGGTCGGCGTGAGCGTGAGTGACCATTAACACATCGATATCAGCTGGATTATAAATAAACGGATCAGCGTTAGCTTCTTGTGCGAAGCGGTCACCTTGAATCAAACCGCAATCAACTAAAAAAGCGGCGTTACCGGTATCTAACAAAAAATTTGCTCCGGTTACACTTCCTACTCCACCGTAAAATCCAAGTACTGACATACATTATAGTGTGCGCATACGCTTAGCAATAAAATAACCAAATAAACCCCCGATAAAACCATTCACTAAATCTGAAGCTGTGTCGCGGGCATAGCTATCTTGAATCGGCATTCCTGACCATAACTCAAATAACTCCCATGCAATCATAATTAATACCACAAACAACATAGTCCGCCACCACTCACCGACAATGTGTTTGGCTAGTGGTAGCCTAAGGTCAAAAAACGCATACGCTCCAAGAGCAGCGACAGCTCCTCCTAAAAAATGTACTGGTATGTCTAACCATAGATAACGCCAATAGAGATACAACTCTAAAGAAATATAATGAACGACAGCTAAAATTGAGGCGGCTATCAAGAAAAGTAGCGTATTAGTCTTAAGCATTGGAAAATTGTATCACGATAAGCAAACAACGAAAAAACCGCCCGAAAGCGGTTTTTTCGAAGGAACCACAAACGCATGCTCCTGACTATTAAATATCAGGTGGGCACCCTTTCCGATTTGTGTCTGAAATCTGTTGCCAGTTCTCATTACGCCTCGCGACTACAGGCAGCCCTGAGCACATGTATTCCGGAACATACGAATAGTGGTTCCATAGTCAATTATAGCAAACGAGCCGCAGCAAAGCTGCGGCTCGTTCACACTCTTCATAACCAGAACACTAAATTATTTTTTCACCAGTCTTTCTTTAACTCCAAATTCTGAATAGCTGAAAATGATTTTCTAACGAGGCGTACAAGAAAAAAGACACAAGTGGGGCTGAAGCCCAGCGAGAATCTTTTTTTGTAGTACAACGAAGTTAGAAATTCATTTTGGATTATTCAGGGGTGCCGTCGAAATTAACGTCGTACATAATCCGTTCTTGAGCCGTCACATAATTCATCACTTCATCTTCTTTCATCCAGAGAGCAATCTCACGCTCCGCTTCATCTGGACCATCTTCTGGGTCAGTACAGTGGATGAGATTGCGCACCGCGCGATCTTCAACCGCCGCATGTGAGTAAGAGTCGACTGTATAATCACCGCGCACAGTCCCTACATCTGAAGTAGCCGGTTCGGTCGAACCGACAATCTTTTTGATGACCGCTGCGGCCTGGTTACCTTCCCACACCATCGCTACCACTGGTGCTGACATCATGAATGTGGCGTTGGCTCGAATGATATCCTTGCCGTACTCAAGCGCTTCTTTCTCAACTGGCAAGCCTTGAGCTTTGAGGTTCTCCACAATACCAGTCCCTTTCTTCATAAACCACGCCTCATCTTTGTTGTAGTGTTTGAAAAGACGCTCCTCGTCCGCCATAAACATCTTCATAGCGGTACACTTTAGACCAGTCGCTTCAAAGCGCTTGATGATTTCACCAATTAGACTGCGCTGCACTGTATCAGGCTTAAACATAACAAAGGTCCGTTCTTGGTGTGGTAGTTTTGACATAAAAATATTAAAAATTATTTATAAACAAAAGAGTGATTACCTCCAGTAATTCGTGAGGCAGTATAGCGTACTGGGTAAAAAAAGAAAGGCCCGCGACTTTCGTCGCGGATCTTTTTCAATCATAGACCTTGAACAGGGGAGTTTCACCGATCATGAAATCTGGTGTTGAGTTTAAACTTTCTCTTAACGCCTTAAATGCCGCCCTTTTTTGATTCATGTATACTATATAACTTGAGGTGCCGAAATTGTGTTCAGCAACAGCCTTAAAGTATTTTTTAGCCAAAGCGAATCTCTCACTAGTCGGAAGTTTCCCCTTAGTATACTCAATACTTCTAACAATATGGCACACATGATAATGATTCCAAAGGCGCCAATCTTTGCGCCATGTTTTTTCGTCTCCAAAACCAGCCAGTATCAAAGCTGGTGATTCATATAGTGGCATTACCATTTCCTCATATAGACAAATCCCCAGCAACTATACAGGTTTTTAAATTTATTTAAAGCTTAATTTTTAGTCGTTAGCACTTCCGCCCCAGCTTCAGTAATCACGACCGTGTGCTCAAAATGGGCGCTACGGGACCCGTCTTCGGAAAACACTCGGTAGCCATCACCTTCATCATCAAAAATCACTTCCCCGCTGCCTTCGTTCACAATTGGCTCAATGGCGTACACGTGACCCACCTCTATCAAAGGCCCGGTACCTTTCTTGCCGACATTGGGTATCTGCGGCTCTTCATGGACACCATAACCCACCCCGTGGCCGCAGAGAGCCGCTACCGGGCCAAAGCCACGACTTTCCACGTATTGTTGGATTGTGGCGCTAATATCGCCAATATGATTACCGGGCTTAGCAACTTCGATAGCCGCCAAAAGAGCACCTTTAGTAACACTTATCAATTCGGTTGCTCGGCCATCGACTTTCCCAACCGGCACCGTAATACCAGAATCTACAACCAGACCTTTTAGGCCTATCGACATATCAATATTAATAATGTCCCCTTCCACTAAAATCTCATCCTCCAAGGGAATACCGTGCTGTACGACATCATTGACTGAGGTACAGACCGCTGCCGGGTATGGAGCAGGCGCAAAACTCGGGTGATAACCGAGCAACACTGGCTCAACTTCATACTCTTCGCACATTTTAATGGCTACGTCATTGAGGTGTTCGGTACTGACCCCGGGCTTGGCTTCACTCGCCAACTTATCTAGGATGGTTGCCAAGATACCCCCCGCTTCGCGCAGGACCAATATCTCTTCGTGTGTTTTTTTAGTAATCATTATGTAAGTTGCAAAGCAGTCAAAATATCGGCATGCACCACTTCGATGGTGCTAGTACCATCCACATCATGCACAATAGTATTTTGACGGTGGCGGAAATATTCCACGACCGGCAACGTATCTTCTCGATACCAACGTAATCGTTCTTCAATCGATGCATCGGTGTCATCTACGCGAGCGCGGCTATACATTCGATCTCGGACTACTGCTTCAGGAGTCTCAAGATTTATTATTTCAATCTGGGTTCGTTCAAAAAATTTAAACGCATCTTCTAGATCAGCCACCTGCGCTACTGTGCGCGGGAAACCGTCGATGAGCAGATGACTCTTATCGTCGAGCTGATCGATCATCGCTTGTCCCCACAAGACTGCTACTAAGAAATCTGGCTGAAGAACTCCGGAGTCGAGTGTAGCGGCCACTTTTTCCTCCGCAAAGGTTTCTTGCTTGGCGGCCAGCGCTCGGAAACGCCGACCAGTCTGGATATCGACTACTCTTCGTCCGGTATCTTTGGTTTCTAAGACCTCTTTAAGCTTGGCGATTTGTGTACCTTTTCCACTACCCTGTGGACCAATAAATATAACAGTTTTTGGATGCATATCGAGTTAAGTGTACGTAACTTACGCGAAAATACAAGCCAAAACTCCAATGTCAATATGGTATTCTAGGCAGCATGAAGAAAGACATTATTGTCATCGGCGGCTACCCTGGGAGCGGAAAGTCTACTGTCCGAAAAATACTAGCTGAGAAATTAGGTTACAAATCTTTCTCAGCCGGTGATTTTAGCCGCCAATTAGCTCAAGAACGAGGTATGACTTTGGAGGAGCTGAATGAGTATATTGCAAAGGAAGGTGAGGAATTGGACCATCTGATTGATGAAGAACAAAAACGCATAGAAAAAGAGGAAAACGAATATGTAGTTGACGCTCATATTGGTTTTCATTTCATTCCGAGTGGCTTTAAGGTGTTTTTGATGATTCCCATTGAAACCTCTGCCAAACGCATCTACGAGGATCGCAACGCATCCATCAGAGTAAAAAGTGGTGATAGTATGGCTAGTTACGAAGAAGCTTTAGAGCGTACCAAGAAACGTATTGAGAACCACAAACTACGCTACATGAAACATTATGGGATTAACGTGTACGACGTATCCCAATTTGATTTAGTAATAGACAACAGCGACATGAAAGCTGAGGAAGTGGCGCAAGAGATTATTGCCGCATTCAATGTGTGGCGTGTATTATAGATAGAAAGTAATTCCCAAGCACTAAGTGTTTCTCGGAATCATTTCATTCACTACGAAATCTATGCAACAAAAAAAACACATTATTACAATTTCTGGCCGACCGGGCAGTGGTAAGTCCTCGACCGCTGAACAACTTTCTAAGCTATTAGGTTACCAACGGTTTTATTCAGGAGCGGTGGTGCGCGAAATTGCTAAACGACGAGGTTTGTCACTTGGGCAACTCAATAAAATTGCTGAGAATGAAGAGGGGATTGACCGCGAGATTGATGAAGAAATTAAAAAGTACGCCAATCAGGATCAGTATATTGTTGACGCTCGCTTAGGCTTCCACTGGATTCCTGACTCTTTTAAAGTATTTTTGTATTTAGATATGGATGTGGCAGCGGCTCGAATTTTTCATGATATCGACAGCCGGATGAAAAGTGCCGAATACGCCATAGACGTCAGTGAGGTAGAGAACGGTATACGCGAACGCATGGACAGTGAGCGACGCCGCTACGAAAAACTATATGGTATCAACCCCTATCATCCATCTCATTTTGACTTAGTTATCGACACCGCTCAAAACAATCCCATGAGTGTAGCGCTCAAAATTTTCGATGAATACAAACTCTGGCTCCGTACTGAAAAATGGAAACAAAAGATTGAACGCGCCAGTGTCGGTCAGTCGTTGCAATGAAACAAAAGTCGCGTGCCCTTCGGGCACGCGACTTTTGCTTTGGTTGAGTCACCTTAAAATCTATATTCTTCACCAAGGTTGAGAGAAATAGTAAATCGTTTTAGACGAGGCGCACACTTAAAAAACGCCCGAGGTGTACTAGTTGTACAGCGAGGCGCTTTTTCTGCAATGCAACGAAGTATTAAATGATTTAATACTCTCTCAGTGAGACTTGGGCGTCGATGCGTCGGATGAGATCGAGTACCACATTCACCACAATAAGAAGCGCCGTACCACCAATAGACAGTGCTGCTACTCCGGTCACAATTTGCATCCCGATCGGGAGTACTGCAACCAAACTGAGGAAAATGGCTCCTACTAACGTAAGACGTGTGACTAAGTTGCCAAGATAATCGGAAGTTTGACCACCAGGACGAATTCCAGGAATAAAAGCACCATTGCGTTGCAGGTTCTTTGATACTGACTCTGGATCAAAGGTTACCGCGGTGTAGAAGAAGGTAAAGAGAAATACGAATACAAAGTATACCGCCGCATACAGTGGCAAGTTATTGAAGAAACGTAGTACGTAATCTGAGAACGTCGCTACCCATGGCCAATTGAAAGTTGCTAGGATATTAATAGCCATTTGCGGGAACAAAAGAATAGAGAGGGCAAAGATAATTGGAATCACACCCGCTTGATTGAGACGAAGCGGCAGATACGTCTGAGTCCCGCCATACGTCTTTCCTCCGCGCACCTGCTTAGAATACGTAATTGGCACTGGCCGTTCGGCTTCAGTCATTACTACTACTGCGTAGGTGATGATAAAGGTCACTAAGGTTGCCCCTAAGTACAGCGGTAACTGTGATGGATTGTAGCTGAAGAATAACTGAGAAATGGTAGTCGGAATCGAAGCCACTATACCTGCAAAGATAAGAATGGATACTCCGTTTCCAATACCGTATTCAGTCACTAGCTCACCAATCCACATCAGTAGCATCGAGCCAGCTACCACAAGAATCACGTTGGTAACAAAACCAAAAGTATCAAGCCCAGCAATGACGCCCTGGTTCTGAAGCAATGTCAGAAAACCAAAGGCTTGAAGGATGGCTAGTGGCAACGTCAGCATACGACTGTATTGCATGAATTTCTGCTTACCAGCTTCACCGTCTTCTGTCTGCATAGATTTTAGAGCCGGAGACATCACCGTCATCAACTGCATGATGATAGACGCTGTAATATACGGACCGACTCCAAGCATCACAATCGAGAGGTTAGCTAATCCACCACCTGAAAAGATGTTCATGAGCCCCAAGAATTGGTTATTGCTGAAAAATTCTTGTAGTACGAAAATATCGACTCCAGGAATTGGAATTGCCGCCAAGGCTCGGAAGACAATTAATGCTCCGAGTACGAAAAGAATCCGATTGCGAATACTTTTATCTTTGATAATAATTTTTAGTTTGTGGATGAATGTATCCATAAGAAGTCGGATATACCGTAATTACGTACAATGTTTGTGTAGACTATTGTAGCCTACTCCCTGTAGTGAAGCGAGTTTACGCCACACTACCTCCCACCTTTTCAATCTTGTCTTTAGCTGTTTTAGAAACCAGACAATCAGTTATAGTCAATTTCTTGGTAAGTTCCCCATTTCCAAGAATTTTTACCACTGGGGCTTTCTTACGACGTGCATTAACCAAACCAATCGCTACTAAGCTTTTTGGGTTTACTGCTGTCCCAGCTTCTAGCTGTTCTAGAGCTGATACATTGATAACTGTTGGAAGAATCTTATCGGCGTTTACTGTCTTAGCTCGGTTTTTACCATGACCACGAAGTTTTGGTAATTTCTTGATTATATCTCGCATTTCAGGACGAGTACTGTTACCAGCACGGGCAGTTTGTCCTTTCATACCACGACCAGACGTTTTACCGCGCTTACCACCGCGACCAATTCGTCGAGCTGTCTTCTTTTTTGTATTCGGTTTTAGTTCATGTAACTGCATAGATTTCTTAACGAATGATTAATGAGTTTTAGAAACACTTAGTGCTCCTGAGTGCATACTATTTTTGTGATGAATTAACTCGTAGTTGCTTCAACGCTAAGATAGCAGCTCTAGCATTATTTAACTTGTTCTTTGAACGAGAGAAGACCTTAGCAGTCACATCCTTTACCCCCGCTAGTTCAAGTACAGTTCGCACTGAAGAACCGGCTACGAGTCCACGACCAGGAGCTGGCATAATCATAACTTCACTTGAAGCATACTTCACCTGCACGTCATGAGGAATGTGCATGTCTTTGTTGACTGGTACAGTGAACAGATTTTTCTTAGCGTTGCGAGCCGCCTTTTCGATCGCTAGCTGCGTGTCACCGGCTTTGCCGATTCCTACACCCACCTTTCCTTTCTTGTCACCAATCACCATCGCCACAGAAAATGAGAAACGACGACCACCAGCCATAACACGCGTTACGCGGCGGATGCTAATAATTTTCTGGTCAAATTCTGGCTTTTGTCGTTCGCCACGACGATCATTACGACGAGCCCGACGTGGATTACGACGATCATTTTTATCACCGCCACCTCGTGGACCACCGCGACGAGGACGAGCATCTGGAGCTGTAGCGTCTGTAGCATCATTTGCCACTTCCGTCTTTTCAGCCACAGGTGCATCAGCGACAACCGTATCGGTTGTCTTTTCTACTTCGGGAGTAGTTGTAGCTTCCTGTTCTTTTTCTGACATGTTTGTTTGTTAATTAATTAAATTTGTTTGGCTAAAACGTTAGTCCTCCTTCTCGAGCGCCATCCGCTAAAGCAGCAATACCACCTTGGTATTTGAAGCCACCTCGGTCAAAGACTACAGCCTCGATTTTTAATTTTTGAGCGGCTTCAGCAATCGCTTTTCCGGCCTCGCTGGCTTTAGCGCTTGTACTATCACCCTTCATTTTACGTGTATCAACTGAAGCTAAAGTGGTGCCTGTTTCATCGTTTATAAGCTGAGCGTACAGGTATTTATTACTGCGAAATACTGCCAGACGTGGTCGGGCTTCTGTTCCGGTAACCCGAGCGCGAATACGCGCGTGTCGTCGATTTCGTTCTTGGGTTTTTTGTGCTGTTTTGTTCATATGAATGTATTTACAAGACTACACAGCCTTCTTACCTTGCTTACGAATAATGTGTTCACCTTGATACCGAATGCCTTTACCTTTGTACGGCTCAGGCTTTCGAACGTTTCGTACGTCAGCAGCAAATTGGCCGATCGCCTCTTTGTCAGAACCAGTAATCGTTATGACGTTCTTCTCTACTGTAGCGGACAGTCCTTCCGGAAGTGCCATCTCGACTGGGTGTGAAAAGCCCATACTTAAAGCTAAGTTGGCACCCTTCATTTCTGCTCGATACCCAACTCCTTCAATCTCTAGAACTTTAGTAAAACCTTCAGTTACACCTTTCACCATATTATTGGCGTGAGCGGCGAATGTTCCCCACAAAGCCTTGGCTGAACCATCCTCCTTAGCGGGAGCCACTACAATTTCACCATTGTCGATGGTTACTGTTACTTCTTTGACGAGTTTACGTGAAAGGGTTCCTTTTGGACCCTTCACTGTTAGTACTCCATCAGCCAACGTTGCTTCAACGCCTGACGGAACCGTTATTGGTAGTTTTCCTAGTCTGCTCATACTTACCAAATTTTAAATAATTGCTCACCGCCAACGTTTTGGTGACGTGCTTCGTCGTCAGTCAAAATACCTGCTGGGGTTGAGAGAATAAGCTTTCCGTGACCAAATTTCACTGGGTGAATTTCAGCAACGCCAGCGTACAGACGACGACCAGGCTTGCTGATACGTTGTACACCACGGATAAAGTGTTGGTCATTGTCATATTTGAGCTCAATAGACAGCTCTTTTTTGACACCTTTACCTTTCTTATTCACGCTAGTAATAAAACCAGCCGCTACAAGCTTATCGGCAATCGCGTGCTTTAGTTTTGAATATGGCAAAGTAATTTCGCCCTTGCCTACCGCTCCAGCATTCTTAAGCTGGATGATGAAATCTCCTACTGTGTCGCTTACCATGATGATTTCTTTATACCTGGTATATGTCCCTCTAGTGCCGCTTCGCGGAAGCAAACTCGACACATATCGAAGTCACGCATGTAACCTCGTTTTCGACCACACTTAAAGCAACGATGAACTACGCGGCTTTTGAACTTCGGCTCGCGCTTCGCGCGCGCAATAATAGACTTTCGTGCCATTGAATGAAGTATTTAATGTTTGAGACTGGTTTCGTCTAGAATTGACGACCTTGTCTCCTAATAATCCGGCTCGCAATGGCTAACGCCAAAGCTCACCTTCACCACCAAAATCTCTCCTGGTCGTAATGCGAGCTACTATACCTGAATATGTATAAATAGCAACCTCTAATCGCCATTTGTATCATCTGTATATTGACTATAAAATTTTTCAAGGTATTGTTTTATATGGAAAATCAACCTTGGGAAGGGTGAAAATGACCACTGTTATACAGGAAGTGCGGCCGCTGACTGCACAGGAAGCACATGAGCGTGTCCAATATCAGCGCCAACACGACATCAAGCAGGCGCTGAAGCCTGGAAAATGGTGGAGATTCGGCGGTTGGTGCTTATCAGGATTATTCCTGGTCACCGGCTATTTGGTGCTGGAATTGTCTAGTACGTACTACGAGTGGTGGCACACCGCTCCGTTTGAACTACATTGGTTCAGCGTTCTGGTTTTGGCTCTGATTATGCTTTTACCCGCTTTGCTGGCCCTTATGTGCTTTGGCATGAGTACATCAGTCACCACAGCCGCCCGAACTGAGTTCCTTGAACTAAACCTAGCGGCAGTGGTGGAAACGGCCATGTATCGATATGTAACCGGTACAAAGGATAATTTCCTAAGAAATAAGGGTTGTTTCAGTCTCGCCCAAGCTTTACAGAAAGAAGAGGATGAAGCAACCGCTGTTCTTGGCCAGATGGAAAAGTTATTGGAAGAATTACTCCAACACCTTGATACCAACGGTGGCCTAATGCGGCTATCGGAAAAACGCGAACTACTGTCGGCTGTTAACCAAATCATTGACTTTATGGTTGAACAAAAAATGGAAGAACCGGCGCCAAGTGAGGTCGGCGAGGAGGTTCATACTCTTGTTGAAAAGCTGCGCTCGATGACCGCCGCCAATCAATTACCGGCCGAATAGTACTACTGCTCTTTTAACGGGCGGGGCAACAGCCCCGCCCGTTTTTTAATATTGGAATCACAAAGACGACGAAAGAACGGCGGCCCTAGGGGCCGCCGTTCTTTCACTTAGTATGTATAGTTAAAACTATTTAGTCACTTCTTCAACTGGCTTCTGCAACGGCTGTCACCAGTTACTAACTATAATTTTTCACTTCGTGCAAATTATAGTAAGTACTGTCGACCCCAGCTCGCGGTCACAGCATTAGGAATAGCTGTGACATCGCTGTGCTTCTTACCGTTGCCGGAAGCAAAGCAGTTTGCTTCCTAAAAAGTCTATTCGACTTTTTGCAACGGCAAGCCAATATGTCTCAGCAACGCCTCGGCTTCAGCCTTATTCTTAGCTGTAGTCACAATAGTCACAGCTAAAGAGAAAATATCTCGCAAGTCCTCATCAGCAGTTTCGGGGAAGATAGAATGTTCCTTAATACCCAGAGTAATATTACCCATCTCATCAATAGCTGTTACCTTAAGACCACGAAAGTCACGAGTCTGTGGTAATGCTACGTGAATAAGCTTATTAAGGAAATCGTGCATACGCTTCCCTCGCAAGGTCACTTGATACCCAATAATATCGCCTTCACGCAATTTAAAGGACGCGATTGATTGCTTGGCTGGTCGTGGTGAGGCCTTTTGACCAGTGATAGTAGCAAGACGATCTTTAATGATTTCCAACTTACCTTTATCATCAACTTTACCAGTACCAGTTGAAACTACTACCTTAGTTATCTTTGGGGTTTGCATAACGTTTGTGTACCCGAAATCTTTTTTCATGGCATCAAACGCAGTATTCATTTTGTCTTTTAGCATTTCCATAGGCATTGTATTAAATCTTAGTACCGCTTGGTCGAGCAACGCGAACCTTCTTTCTCTTGTCACCTTCTCCTTCAAAGACGAACCCAACCCTAACCGGTTTACCGTCTACTACTACTCCGACTTTCGAAGCGTTGATCGGCATTTGTTTCTCGATGATTTGACCATGAGAACGAACTCGTTTGTTCTTTGAGTGTCGAGTGACAGTGTTGATTCCTTCAACAATTACTTGGTTGCTTTCAGCCAGCACCCGTTCAACCTTTCCGGTCTTGCCTTTTTCTTTGCCTGATAGCACAATTACTTTGTCTCCTTTTTTGATTTTCATATGAAATGTATTACACAACCTCAGGAGCGAGGGAAACTATTTTCTGGTAACCTGCCTCAGCAATTTCGCGTGGGATTGGACCAAACACACGGTTGGCTTTTGGCTCTTTCTTTTCTTTGTCGACCAAGACTACGGCATTGTCATCAAAACTGATGTACGAACCATCCTTACGACGAAATGGCTTTCGTTGACGCACGATAATTCCGTACACCACATCTTTCTTTTTTACTTGCTTACGCGGTTCGGCTGTTTGTACAGACAGTACTACCATTTCTCCGAGTTCAGCGTAACGCTTCTTTGAACCACCAAGTACCTTAAATACACGACCAACTTTGGCTCCTGTGTTATCGGTTATTTTTACTATTGTTTGAGGTTGAATCATACGCGTTTATTTAGTATCGGTTATGAGAGTGAAGTGTTTTCTTTTACTCATTGGAGCCACTTCGCGAATTGAAACCAAATCTCCTTCGTTAGCAGTATTACCAGCGTCATGTACCAAAAATTTCTTACTTCGCTTCTGGAATTTCTTGTACTTTGGATGTTTTACGTAGCGGTCCACAATAACTGCAATCGTATCTTGCATCTTAGTTGATACTACTCGACCACGAAGGACGCGTCCTTTAGTAGTAGTTTCAGCAGTATTTGTTGTTTCTTTGTTTGCCATAATAATTATTTGCTATTTGCTTTAGCTTCCTTAGTCCGCAAAGTTTGTTCGGTCAAAGCACGCGCGACTTCTTTCTTATCTACTCGAATTTGTCGCACGTTTCGCGGTCGTGACCCAGCTAGCGAAAACCTGAACTTACGAACTGCTTCGCGCTTTTCCTGAACATATGTTGCCAAATCTGTATCGTTTTTGGCTTTGATATCTTTCATGTTACTCATACGTATTTAATTAAACGCGGGTTTCATCACGACTGACAAACTTGGCTTTAACCGGAAGTTTACACGCTGCTTTGCGAAGCGCTTCGCGAGCGATTTCTTCAGACACACCATCAATTTCAAATAACATTCGACCTGGTCGAACATCAAAGATAAAACCGGCTGAATCACCTTTACCTTTACCCATACCTACTTCAGCTGGTTTCTTTGTAAACGGCTTATCAGGGAAAATACGAATCCAGATTTTACCAGTTTTGCCCAAAGTACGTGATACTACTCGACGAGCCGCTTCGATTTGGTTACTCGTAACTCTTGATTGGGTAGTGGCCTTAAGACCATATGAACCGAACGCTACAGTCACCCCTCGTGTTTCAGGACGAAGAAGCTTGTCTGGGTGCATACGCCCCACTTGCCATTTTCGGTGTTTTACTTTTTTTGGAAATAACATACGCGTTTAATTATGCATTACGGGCTCGACGAGGAGCTGGTTTAACTTCTTCAGTGCCTTCTTTGCGATCAACAAAGACTTCACCTCGGTAAATCCAAACCTTAATACCAATAACACCATACGGTAGAGTCGCTCGTTCACGAGCAAAATCAATATCAGCGCGGAGTGTCTGCAATGGAATCTGGCCTTTCTTAAGCTGTTCACGACGGGCCATATCAGCTCCACCAAGACGTCCCGCCAAGAGGATGCGAACTCCCTTAACGTCACGATTGGCCATTACTTTTTCGGCAGTTTGCTTAAGTACTCGACGAAACGGCATACGCTTCTCTAGTCCTTCAGCTACCATTTGACCAACAATGGAAGCATTGCTCTCAGGAGAACGAACTTCTTCAATATCAATCTTAAGTTCTGGCTTTTCAGTCAGCTTAAGCTTACGCATCAACATATCGATGTCTTTCTTAAGCGTCACTGCACCTTCACCACTGCGGCCGATGATGAGTCCGGGACGAGACGTTTTGATGATAATACGATACACCTTATCGTCACGTTCGATTTCTACTCCAGCAATAGACATGCCTTTTAGTTTTTTGGAGAGAAGTGTCCGCACAGCGTCATCGGTTCGGATGTATTCCTTGTACTTGGTAGAATCGTTAGTAAACCACCGTGATTTCCAATCACGAATGATGCCGAGGCGTTGGGCGTATGGATGTGCTACGTGTGTCATAGTATTATTTAACTTTAGCCTTAGACTTCTTAGTGCCAAGCTCGACTGAAATATGGCTGTTTCGCTTGTTAATTCGGGACGCTGAACCACGAGCTCGTGGCATAAAACGCTTAAAAATTTCACCCTTATCAACTGATACTTTCGTAATAATAAGGCCATCTACATCAACTCCTTGTGATTTTGCATTAGCCGCAGCAGAGCTGATAACTTTTGCAAAAGGTAGAGCGGCTCGTTTTTCAACGAATTGTAGTTGGGCTAGAGCGGCTTTTACTTTCTTCCCGCGCACCAAATCAGCAATAAGACGAACTTTACGTGGTGATTGGCGATAATTTTTGAGTACTGCTTTCATATAGAATGTTATTAACCAGCAGCTTTAGCAGCTTTAGCAGCTGCAATTTCCGCTTCCTTCTTTTTAGTATCAAGTTCTTTCTGCATCTTACCTCCGTGTCGGTAGAATTTTTTGGTCGGTGAGAATTCACCCAATACGTGTCCAACCATTTCTTCAGACACAAATACGTCAAGGTGTTGCTTGCCGTTGTGGACACCAAAGGTAAATCCAACCATTTCCGGTGAGATAGTTGAGTTTCGAGCCCACGTTTTAATTGAACCCTTATGAGTTTTGGCATCGAGCTTGGAAACTTTTTTAAGGAGTTTCGCGTCTACATATGGGCCTTTATACAGTGATCGTGACATAGATTAATTTAGAAATAAATACCCCTCCCGAGAATGGGAATGGTTGGTGGGAATCTCTTATAAAGCGAGGTAACGGCCAGCCTTATTAGAAATCCCCAAATAGTGTTGAATAAGTGCGTTTGTTGTTAGATGGACAACAAATGCGTACTAAGTTGGAACGGGGGCTATGGTACGGGATTTGCGGGTAAATGTCAACTAATAAAAGGAGCGGCAGCGCAGCTGCCGCTCCTTAAACACAAAACCCGTTGACATTACTCCCGAATCCAGCATTATGTGCGCAGAGGCTTCAACAAGGAGACAACCATGATCAGCCACCATCAAATGACGCTTGAAGAACGTGTAAAATGCGGCAAAGCTTGGCTTGATGAACATGCGCCGAATGGCTATGTGTTCAATATGTTTTCCTATCACCACGGTAAACCTGTGTGTCTAATTGACATTGTTACTTATGATCACGATGTACTGGCTCTGGCGTTCAGCCATGACAAACGATTTAAATACCGAGCAACATCTAGTGCTGTAAAGAGATTGTTTAATCTTTCTCCAGAAGAATCGTTTATGTTGGGTTTTGATATACCAACTGATTCGAGTCGTGAGGATACACGAGAACTAGAAATGGTATGGTCGCAAGTATTGCAAAGAAAATTTTGGGAAAGCTGCAGCGAAATTGGTCGACTACTGGCGCAAGTTCCTAAACAAGAACCACAACAAAATCCTACACGTTGGCTTTTCACAGTATTTTCTCGAAAAGTAGCTTAGGTTTTAACCCGGCGCCAAAAGGTGCCGGGCCTTCTTTTTTATTTCTATGCTATATTGCGCCATATGCCTAAACCCCGCGGTCGAGAACATACAAGCCTGACCGAAACCGCCAAATTGGTGGTTGGGGCTCTTACTAAAATAAATGGGGTGAAAATGATTGCCCCGGGAGAGATTCGGATGGTGCGGGGAGCGCGCGGTGGCGGTCGCTTCGCGACCGCCACCTACACCACCGGCGGCCTAGAACTCCTCATTAGCGGTCAGAGCGTACAAAAAGTAGCTGTGCACACCGAACGAGATGCCAAAGAAATTTTTTACGAACTCCAACAAGATAAATCCCTCAAAAACTTTACGTTTAATGAACGGGAGCGTAAGCCAGGAAAATGATTTCAATCATGAGAATAAAAACAGGTGCGCCCGTAGGGTGCGCCTGTTTTTATTTATTAATTTTAAACCTAAGCCACTTCTTTAATTTCATCCTGAGCTAATTCTCGAGCTCTAGCACTTAGCTCTTCATTACTTAAACCTTCTTCACCGATAAGTGCTGCGAACTCAGCGTACAAACTATCAAGATGCGGGTTCGGACCCGGTACAGTGTCACGTAAATTAAATAGAATTTCTTTTGCTTTGTTAGTAATTTCTTCAGTCGATGCCGTTTCTACTTTATTATATGGACCACCAAACATTTTATTCAGATTAAACATATACTTTTAGTATAACAAAAAGCCGGACGCTGCGCGTCCGACTCATAATACTTCAAAAGAAAAATCGATATATATTCTCCCCAATCAATCCAACACATCCCATAGCAACCATTAATGGAAATGTCTCCCCAAGTGCGAAGGTAAATCCAAGATTGATATACGAAAAAATTCTATTCACCATTGGGTATCGTGAAACATGCACAGATGTACTTTCCGCCGAGTCATAAAATATCATCCAATTTTCCCATCTTTTTATGTTTTCATTATATGTTGTTTCCCTTGGTTTCTTTTGCACTACAAAAGGAAAGTGCCATAGATGAAAGTAAATGAAAAATAAGACAGCTAATCCAAAAGGAATTAGAGCGCCGATCAAGCCCCAACCAATGTAAATTGACATGAGTCACTCCTCCACTTCTTCTGCAATATTTTATACTACAATTATATTCAATTTACAATACAAAAACCGGGCCGCATAGCGTCCCGGTTTTTGGTATATCTGTCTTTAGTTTACCACTAGACATTCAAATTTACTCAAAAGATGTCTAGCGGCGCTTACCAACTTTTCGCCGAGATACAATAAGTTTATTACTGTACTTCTTTGGTGAACGGGTCTTTTGACCTTTACCAGTCGGTCGTCCTTGCTTTGTACGAGCCCGACGGTGTCCACGTGGACTTACACCCTCTCCACCTCCGTGTGGGTGGTCGACTGGGTTTTGAGCAGTACCACGTGTCTTTGGACGAAGTCCCATATGACGTGCGCGTCCAGCCTTACCAATACGTACTAAACGGTATTCATCATTACTAACTTCTCCGACTGTGGCCCAACACGTTGAGAGTACTCTTCGGATTTCAGTTGAAGGCATTTTCAACTGTGAGTACCCGCTGTCGTGAGCTACCACTTCTGCGTAGTTACCAGCACTTCGCACCATCCGAGCACCTGCACCGGGTTTGAGCTCAACACTGTGCACGAAGGTACCGGCTGGAATATTCCCCAATGGTAGTCGATTACCTGACTTAGGCCTAGCCTTAGCTGAAGTAATAACCATATCACCAGCTTTCATTTCGCTACCAGCCAGAATGTAGCGTCGTTCCCCGTCTGCATAACAAACGAGTGCGATGAAAGCGCTGCGGTTAGGATCGTATTCTATCGTTTCAATCTTGGCGGGAATATCTTTCTTATTGAACACAAAATCAATGTCGCGATATTTTCGTTTATTACCACCACCTCGGTGTAGGGTAGTAGTCCTTCCCTGGCTGTTGCGGCCACCGGTTGAGCGTTTACCTTTGGTCAGCGCCTTGTGTGGCTTACTCGCCGTCGAAGTTAGTTTTTTCTTGTACTCAATCACGGAACCATCACGGCGTCCGGCTGAGGTTGGTTTATATTTTTTCATAATCTGAGTTAGAAATTAGTGACAATAGTCTTATCTTCCTAACGGTCCTTAGACCATATTAATGGTGTCTCCCTTCTTAAGGTAGACGTAGGCCTTCTTCATACCTCTAACTGTTACCTTGCGGCCACGAGCTCGCGACATGGAAGAGCGAGGTGCTTTTTTAACGATGTTAACCTTCACCGGCGTGACACCATACACTAGTGCTACTGCGTCACGAACATCAATTTTTGTTGCTCGGGCGCTCACTTCAAAGGTGTACACATTCTTACCAGTCATACCCACTGCTTTTTCAGTCAGATGAGGACGAACGATAACACCTTCAAGGTTACGATCACTTGGTGTTGAGTAGTTAACTGCTGGCTTTGTAGCCACCGTTTTTTCTACTACTGTAGTGTCTTCAGCATTCTTCTTTTCTTCTTTTTTCTTTCCAAAGAGTGCCATACTAATTAGTTATCTTTTGTAACTCGAGCCACTTTGGTAGACACCCGATTGGTGAGTACTTCAAAGGCTGCTTCTGGTGAAGCGACGAGTACATACTTGTAAGTGAGAAGTGAAACTGGGTTGATGTCTTTCACTTGAGCCACCTCGAGGTTGCTGAAGTTTCGTAGACTCTTCTCAGTGTTTAGATCACGTTCAGTTAGAACAATCAGAGCAGCATTCTTACGTTTGGTCGCTAACTCTTCGTTCTTGCTACCTTTGGCAATAGCCATAATAGCTTTCTTGGCCTCGGTGGTCTTTGGTTCAGCAAAATTAAATTCATTGATGAAAATCATTTCTCCATCAGCAAATTTCTTTGATAGTACTGACGCTAGGGCTTTAGCCTTGGCGTTCTTGTTTACTTTCTTGCTGTAGTCTTTGTCATTTCGAGGCCCATGAGCTACTCCACCACCTGTCCAAATCGGTGACCGACTTGACCCGTGACGAGCGCGTCCTGTTCCTTTTTGTTTCCAAGGCTTTTTACCACCTCCGCGTACTTCACTTCGGTCTTTAGTGTGGGCGGTACCAGCGCGAGCGTTGCTTTGCATAGCTACCACAACCTCGTGTACCAAGTCAGCATTCCAAGCCACACCAAACACAGACTCAGGTAAAGAAACTTTTCCAGCTTCTTTTCCAGCGATGTCGAATACTTTTGTTTCCATATGTATGTTGTTATGACTTAGATGCCACGCACCTCCACTAATGTTCCTTTTCGACCTGGTACTGCACCTTCTACGAGCAGAATATTATGTTCTTCGTTTACTTGCAGTACTGTTAGATTTTTAACCGTTACTCGGTCAGCACCCATTCGGCCAGCCATACGCACGCCTTTAAATACGCGAGCAGGACCAGTTGAACCGATTGAGCCTGGAGCCCGGTGATTGTGCTTATGTCCGTGACTCGCTGGTCCGCCAGAGAAGCCGTGACGCTTCACACCGCCTTGGAATCCTTTACCTTTAGAGATAGCCGAAACCGCAATCTTGTCACCCGGTTCGAAAACCGACACTTTGATTGTTGCTCCTTTCTCAAGCCCCTCCAGTGATTCTTTTTTCATCACATTGGGACGAAACTCTTTGGCGTGCTTGTACGCATTACCAAAGTGGCCCTTTTCAGCTTTACCGACTCGGTGTTCCTTTTGCTCAACTGAAGCTACCTGTACGGCGTCGTACCCGTCTGATTCCTTGGTTTTCACCTGAGTAATCACACTTGGTTCGACACGTAAAATTGTAGCTGGATGAGCCAGACCGTTGTCGTCAAAGACTTGCGTCATGCTGTCTTTGATGCCAAGAATAAATTTCATTGCGTTCTTGGTTAATTAATAAATTAGCTTTAGACCGCATGGTGTTTGTATAAAATACAAAACCGCGCATGGTCGAGCACAAAGCTCGAGCAAAAAAGCGCGGTTTGTGCCCAGTGGTTCTCATGTTGGCAAGCCAACAATCAACGAACGTAGGTCTTTAAAAGCTGCGGTTAGTATACGGATTTACTGAGTATTTGCAAGGTTTATTGCTTGACTTTAGGTCTAAATATGCTATAATAGTAAATAGAAAACAACTTCGGCTTTGGAGGCCAAAATGCGCCCTGATTATATGGAATCCTACAACCCTTTTACGACCGGTTGTCCGGTCTACCGGGGAGGCGAGAAGACTCGCTACGTGGCCGACATATGGACCACCTACGCTCTCATCTATCTAATGCTGGCCGGTGCCAGCTTGGCATTGCCGACATGGCTGGGAGCACCGTTCGTGCTGACGTTCCTGCTTCTCTATACAGATTTCACCGTTGCTGCCGTTCGCTTTCAACACCACCATTACAGCGGTCCGATTTTCGAACGAACAATAGGCTGGCGCATCGGGCGTTGGTGGGACCAATTCTCAAGCCCGGTCATGTTCATGCCGACCTGTGACTACAGACACAAGCTGGCCCGCTCGTATGGTCTCGACTTCTTCGAAATCTTCGATGAAGATGGAAACTTGCTCGGCACCGAACAGGAAATCGACTGAAACCTGACCAATGCCGACCCGGCGGACGACCACCCTGACAATGTCCAGGTGATCTATACACCAGCCGAGAAGCCGTATCGGCTTTCCTGGCTGGCTCGATGGCGCTCAAGCGATGCATTTGCTGAAGCCGCTAATTTCTACGAGCAGCGAAAGCAAAGAATCGCTACTTGAACCAAAAGCACCTTGCGACCGAAGCCGCCCTCAAGGAGGGCGGCTTCTTTCATTAAGATTAAGACTCAAAACTTTAAATCACGTCATGACACTTGTGCGACAAAGTTCGGTATATTGCTCTCCTGTGTCGCAATCTACCTGAACTTTCCTGCATAAGTTCACAATAGTCGCTCCGCTCGTTTGTTCACTTAAAAGCAAAAGCCCGATAGTTAGTCGGGCTTTGATTTGCTGAAGAGTATCTCTTATAGAAGAGCTACTAATACATTTTGTCCCAAAATCTGGGAGCTTGCCAGCGCAACAAACGCAGCGAGAGTAAGACACTCTACGAGCCAGCGATCATCGCTTGCAGAAGACACCATTTGTTTAGGCATCTCCACCGGCAATGTTTCTTCAAACATATTTATTTGATTAAAGAACTAAAGAACAAGTCAGTACCACTAAGGTGTTCAATGGTACTACTACAACAGAGTGAGGGCGGTTCCTTTCGGAACCGCCCTCCTGTTGCTCTTATATTATCTCTCTTTTGCTCAATAAACACAAGCAAAATATGTGTACAAAACAAAACCCCGCACATGCGGGGTTTTGTTGTCAATCAAAGGGATTGACTGGTTGTGATTAATTACCTTGCATTTGAGCTAAGAGCGCTTGCAGAGCAGCAATCTGAGCTAACAAATCATTAATCATGGCTCGAATAGTTTCAGCGTTAACCGTTGAACCTTCGGTGCGTGGTGTCTCAACTGAAGTTGAACCACCTTCAATTGTGACAAACTTATCAGCTACCCATCCGTCTACTCCAGAATCGAAGTTGACTGGGATGTAGGTGTAACCACTATTAGCTTTTGGTTCAATGTTTAATACTGTACCTTGACTACGTTCTGGTTGTATACCCAAGACTTTACCACCAGCTTTTTCTCGAACATTAACACGATCGGTAGTGATAATTCTTTCAGTAACACCTTCGGTAGTTTTAGGGGTTTCAGTAGTTGGAGTCTCTGTCTTTGAAACCTCTGTTTTAGGGGTTTCAGTAGTTGGTTGTTCGGTTTTTGGAGTCTCTGTCTTAGGAGTTTCTGTCTTAGGAGTTTCTGTTTTTGGGGTTTCAGCTATTTGAGTCGTTACAGGTTCATTTCTAACAAAAGTATCTGCAACCCATCCATCAGGTGAATTGTCGAAATCAACTGGAATGTAAACATAACCATCTTTAAGTATAGGACTGATGTTTAATACAGTACCAGCACTTCCTACTGTTTGTGTGCCGAGTGTTGTAAAGCTTTCTGACTTTCTAACATTTACAACATCTGTTGTAACAACTCTAGACTGTGGACCAAACTTTGAAGTCCAAGATACTTCTCCATTTCCTGGAGTAGGAGTAGGGGTAGGGGTAGGGGTAGGAGTAGGAGTAGGAGTAGGGGTTGTACCTAGCGTAACTGTCACATCCTTGCTCACACTACCACCAGCTCCAGTACAAGTAAGGGTGAGGGTTTCTGTACTCTTAAACGTGTCAGTAATCGAACCATTAACTGCTTTGTTTCCTGACCAGGAACCACTTGCAATACATGAAGTAGCACCAGTCGTTGTCCATGTAAGCGTAACTCGTCTTGCTGAAGTTATATTGCTTGGTGAAGCAGTGAAAACAAGAGTTGGAGCTGCTGTTGGGGTTGGGGTTGGAGTTGGAGTTGGAGTTGGAGTTGGAGTTGGAGTTGGAGTTGGAGTTGGAGTTGGGGTTGGGGTTGGGGTTGGGGTTGGGGTTGGGGTTGGAGTGGTGGTAGTGATTGATCGATTGCTACCAACAGTAGCTGGATCGAGATTAGCACCTGCTCCACTGAGACTTTGACCGCTCTTAAGTCGAACGTCACCGTTACGCCAGTCGCGGAAGAGGTTGTCGTAGTTGCTGTAATTCACCACTTGGTTGTTGGTATAAGTTGCTCCAGAAACAATATTGGTAAACTTACTTGAAACATTATCTTTCATCACACTATTTTGTGCCCCAGCAAATCGAATCCACACTGTATCTGAACCATTTATAACCGGGTCAGAGTCAAGGATTGTATTGTTCTTAATTGTTGAACCGTTACCACCGCTCATATTAATCCCGTGATAGGCTGAAGAAATATAGACGTTATTTTCAACTATCCAATTATTCATTGAGCCAGAAAACTGCACATACCCTTGTGGGTTTGAATACAAAGGATCGCTGCGGGAACCAGTGGTGTCGATACAAATGTTATTTCGAACAATGGTACCGGTAATAAAGGTCTCAGCGTTTGGTGAAGAACTTACACCAGCTTCCATATATGACTGCATACAGTCATCGTGGTTAGCATCAACTTTATGGAAGTTCTTGAAAAGGTTGTTCTCAAAAAGACCATAGTGTCCAAGTGCTCGTGAAGCATCGCCTGAAAGTCCATCAACAGTGTTGTTGATAATCTGCGCATAATCAGCATGGTGGACAACAATGATGCCGTTGTCGACAGTATGCAGGTAGTTATTTTTTACGGTATTGTGCTTCCCGTTTACATATACTCCGAGACCAGCTTTGTTGAGCCAATCGCTAGCAGTGTAGTTGGTGTTGTTACCGTAGTCGATGACTGAATTTTCTAGAGTTAAATAATCTCCAGCGAAGTTCACCGCGTTGTAAGTTGGTTTTTGTGGACCAGGCAAAATGTTCAAATTATTGAAATGCCAGTAGTTACTGTTACGAATATCAATTTGAGTCAGTACAGCAGGATTGCTAGCGTTCTGTGACTCAATTAACACTGGACTGGAGGGATTTGGCACATTCTTTATAGTAGTACCCCCAACAACCAATTTTGCGTAGGTGCCGGTCTGAATGAAAATCTTGCCGTAGTTACCTGGTGCCAACTGAATGGTTTCTCCCCCAGTAGCATTAGCCATAGCGTTTGCTAACTCAGATGAGTTCGTTACCACGATAGTAGTAGCACCCAAAACATCTCCACCAGGCAGCTTTGCTAGATATTGTTCTAGTGTAGTCTGCAGCTTGGTAAGGATATTGGACATATCACTTAATGAAGCTGCTGAAGCCATTGGTGCAGTAGCTACATACAAGGCTATGATTGAACTAAGAGCCAGTGTTCTTAGTATGTTTGATAAATTTAGTACGGTACTCATATGTATAATTTTATAATGTAATAATGTGTGGTGAAACAACAAAAAAGGCGGTCCCTCTCTGGGACGCCTCCGTTGTTAGTATTCTCTTATCCTTTACCTGTTATAACAAGCTATACGTGGGGATAACTAAAAAGACCCGCTGCTTTCGCAGCGGGTCTTTTTATTTTTACATCATTTTGACGTCAATATTGACTCCAGACGGTAACGACAGATTGGTTAATGCTTCGATAACTTTCGGAGCGGGATTTAATATATCAATTACTCGTTTATGGGTTCGCATTTCGAACTGTTCTCGCGCATCTTTGTAGACGAATGATGAACGGTTAACTGTATATTTCTTAACTTCGTTTGGTAGTGGAATTGGTCCCACTACGCTCGCATCAAACCGCAGGGCGGTATCGATTATTTGCTTTACGCTTGCGTCTAAAATCTTGTGATCATAGGCACGTACGCGAATTCGCAATTTTCCGATTTCGCCAGCAGCTGTTGCTTTTGTTTTTTCTGTCGTTTTAGTTGTCATGGTTCTATACTGTGATTTTGCCCAAATATACAGGTATATGAGGGAAAGTCAACGTTTTGTATTGTTGACTATGCAACAATCTTTGTTACAACACCAGCTCCTACAGTCTTACCTCCTTCACGAATCGCAAAACTTTGCTTTTCTTCAAGAGCCACTGGAGCTACAAGCTTTACCTTAAACTGAGCCGTATCACCCGGCATAACCATCTCTACGCCATCAGCTAGAGTTACATCTCCAGTTACGTCAGTTGTACGAATGTAGAACTGTGGTTTGTACCCTGAGAAGAATGGTGTGTGACGACCTCCTTCATCTTTTGACAGTACGTATACTTCAGCTTCGAACTCAGTGTGGGGAGTTACAGAACCCTTAGCGGCTAGTACTTGACCACGGTGTACATCTTCCTTTTTAGTTCCGCGAAGAAGAATTCCAGCGTTGTCTCCAGCTTGTGCTTTATCAAGTTGCTTATTGAACATTTCTACTCCCGTTACAGTTGTTTCGGCAGTATCTTTGATTCCAACAATTTGAATAGTTTCACCAACCTTAACAGCTCCTCGTTCAACCCGGCCTGTTACTACAGTACCGCGTCCTTCAATTGAAAAGATGTCCTCAATCGGCATAAGGAACGGCTTGTCTAATTCACGTTCTGGCATTGGGAAGTATGAGTCCATGGCGTCAACCAGTTCAACAATCTTATTACCCCATTCTCCAGCTGGATCTTCTAGAGCCTTAAGGCCTGAACCCTTGATGACCGGCGCATTAGCACCATCAAAACCGTTCTTAGTTAGAAGTTCACGAAGTTCCTCTTCAACGAGCATAATCATATCCTCGTCTTCAACCATATCGCACTTGTTTAAAAATACGATAATCTTTGGCACACCCACTTGTTTAGCAAGAAGCACGTGTTCACGTGTCTGTGGCATAGCTCCGTCTGTTGCGGCTACCACAAGTACAGCACCGTCCATCTGTGCAGCACCAGTGATCATGTTTTTAATGTAGTCTGCGTGACCAGGAGCGTCGATGTGAGCGTAGTGGCGATTAGCTGTCCAGTACTCGCTGTGCGAGAGTGAAATAGTAATACCACGTGCCTTTTCTTCCGGCGCCTTATCAATATCTTCAACCGCCTTTACGTTAGCTCCGTAATCACCACCACGGGCGTTAAGGACGCTAAGGATAGCGGCTGTTGTAGTCGTCTTACCATGGTCTACGTGACCAATGGTTCCCACGTTCATATGGGGCTTTGAACGATCAAAATCTGCCATAAGTAATTTTTATACTAATGAACTAATAAATACCACCTGGCTATATTGGTATAAAACCTACCAGAGATGAAGGCGAGAACATTTGCCTCATCCCTAGCACGCTTCAAATAAGTAAACGCATAAAAATGCGAATCCCCACACCGAAAAAGCGCAATGTAGTGCACGGTATGTTACAGGAGTGGTGCACTTTTGACAAGTTATTTTTGCTTTTTAATAGCAAAGCAAAATTAATAATCTCTGTGCAAGAAAAATATTTAGAAAAAATAAATTTAACGCTATCCAATTTTAAATTTACTTGGTCAAAACTTATGATTCTACTGAACTAGCATTCACTCGGACCTTAACAGCATTATTAGCAGCTGGATTAATACCGTTGGCGGCGCACGTGATGGTGTAGTCTGACTCTCCTTCTATTGGGTCACTCGATACCGAGCCGGATTCTTCGCCAGCGATTAAAGTCATCCCAAAGCCATTAGGTCCTGATATTGAGCAGGCTGCTGGATCATTGCCAGTCACATCCCAATAAATCATAACCGTGTTGTTTAGTTCGGTTATTATAGGTTCAGTCCAAATACTAACCTGTGATACAGGGTATTCAACAGTAATGGAATCTGCCCCATCACCTGCTATACCACGACAAAATATTGTGAAGGTCTCTGTGGAACCACTAGCTGGTTCACTAACTGTATCATCAACACCATTGAGTTGAGCGCTGGTTGAAAATCCACTACCTTGAGTAGAAAAACACTCATAGGCGTCGGCTGAATCCCAGCCTACTTCAATTTCTTCACCATCACTAAGTGGATATGGTGAAGTATAGGTAAACGGGTTACTAGAACCTAGTGTACGTACACCAATATTTACGGTAGCAGGCGATAGTCCTAGGTCAATATTATCGGCATATAACCAACCGACTACACTGCCACCCCACGCATACCCTGAAATAGTAGAGCCAGTTAGTTTCCATCTATAGTTACTAGTACCACACGACAATGTGTTATTACAATTGAGTGATATCCAACCATCCCAACCTCCTGTTGCTGTATCTGGTTTTAAAGCTCCGCTACATCCTGATTGAAATACTGTACAAGCGCGAGCCCATCCACTTAATTCACCCCCACTGACTATACGGGCATCACAATTTGAGGTAGCTGGACAACCAGACAGGCTACCAAATTTCACCCACCCAATAGTACTACTCCAGGCGTAGCCACTCAGATTTGAAGAGGAGTCAAGATTTACTCCGTATATTGAGCTATCAGAAGCAACTCCGCTCATTTGTAGCCACCCAATAGTACTACTCCAGGCGTAGCCACCAAGCGTACTGGTTACAGATTGCGCGAAAGTTGTTTGAGAAATTAAGTAAACAAACAAAATAGCAAAGGCAATAAAGGCTGAATTTCGAATGGTATATGCAAAATTCATGAAGATTTATTTATCAGTACAACCCCACACTCCACCGTCCTTCATTAAAACCTGTCCGTTTGAACAAGACGGGAATAAGTTGGTTACATTGTTCACACATGTCCACGAACCACCAGTTTTATAGAGTATATTACCATCACTACAAGCCGCATTTATAAAAACTGCTGTCGCTGGATCAATACAATTAGCGCCGTTTTCATCACAGTATTCAGGTGACCACATTTGTGAGCCTGCTTTTTGATGTACAGCGGTAATGTCACCTAGCTTAATCTGAGGATCTGTACCTACATTTATCGGCGCGTCTACATTATTGCTGGTTGGTGAACTTGGAGGATTGGTCCAGGCCGCCCCCAGATACTGGTAACTAAACAAGATTAGTAAAGCGACTCCTAAAACAAAAATTTGTGAAAGTGAACGTGTGTAGGTCATAGTTATATTTTTACTCATATTTATAAAATTAAAATAACGAATTATGGATTTGGTAATGAAACGTCTGGATTCATCGCTTGCATGCGGTCTAATACCTCCTGATCAATCTCTTGATCTGGAGCTTCCTGTTGCATAGATTCCATACGCGCAACATCCTCATCAGTAACCATTGTATCTCGCTGCATGGATTGCATTTTTGCAATCATTTCAGGTGAAATATCCTCTGAATCACTTTTATTTGTTTCAGATAAATTTTCTGACACTGGTTCAAGATTTGTATCTGAAATTGTAGCAGGAGTGTGACTCATTCCCATGTAAATATAAAAACCTAGCCCAGTGAGTAGTACCAGCAAGAAAATAACCACAAAAATAACCGGCCAAGGAAAAATACTTTTTGAAGTAGTAACTCCAAAGCTAGATTCTGGCATTTTGTACTCAGATTCATCAATTTGAGGTGGAAAACTTTCATTTTCCTCATTCTGTTCCATATACATATTCTACTCCACATTTGTTGACAATAAATGACTATCCCCAACTAAAACGACCGGCGCCCTAAGGCGCCGGTCGTTTTTGATTAAGCAAGGTCTGTAAAAAGTAAGGCTACTCACTTTCAGGGTCAAGTTACTAAGTATAATTTTTGTCTCACATAAATTCTACTAAGTACTTTCTCCCCGGACTCGCGATTCGTCGCGTTAGTAAATGCGCTCCTCATAACGCTCCGTCTCGTGAAGGCAGTTAAAGCTAACGCTTTAACTGTTCAGCTTTAAATCCTTACAGGATCTGTACAGTTTGCCTACCATTTTCTACGAAAATGCTAGGCAACCTCCGTAAAGAGTGAGGTTACTCACTCTTTACGCCTCTTGCCTTCTTAATATCTTCAGCGACATTTGGTGGCACTACTTCGTAGTGATCAAACTCCATGGTCATAGACGCACGTCCTTGAGTCATAGATCGAAGTGTGTTGGTGTAGCCAAACATTTCTGATAGCGGCACTTTAGCATTAACGATAGTCTTCCCTCCCAATTCTTCAGAGCCTTCAATCTGACCACGCTTAGATGAAATATTACCTTGAATATCACCCATGTATTCATCTGGTGTTCGTACTTCTACCTTCATAATTGGTTCCAGAATAACTGGACCAGCTTTCGCCGCTGCTTCTTTGAAAGCTTGAATACCTGCTAGTTTGAAAGCAATTTCACTCGAGTCTACATCATGGTATGAACCATCGACGAGCTCTACTGACACGTCTTCCATTTTGTAACCAGCTACGAAACCGCGAGTCATTGCTTCCTTACAACCTTTCATGACTGCTGGGATGTACTCGGCCGGAATCACACCTCCCTTGATACTGTTGATGAATTCAAAGTGATCTTCTCGAGTTACGTTCTTAGCAACCGTCTCATCTTCTGCTAAAGGCTTAAGCGGACGAATAATAATCTTGGCGTGTCCATATTGTCCACGACCTCCCGACTGCTTCACGTACTTGTGGTCAGCTTCAGCTTCGCGTTGAATAGTTTCTCGATAGGCCACTTGCGGCTGACCGATATTAGCTTCTACACCAAACTCTCGCTTCATTCGGTCGACGAGAATATCAAGATGTAACTCACCCATACCAGCAATAATAGTTTCCATTGTTTCTTCATCCGTGGAAACCTTGAACGTTGGGTCTTCGTCTGACAGACGTCGTAAAGCTACACCCATCTTTTCTTGGTCATTCTTGGTTTTTGGTTCTACTCGCACTGCTACCACTGGTTCTGGGAATGTAATGGTTTCAAGGATAATTGGCTTGTCTTGGTCACACAAAGTATGCGAGGTTTTAATTTCTTTAAGCCCTACTGCTGCCGCAATTTCACCAGCGTATACTTCATCCACTTCTTCTCGCTTGTCTGCTTGGAGTCGCACGATTCGTCCTACTCGTTCTTTGTTGCCAGTACTTGAGTTAAGAATGTAACTACCAGCACTCACTTTTCCAGAATACACCCGGAAGAACGCGAGCTGACCAACGAATTTATCGTCTTGCAGTTTGAATACTAAACCAGCAAATGGGTCTTCGTCTGAAGGATTACGAGTGACTTCTTCGTCAGTCTTTGGATTAATACCAACTACCGGTGGTAAATCGGTTGGCGCTGGCAGATAGTCAACCACTGCGTCGAGTACCAATTGCACACCAATATTTTTAAGAGCTGAACCAGTAAGGACTGGAAAAATTTCGTTGGCAATGACCGCTTTACGAAGTGTCTTTTTAAGGTCTTCCATTGAAGGTTCATTTCCTTCGAGGAAGGCTTCCATGAGTACATCATCATGTTCTACTACTCGTTCTATCATTTCGGCTCGGCGCTTGGTAGCTTCTTCAACTAAATCTGCAGGAATGTCTTCTTCAGTTACTGTCATACCCATTTCACCGCCAAAGCGATACGCTTTCATAGTAATGAGATCAACCACACCCGAGAGAGTGTCTTCGCGTCCGATTGGGAGTTGGATACGAACAGCTTTTTTACTTAGTCTGTCTTCAATTGATTTTATCGAAGCATCATAATCGGCACCAAGTTTGTCCATCTTATTGATGAAGCAGAGGCGAGGAACAGCCGCTTCGTCAGCATACCCCCAGTTGGTTTCAGTTTGTGGCTCTACGCCGGCTGCGCCGTCAAATACCACTACAGCACCATCAAGTACGCGCATGGAACGCTTTACTTCAGCCGTAAAGTCAATGTGACCGGGAGTGTCAATAATATTAAACGCAAACTTTAGGTTGTCTGAGGTACGATCTTCCACCATGGTCTTAGTCCAGTTACAAGAGATAGCGGCAGCGGTAATAGTGATACCACGCTCTCGCTCTTGCTCCATCCAGTCAGTAACAGTAGCACCATCGTGTACTTCACCGATTTTGTGGCTCATACCGGTATAAAAAAGTACCCGCTCAGAAGTGGTAGTTTTACCAGCATCAACGTGCGCTACAATACCGAAGTTACGCATTTTTTCGATTGGAAATTTCCTCGCCATAATAAATATCTTGGTTATTAAATGATTAATTGCCGTTTATAATCCTCCCTAAAGCGCGTTTGTGCGGCGACTTCGTCGCCGCACCTCCCTCCCGCAATAGAAAAATTGCCCAAAAAGGGCTGAGCTGCAATACTATACGGTATTAAATCCATATATGCAACGCTAAAGTCGTAAAACACATGCTAATCTATAATCAGAAACACTCAGGAGGATAGAATGAAAATCATGCCTTTCATTCTCATCTTTCAACTTGGTTTTAACCCCGGTTTAGGTCGAGAGTGGATGTACGAGATGGGTCGCCGAGGATACGAGTTCGTACTTAAATCTGCCACGGGCTTGGAGCTTCACACTTCAATACTTGAGTCAGAAGTGCTGTGGCTATGTACCAATGACTTTACCTGTGCAATTGCCACGCTCCAAGAACTGAAGAAAATAAATACCGACAACAATAAAAAACTGAAAGAATTGGAATGTTTGGTATATAGACATTATTTTGACAAATGGAGTTGTGATAATTGAAGCGCGTGCCCCGGGCACGCGCTTGTTTATTAATCATACTCATAACTTGACCCTAAATAAATAATACGTAATCTAGGTACAGACAAGGAGGTGGCGCATGCTTTTAATTGAATTTCTCTTCATCTTCATCTACGGAATTTCAATCTCTATATTTGAAATTACGACTGGGGATGAAGTGATTTTACAGCCAGAGAATTCTGATTTTACTATCATCTGCCCTACCATGGGGCAAACGTTCACTCTGTGGCATACTTGGCAGTACTACGGTGATGTTGCTTTAACAAAAGCTCTTACCTTGGATAGCACTCAACGAAAATATGCAAACAAATCGTGTCGGGTTAGTTCTACCTCAATCCAGCCACTTGAAATTAAAAAATTGGGTGTTAGAAGACGCTTCGATATAAACGGTGTTGATGATCTTTATATTTCCATGGTAACACTTGATAAGGTAATCTTTTATGGTCTATCGAACAGACCATTCAGACAAAGCGTTGTTACGGAAGTATCACCCTAACCAAAAGCATGCCGCCCGACCACTCGGGCGGCAATTTTTTATCTCAGGAGTAAGTATGAATAGTGTATAATTTATTTATTAACGTTAACTTAACTTTACATGGAGAAATTGTACGACGTGGTAGTGATAGGGGCTGGCTCAGGTGGACTCACGGCTGCTGTGGGATTTTCAAAAGTTGGAAAAAAAGTTCTCCTGGTAGAACGCGAACATATGGGTGGTGAATGTACCAACTCGGGCTGTATTCCCAGCAAAGCGCTACTGCATAAAGCCAAAGAATATTATGCTGCGGTAAAAGTAGCTGGTGAGGGTGCGAAAAGCGAAGCTTTTCGCACCGAAGCTTTCAACTACGTACGTGGTGTTATTACTAACATTTTAAATGAGGAAACACCGGAAACATTTGAAAAATTGGGTATAGACGTGGTGCTCGGCGAAGCGATTTTTAATACAAAATGTTCTATCAAAATTGGTACGGATATATATCATTATAAAAACGCTATTATTGCCACTGGTTCCTCGCCACGACTTATACATGTACCTGGTTTAGCCGAATCGGAAATTCTTACCAACCAAAATCTTTTTTCACTAACTGAAATTCCAAAACAAACGTTGGTTATTGGTTCTGGACCTATCGGTTTAGAGATGGGCCAAGCTCTATCAATGCTTGGTAGTCAAGTTACTATCGCTACCATTGACAACGACTTTGGCCGATTGGAAGATGAATCTATTAGGCCGATATTAAAAAATGCCTTAGAAGAAACTGGTGTCAGAATTGAGACACAGGCGTTTATAACAAAAGTCGAAAATGGCAAAGCCATTTTCGACCGCAAAGACGGTGATACCGTTACAGAAACTTTTTCAGTTCCTTTTGACAACGTACTCGTGGCTATTGGGCGTATTCCTAATATTCCCAAAGGTTTAGATGCAGCTGGAATTACATTTGATGCTCAGGGCGTAAAAGTCGATAGTCAACATCGAACCAGCAACAAATACGTCTACGTCATTGGCGACGTCGCTCAGAGATATAAATTTACACACACTGCAGATGACACGGCGCGACAAGTAGTTACACGAGTAGTGAGCAAAGGTTGGTTGCGAGTAAAAAATACAAAAGCTATCCCGAAAGTCACGTACACTACTCCAGAAGTAGCTCAAGTAGGCATGTCGTGGAATGATGCCAAAATTAAATACCCGGAAAACCAATTGATTCGGATTGAAGTGCCATTTTCAGAAAACGATCGAGCTAAGACCGATGGTGAAACTGCCGGCTTACTCGTCGTTATTGCCAGACGCCTCAACGGTGCTGTTCTTGGTGCACACATTATAGGACCGCGAGCCGGTGAACTTATCACTCCTTTTACCTTGGCGATTGATAACAAGATTTCTATGTGGCAATTGCGTCGAACAATTTATGCCTACCCTACGTACTCTCTTGTCATTAAAAAAGCCGGCGATTATTTTTTCGCCGAGCAATTGAGTTCACTTAAAACCGACATCCTCAATCTTTTCAAGCGTCACCTGTCTAAAATAATCGCCGGCCTAATCTGGGTACTTATACTTTCTCTTATTTCCAACTACAAGGCTGCCAACAGCATGGACACCACCCAAACTGCCCTCATGATTTTTGACTTTGTGTCGATGACGGCCTGGGGTCCACTCGTCTATATTCTTTTTTACACCATTAGACCAATTACCTTCTTTCCGGCTGCTGCCCTCACCATTCTCTCCGGAATTTTCTTTGGTTTTGTCTATTGAACTGTACTTACCATCATTGCCGCTACCATATCTTCTGCCGTCGCGTATGCTGTCGGACGTTTCTTCGGCAAAGGATTACGCCTTGAAGATTCGCTATTAGGTAACTGGGTTGAAACTCTCCGCGCCAACACCTTTGAAGCCATCCTTACCATGCGTCTTATCTTTCTCCCATTTGATGGTGTTAGTTATTTTGCCGGTATTCTTAACACTAAGTTTATTCCCTTTATTACCGCTACGTTCTTGGGAATCCTGCTTGGCACAGCAACATTTGTTTCAATCGGGGCTTCACTTAATTTAGAAGAATTTAAAATGGAAGGTTTTAGTTTCAACGTTTTAGAACCAAAATTTCTCATTCTTTCAGTCTTGATTTTCATCACTTCACTTGGGCTTTCCAAACTCCTTAAGCGCTGGCGCGCTGAAACATAGAAAAAAGCCGGACCGAAGGTCCGGCTTTTTTCTAGCACTCTACTCAATATTTGCACTCTCAATATCTGGTAATTCAATCGGTTCAGTTTCTGGTGGCAGACTTTTTTCGCCTTCTTCAACCACTTCTCTTTCAATATTAACTCCGGTATCGTCAACATTTATATGGATGTTGTATTTTTCTGTGTCTTCAAGAGGACCAATGGCTTGCATAACTTTTTCCACCTGCAAGGCAGACGCAGTGAAAGCTAAGATTATTGCCACTACCCAAACCACAAACAGTGTCACTAATTTTGTTACTGTAAAATAATTACGCTTTGCTATTAAGCATGCCCCAGCTACCACAATAATAAGCATCGGAATAATCATCATCACAAACGAAGCAGTTATTGCTACTACACCCATGGTGGAGCTCAACATTATTTCTAGAGAGGTTTGTACTTCAGCAGGCATTAAAACTCGATCTGAAAGTAGTATTACGCAGTAGGCTGAGACGAGTCCAGCAATACTTAGAGCTCCACCAACCACAAAAATAAATCCTAAAATATATCTAATTACTTTTGCTAGCACCCGTATGAGGACACCAACCACTTCAAATAACTTAACTAGAATATTTCTTAGCGACGAACCAATTCCTCTAGCTTTCTCAAGATTGCTGCTTTCTAAATCGTTCAGATTTTTTTTTACTCGTTCCGTAATTTCTTTAAGAGTTACTTTCTCACCCCGCATCGCGTATTTTTGAGTAGTTGTTTCAGCAGCCGGGACAACCAACCATAACAACACGTACACAATGAGACCAAGACCATTAAAGAAAATCGATATTACAAAAAGTACTCGCACAATCACTGGATCAATATCAAAATACTTGGCTATTCCTGAAGCAACACCGGCGATTACTACGTCATCAGTATCGCGATAGAGACGTTTTTTAATATCATCTTCACTAGTATCCTTAGTATTTTTTGCCCCACTGTCTTCTTCTCCACCAAAGTCAGCCGGTGTGCCCATTTCTGTAACGATTATTTTTACGTCTTCTTCTGTCACTGCTATTTTTTCACTACGATTGCGAGCTACAAATTTTTCAGCTATAGCTGTCTCTATATCAGCCACTACCTCTGCAGCATCATCAGAAGTAAGTGTAGATCTAATTGCTTTAAGATAGTTTTCTAAAGCATCGTAAGCAGGTTGTTCAATAGCGAACACTAGTCCACCGAGGGTTATGTTAATTACTTTTTTCATAGTGTTTGATTAAGGTGTTTACGGATGAGTCGAGACGTTTCCAAGAAATCTCTAACTGTTTAAGGGCTTTTTCTCCAGAGGCGGTGATGGTGTACATCTTGCGTGGTGGTCCACTCTTACTTTCTTCCCAAGTGTATGAAACCAGCTCAGCTCGTTTCATTCTGGAAAGCAATGGATAAAGAGTTCCTTCCACGACCAACAAATCCGCTTGTTTGAGCTGCTTCAAAATATCCGGTGCATAGGTTGGTTTAGCCCCAATAATTAATAAAACTGGAAATTCTAAAAAACCTTTTCGCATTTGCGATTCGGCGTTTTCTACACTGTATGTGCTCGACGTATCTGTCATAATAATATTATAGCATAAGGTACTATGTATTGCAAGGTACTGGAATATATGATGTTGATAAATAAAAAGACCGGTGAGTAAAGATCGCCGGTCTTTTTGCTACCCTACTAATCTAGATATGAATCAAAATAAATCGCGTGACAAGTGTAGCCACTTGGGAAACGTTGTAAGTAATCTTGATGTTCCGGTTCAGCCGGCCAAAAACGAGTCAGCGGCTCGAGAGTAGTCACCACCGGGTTATCCCAGCGACCTGATTCGTTTACTATCTCTATCATCTCTTGGGCAACCGCCTTCTCTTCATCATTGGCATAGAAAATAGCAGAGCGATACGACGTGCCCTTATCATTCCCTTGCTGGTTAAGGGTAGTCGGGTTATGGATTTGAAAAAAGAAATCGAGAATTTTTTTATAACTTGTCACTGTGTCATCGTATTCAATCTCTAACGACTCAGCGTGACCAGGGTGGTCACGGTACGTTGGATTTTCATTTTTACCACCACAGTACCCGGCTTCGGTGCTGATAATGCCTGGTTGGGTGCGCAAAAGTTCTTCGAGACCCCAGAAGCAACCCCCAGCTAAATAAGCTTTTTTAATCATTTTAAATTTCTACTCCTAATAATCCCTGCTGAATAACTTTTGTCGATTCATCATTTATATCTTCTGGTTTGATTTTGCAATGCGTGAAAATTTTATCTTCAATTCTTTTTGCTGCTTCCCTTCTAGCTTCTATCTCTTCAGCACTAAAACGACCGCGTGGAACATATCGTTCTTTTATATCATCAAATCTTTCATCGAGAGAAATAATGCCGTACATACCCACTCTCATATCTGAATATAAAGCAATTTTTACTTCAACTTTACCTTTTTCAGCAATTTCTTTAATCGCATCAAAAGCCATTTCACTTACGAGTATATTTATTTTTTCTTCGTTAGTGACTTCTGAAACTATTTTAGACGTTGCTTCATGAACATTATTTCCATATTTACTTATCATTTCATTTTTAACACCTTCCCAATACTCAATTCCTTCCGGTTCAAATAATTCTGGGGCGCTATCGAGTTTTGACTTTATTAGGTTTGCCATATCATGAAGCAAACATGCATTAACTACATTTTCTTTATCTAAATCAGTATCAAAATTATCACAAATTAATTTTGACACTGCTGCCACACGGAGCATATGCTCCTGCAATCCTTTGTTTATATTATACTTTTTGTATATTTCATTGACCTTCATACCTAAACTTTAATTTTTATTGAATACTTAAGCACATCTCCTTCCCAAATACCTTCTGTTTTTCTTACCTTAGGTTTTAGAGGCAAGATGTACGAACCAGAAGTCTTTTCTGGGAAAATTGATGTTGTCCATTTCGTTTTGCCAATAATCACTTCGACTGGCAATGATCCGAACCCTCGGCTGTTACTACCAAAATTTTTCTTGATTTCTTCTCCAATCTTCTTTGTTACGGACACAAAATGCCATTTATCCTGCTCACCGTACCGGTGCTGTATACCTTTTGGCTTTTTTCTTCGAACTGTCGTGCTCGAAAAAGGCACAAAAGGTCTTGCGACAGTCCCCCGGACTGTCTCACCTGGCCAAATGAAAACATTACTAGTTATTTTGTATGACCGTTTTTTCATTAATTAAATCAAACCTCCAAGCGATGTCGTATAGCTGGCAATAAATGCTGGAATGACAAATAGTAGACCTAACAAAGGTACTACAAACATAATGACGGTTACCCAAAGAGTAACCTTAAAATACTTTTCAGTTTTTTTAACTGAAGTAAGGATAGCTTCAATTTTTTCTTCTTGGTTGGCGAGACGTTGTTCAATATTGTTTTCCATATATAAAGTTCTTATATACCAATAGTGTATCAGAAAATAGGTTGACCCAGGCCGCACGCGGCCTGGGTTATTTTTTTGTCTCGTTGAGAACAATCAGGTTTTCAGCCGAGAACAGTCCCTGATGGTGTTGAAGCGTATACATTTTGTAGGCCTCGTTGTAGCTTTTGACCACATCTACTTCGTCATTGCGAAGTAAGACATGGTCGCCGGGTTTCGGTCTGGGGTTGTAGGTTTGACTCAATTTACGCCAACGTTCACCAGGTGGTTTTTGCCATTTTTTCTGGTAAGTCACATTGACCACCTCCTTTCCATACTCATTATTCACTTCTTAGTGCAAAAAGCTGGAGGCGCGCCCTACGGGCGCGCCTCTTGCTGTTACTTCGTATCTCCTTTGTCTTTCTTTGGTTTCTTTTTTTCTCGTTTATTTTGAGAGAAATTGCCTTTAGCCATAAAATACTATTTATCTAATAAGTTTTTATAATGCGTTATATTTTCATCCGTCCTCTTTAATATTTATATTTTAGTAGTATATCACTTCTTAAGTTTGTTTAAATCCAGGGTTTCATCAATTCTAATTTTTTCCACAAAATCTGGAACGTGGGAAACCAAAATCATCGTGCCCTTGTATTTACTTAGTGCGTCAGCTATCACTGGAATATGCCGAAAGTTGATATGGTTGGTGGGTTCGTCAAAAATAAGCAGCCCCGGTCGTTGCATGACCAAACGAGCGAACGCTACTAAACCTTTCTGTCCTTCCGAGAGCAAGCCAATTTTATTTTTCATCACATCTCCGGTTAGGAGAAAGCCAGCGGCGATTGAACGCATGCTTTCTTCTAGCTTCTTTTCCATAGCTTCCATCAAGCAGTCAAATACTGTCTGCTCAAAATCGAGGTTTGAAAAATCCTGTCGGTAGTAACCTATCTTCACACCCGGTGCTACCACTTCGCCTTTAGCATGACCAGTCGCTAGTGATTCTAAAAGAGTGGTTTTACCAATTCCGTTTGGTCCCACAATTCGCCAATGCTGACCACGGCGCATTGTGATATCACACACTACATCTTTTGGAGTGTGATTTTTAATTACTTTGTAAGAAGTGAGTGTTAATACTTCCAGTGGCACATCGTCTTGAACCGGAATTTCAAACGGTCGGATAGTTCGGTCTTCTTTACGAACATCAACCTTATTTTCTTCGTATTCTTCTACTTTCTCGCGCATGCGTTTGGCGACCGCCCGCAAGTTACCACCTTTGTTCGCAAAGAAGTTTGCCTTGTCTTTGTTGGCCTGAATCTCTTTAGCCATTTGAGCGTTCAGTCTTTTTTCTTTATCTACACGCAGAGCAATCTCTTTAATCACGTCGTTATAGTTTCCATCGTATTGTTCGACGGTGCGTGTTTGGGTATTGAGATACAAAACACCGTGCGTAAATGAATTTAAGAATTCAGCGTCATGGGAAATCACGATCACGGTCTTGCGATACTCTTTAAGAAACTCAGTTAGGTGAGCAACACCTTCAGCATCTAGGTTGTTGGTTGGTTCATCAAGCAAGAGAACATCAGGTTCTTGAATCAGGGCTGAGGCTAAAAGTAGACGAGCCTGCTGACCACCAGAAAAACTGCCGACCACTCTATCTTTAAAATCTTTGGCCATTTCCGGACTCGGTGGTGTCATGTTTACCACCTCAAGCATCTCGTCAATTTTTGGGTCTATGTTGTACACTTTCTCGGAAAAACATTTCTCAAAAAATTCCCGCATCGTAAGTTCCAGTTCTGCTCGAGGAATAATTTGTCGTGACACGGCGACACTAGTTTTGGGCATGATATTAATGTCACCTTCATCCGGCTGATACTCACCTGCAATCAAACCAAAAATAGTACTCTTACCGGCACCATTTTGACCCATAAGAGTAAACTTGCCGCCCCGACGGACTGAAAAACTCGCCTCTTTTAAGATAGGCGTGATTGCATCGTGTTGGTATGAAACGGTATTAAACGTTATGAGTCCGGCAGCGCGTGACATAAGTCCCCTATCCTACAGTACATAAACATAAATTCAACCATTTCGAGGGGTTATACTATAAATTATGCCACAACTAACCCTTGGGAGAATTTTAATAACTACGCTCATCGCTATTTTTAGTTTTTTTGGAATCAATAGTATTTTCAATATTATAGATTTTACTTCAGCCGCCGACATGAGAATTGAACCAACATCGGGTAGTACTTTTGTTGGTGAAAAAATCGTTGTCGATATTATCGTAGAAGCAGGACAGCCGGTTAATGTGTTTAAGGGGCTGGTACATTTTGACCCACACCATTTAAAAGTTATATCGATTGACTACAACACCTCTATTGCGGACCTGTGGGCAGAATTGCCTTGGTACAGTAATGGTGACGGGACTTTAAATTTTATTGGTGGCACCACCGTACCCGGAGGATTCACTGGCACCGGAAAATTGTTGAACGTAACTTTTGAAACCTTATCGACTGGAGAAACTGAAGTTGGTTTGAATGATATTCGAATATTAAAACATGACGGTTTAGGTAGTGATGATGAAGTAAAAAAACCAATTGACGCTATTTTTGAGATTGAAAACCAAAAACTACAAGAAGAGACAGTGCTAGAAAAAGCCACTGAGAAAAAAATGCTTGCTGTATTGCCAGAACCAATTAACACTGACTTGAATAATGATGGTAAGAAAAATTTTATTGATACCAGTATTTTTATGGCAGATTTTGCCACGCAAAATCTGCGTTCAGACTTTAACCGTGACGGTAAAATAAATTCTTCCGATTTGAGTATATTTATGAGTGACAAATAAAAAAGGCGCCCCTGTGGGGCGCCTTTTTTAGAAGTTATTTCTTCTTAGCTTTTTTAGCTGGAGCTTTTTTAGCTACTTTCTTTTTTGCTGCCATTTTTTGTTATGCATAACTTTTAATGCATGATGACCGGTAGTATGGGGAGTTGCCTCCTTTCCCCCTTTGTTCTCATGTTCACATAATTATATAGCCACAATTTTTTACACGCTACACTATGATGCTAACAACTGTGTGAATAACTTTTCTTTTTGTAGGCGTGTAAGTTTTTTTATTTCTATCTCTCGTTTCATGGCCTCGGATTTGGTTTTAAAACCTTCACTATAGACCAGCTTCACCGGTCGTCGACCTCGAGTGTACTTAGCACCAACTTTTTTGCTCTCACCATTGTGAGTTTTAACCCGTTCCTGTAGGTCATCGGTATACCCAGTGTACAGCGTACCGTCAGCACACTTCAATATATAAATAAAAAAACTATCAGTTGATTGTTTCTTCATTTTCTAACTTTTTAGGGAAACCAAATTGCCATTTCGGTTTCTCGCCGGTTTTGTAGCAAATCACAAGCAACAAAAGAAGTAACACAAAAGTTTGTGGCACCACGTTTATAAGAGTGTCACTAACAGAATGAGAAGCAGAATCAAGACGAATAGCATTCCAGATGATACCAGCGATAAAAATAATTAATGTGACCCACCCCTGCCACCGTGCCGGGGTCCACCCCCACCCATACAGCTTTCGTTTAAACCAATACCCTTTCGGGTTATCTTTTAAATAGGCTATATATTCTCGAAAGATACTCATATACTTAAATATAACAAATTTTAAGCATAAAAAGATTCAGCCGGCCAGTTTGGAAACTGGCCGGCTGGTGATAAGAACTTTTTTTTGCAATGAACTTAGGCGGCCCGGGCGACTTGTTGCTGGCCGAGAAAGGCTGAAACATCGAGTGTGGGGCCGCCTTCGATACCGAGACGGGCAAGCATGGTAGCCCATTTTTCAGCACACACTTTCTCAGTGCCAACCGGCGGACAATCCCGTATAACCGCATACAAAAAGTCCGCTTCGTCTTGATTCTCTACCCTGTCGATAATTGCCGGCAAGGCCTGCGGGTAGAGACTTTTGTTACGACCATTGGTCGGAAAAAAGTCGGTGTCCACCGCACTGTGCCCCAATGCTTTGAGCTTGTTATACCACTGAGTGTAGGTCTCGAGCCCACGCTCAAACAATATTTTGTCACCCAACATGCGAGCAATCCGGATTGCTCCCGGCGTTAGGTCGGTCCAAATCGTGACCGGAAACGAGTCATCAAAGCTAGGTTTTTTCTGCATTCGTTAGGAACCTTTCATCCTTAACTGCGAGGGCAATACTATACAAGAGAGGCTGTGTTTTGTAAATGCATACTTTTACTTATTGACTTACTATGCATAAAAGCATAACTTACTTGTTAGACAATCTTGTCTGGATAGGGAGAAAAAAATGTCGTATGTCGATATGATGCCTGTTCTGGGAAAATTCCGGACAACGAACAGCCATTCAATGACCTTGGCTCAACTGATCGGCCAATACGATTTACCAATCCTCAGCCGAAAAGACGTCGAAGAACACGTGGCCAAGATGAAACGATTAAGTCGGCCTACCGTTGGGCACGAAATTTTGCACTGGTTTTTTCAAGGTCTGATGGTGATTAATTTGGTGCTTCCGTTTATGTGGCTACGTGTCGGCCAAATCCCAAGCGTGCTGTTTTCGTTACTCCTCTCATTCGTACTTTTCATCTTTGCTTTCTTTGCTGGAGGTTATATGCCTTTTGACACTGGGTGGTTATACCTCCCATTGGTGAGTTGGATGACGGTTTTTGCTTTTATCATTGTCGCTGAGATGAGCAACAATGATCACTTGGTCGAGACAATGGGTTTCTGGAGGTTCTATACCCCAGATGCCTTTGGACGGCACGCCGTCCCGGACAACCTCAAATTGCGCCTGAGCGTAGCCGAGGAAATTCCGGGTACAAGAGTGCGTATTCTGGCAGATTTTGGAGATCCTTTCTTGGCTGTTACACGAGGCTACGGCCCGAAAAAAGAAATTGAATTCATCGGTGCTTGGAATACATGCACGTCGATGGACAATATTTGAACTTTATTGGCCCGGCGCCCCACTTGTGGGCGCCGGGCTGAATCCTTTTTAATGGGGGTATAATATTTATATGCAGATTTGGCTGATTATTTTTATACTACTATTTCTTCCTTTTTCGCCTATAAAGGCAGAAGAATCTAACGCTGGTATTGTTCGCGGTCTTTGGTATGACCAAGAGTTATTCTTTGCTGATGAACCTATCCGTGTCTATGTGGCCGTACGCAACAATACCGGCGCTGACCTGTCGGGAGCGGTGGAGTTTTATGTTAACGGTGAACGGATTGAACGGAATTTTATCGATGCCCTTGATGGGCGGATTGTGGAAAGTTGGGCTGATTGGACACCAAAATACGGGACCAGCACTATCAGTGCCTCTTTATCTCGAACAGAAATATCTTCGACCGCTTCTGGGACCAAATCAGTAACCCTAACTTCAGCTATTGCGGAAGATGTTATTTTTGTCGATTTAGATACCGACAAAGATAATATTGGAAATACAGAAGATACTGACGATGATGGAGATGGTGTAAGTGATGAAGATGAAAAAGCCGCGGGCACCAACCCGTTAATCTACGATAAACCAAAAACTAATGACGAAGAAGAAAGCGACACTGAAAAACAAGACCAAAGTGTTCTGGAAAATAAAAACTCTGGTGAAAACAATTCTCATGAACCGGCTGGTTTAGAGCAATTTCTAACTGACAACCGGGCCGGGAATACTCTTTCGTCAGTCACTAATTTTATCAATACCAGTAAAGACAAGCTGGATGAATATCGTGAGAGCCGCGCCGAAGCTACCACTCAAACTGAGGTGGGTGAAACGAGCGGCGGCGAAGCCGCCGCTCCCACCACTACCTCTTCAGAATCAGAAACAAATGAAGACATGGGCACTGATGATAAAAATGATGGAGCAACCACCAGCCACATCGGTGAAATTACTCGCAGCACCGAAGGAGTCAGTGGTAACTTTGGTACTTTACTAAAAAGTATTTTTGGTGGACTTAAAGCGATTGTCATCTTTGTTTACAACGGAATACTCTTCCTGCTTTCAAAATTTCTCGCTCATCCAATATTGGTTCAACTGACCCTGCTATTACTTATTTTGTTCCTAATTCTAAAGCTTGCCCAGAGATTTAGTAAGCGACAGTATTAAAAATAAAAAACTTGTCTATTATTAATTCAAGGTGTATATAGTAGTTAGGAAAAGTTACCTAATCAGAAAAAAGAGGAGGCTAAGTGATGTTTAAAATTATCACGTACAGTGTTGTTTGTGTACTATTATCGTCCGCTGCAGTAGCGCAAAGTTCCAATGAAAATATGTCAGAAATTCCATTTGGTGCTTTTGGATATGGTCACAATCTTCTTCATGAATACGGTAGTGTCGATCGATTATTGAATGAAGAATCTAGGCGTATTAATGGAACTACATATTGTTGCGGAGGAAGCAATAATCCAGAATGTCGTGTTACTGAAATAAGATTTTTATCAACCGGACCGGTATTTAATCACAACGGAACATGGTGCCCGTTAAACTCATCTGTCTTTGTTCACTTAAACGTACCGCTTCCTCCAGGTGTTCAAGCTGTAGTCTGTGCATCAGAGGTTGTAAAAATTGATGACCAGCAACGGGTCTGCCCGGTAGCAAATTATTGTGCAGCTGCAAATATATCTAGCTGATATACAAAAGCCGCGCCCTTCGGGCGCGGCTGTTTTTTATCTACTTTCCATTTCTTTTACCTTCTGTAAAGCTATCACCAACATACTCTCAGCCCAACCCAACGGCGTATTTTCATTGGGTGTATCAGTATTGGAGTAATACAGTTCTGGTACGAAACCTTCTTTTGTAACCTCCGCTCGTGCTAATTCTAGATAATGATACGCTTTGTCTTTGTCACCTCGCTCGGCATAAATAATCGCCAACCACGAATGACCAAAGCACCACTCTGCTTCTTCGCTCCAGCCATCAAAGTTGTTGTTGTAGTAACGATCTGTTTTATAGCGAATCACTCCTTTATTTTTTGCTAAGTGGTACTCAACATTTTTTAATATCTCATTAGCTTCGGCTTCAGTAGCCACCTTAAAAGGATACAAAAGTGTCAGTAACGCTAAGTCACAAAATTTTTCAGCTGATTCTCGAGGTAAAAGACCGCGCAGGGTATTTTGTCCATTGCGGATGGCTTCGTAGGGAACCTCAAGCCACGGTAATTCATCAGCTTTCTGGAGGGCCGCCACCACTGACCCAACCGACGAAGCGTGTATCTCTAGATTCTCTTCCCAAATACCATTATCTGCGTCATGCCAGTATTCAATGCTGCATAAGTAGTAAACGATTTTCTGAATCATGTTTTTTTCTTCCTCTGTTTCAATCACACCTTCACCTATGAGTTCTAGAGTGACTAAAAGATTGAGAACTTCACCGACTGCGTCATGTTGTTTATTTCCCCACTCTTCCCAAAACTCTTCAAATGTTTCTGGATGAAATCGCGCATGAATAAATTGCCATGTTTCGTGTGGTTTTTCTTGGATCGCCCAATCTATTTTATCTGTGTGTTTTACAAATATATTTAAGAGAGCTTTAGCGGCTTTTTTAGTTGTGTCTAAATCGCCAGTTTCCAAAAATGAAAGTACGATGAAATATACGTCTCGCAGCCAGGCTTTATCATAGCCGGTCACCACTCCTTGGCTTGAAGCCGTAAAGAGACCACTCTCCGTCTGGAGACGACGGATATTACTAAGGTGTTGCTCTATTTCTGTATCAAAGTCTACGTTCATACTTTTATTGCTTACGTTCTTCCCACATAATTTCTCCATGTTCAACCGAGGTGCCAAGAGCCGGAATATAGCCTTCGACGCGCTTGGCTGCCTCTGGGTAGTATTCTTTGAGTTCAGCAAAGAGAGCCATGGTTTTGGCATGTGATTCAAAAAGGCGTAGGAGTTTGGCGATGGCCTGCTCTTCGCGATAATCACCTTTTTTTACAATTTCACTATAGAGAGTATCTGCTGCGTGATAGAGGGTTTGTGAATGCGACACCATACAGTCGACGCCACAGGTTAACGGAAACTCACGACCTTTGGCTTTGAAAGCCGGCTTTTTCATGGATTCAAAACGAGTATCAATTTCGTTGAGCACTTTATCGAGCGCTCGCTTACGCTCGCGCTCCACCCTACTTTCCGACATTTTTTCACCAGCTTTAATACCCTCCATAAGAAACAATGTTTAGTAAATAATGTTCATTTTACCACGGTACATATAATTCATTGCCATTACAAACGTAATATGGCATTGTAAAAAATAGATGGAAGGAGGTGACCATGGAAGTCTTCATTGACAAAAAAGCCACAGAACGAGCTAAGTCGCTGTACCCTACTATTTGCTCTGCACTTACCAATGAAAAGATAGAACTGCGGATTGGTAATGCCCTTTGGCACGTGGAAGCACATATCCAAAAAACTCTAGTGGGCGAAGAGGTGAAAATTATTTTCTGGCTTAAAGCCCCCGATGAGTTGGTGGAGGATATTATTATCATCAATGCCAATGGGGATGGTCCGTGCCGAAGCATTGCTGTCTCCGATTGTCTATTGCCAGACGGTACCTTCAAGTTGGCAGTCTTGGCCACAATTCGTTTTCAAGCGCAGGCGCTGGCCTTGGATCGGGAAGCAAAATTAATGAACGGTACAAACATCAACTAAAAATCCCGCGGCCTTTCGGTCGCGGGTTTTTTCAGATAAGGGCTATACGTGTAAGATTTCGAGCTTTTCTTGGTTAGACAAACCAAGCTTATTGGTTAATTCTTCAGCTTTAGCCGCATCCAGTTTTTCAGAGCGGAAAGCGGTCATAATGTGTCCAAAAAGATACGCTTGGGCAATGCGTATATTCCCAGCCTCGATGTTAACAAGAACTTCTTTCAGAGATTTCCCTTGGAGTAGTTTTTCGGCCACGGAGCGTAACTGCTCCTTGCGTGTATCGTCGTCCATATTGGTCTCCTTCAGCTGTTCGGATTGTACTACCACAACTTTCATTGTCAATAAAAACACCCGCAGCCCCAGATAGTCTGGGCCGCGGGTGATTTTTATTTACATTTACTTCAACCAGCCAAGATGGGTGTGTTTAAAGGAATCGGAGTACTTAAGGCCGTAACCAAGAACCCGATCAAACGCGGAATGCCCGAGCATGATAATACCCGCTAGTTCCACAAGGGGTAGTGCTTGTGTGGCACCAATGATAATAATTAGAGTCGCCAAACCCATATGATGAGTGAGGTTATACGTCAACGCGCCAACCCGAGGCCCCACAACATACCCCACCATCCCAATGTCTGGCACCAAAAATAGCACGAGAAACCACCACCACACAAAACCCGTCATACTAAACAACCACACCGACAAAACCACCACCGCTATCATTTCAAGTTGTAAAAGTATTTTCATGTTATTTAAATTCTATAACCATCACTCCCATCTCCCTTTCTTCCTCAGGAGTGTAGTACTGGTAAACATTGTTAATCCTTTCTTCTGGATACTTAACAAACATCTCTTCAAAAGTCGGAAATACGTGTAGAGCTCCCACTTCTTTTTCAACAATATCGCCGGTTTCTCGACTTTCAAACTCAATAACATCACCTACTTCAAGCCGACGTCGTTTTTCGTCATAAAGTCTACACTCAACTTTCTTCTTTCCTGACTTAATCCGCTCAAACGGCTCAGGATGTAATCGCATTTTCATATTTGTAATTATAAACTAACTTAAAATTTTTCGGTCGCAGTGTTTATTTTGATTTATATTTTATGATATAATTACAGGAATCCGATGATTCTACATCGGGTGTTAAAACGGAGGTATTAGATTAGTGGGGAATTAAAATGTTCGAAAGAACCATTTTAATTTTTTCATTGATGTTACCGCCGTATTTTTTTTACCAAAAACAGAAAATCCCCTCTTTTGTGAGATTCATTAGGTTTGGTTGCCTTAGACGGGTCCAACAATTGGCGAAGGAACTTATTATTCCTAGTACAATCGCAAGCGCGCGCGTAAATCTAATGAGTCTCACCAAGAAGGGGAAACTGTCATATCTTTCTTACTTATATGTATTTTTATTATATACCTATATGCTCACCAGTATTAGTGACAATGACTAAAGATGTTGATTGGTAAATAATGAAAAAAGACCCTTGCGGGTCTTTTTTCTAGGAATTTCAGAATTGGATGCTGAGCGAGGCGCGAGCGGAAAATATTTCGAGTGGGACAAAGGTCCAGCGAGAGATATTTTTCGCGAAGCAACGAAGCTCAGCGCCAATTGTGGAATTTCTTACCAGGCGAAGTGAGCGAAGGCTCTGTTAGCATCCGCCATCTTATGCACATCCTCCTTCTTCTTCACAGCTGCTCCCTCTTCCTTACTGGCTGACATGAGTTCAGCGGCGAGGGCTTTGTGCATTGGAATACCTTTTTGGCCACGAGCGGCATTGATAATCCAACGGAACGCGAGGGCTTGTCGTCGCTCTGGACGTACTTCACGCGGTACTTGGTAGTTGGCTCCACCAACCCGGCGAGAACGTACTTCCATTTGCGGACCGGCGTTACGAATAGCGGTCATAAAGATTTCGAGTGGATCACCACCACCATCTTCTGGCTTAGCTTCTTTGATGATGTCGAACGCTCCGTACACAATCTTGCGAGCAGTTTCCTTCTGACCGCGAAGCATTACGTAATTGATAAGACGAGAAACCTCTTCGCTACCAAAGCGAATATCTGGCTCTACGGTTGGTCGTTTTTTAATTGGTCGACGCATACTGTTTTATGTATTTAAGAGTGTCAGCCACATACATGGCATAACTCATTCTCCGCATAGTAGTCTGTAAACTATCCAATATCTGTAGCGGATATAAACTATTAATTCTCTCAAAATTTTATCTGAGAAGGATGGTTCCGAAGTTCAGAACCATGTTTCTCACATCAAATCTTGTCTTTGGAAAAACTACTTTAAATTGCTTGGTAAGAGGTTGAAAAAGTCTGGGAGACTTTTTCAAGACCTAGACTGATATTTCTGAAAGAAATATTGACTAGGTGTACTGTTCCTGTAAGGAAGACGAGTACTTAACTTTAAGCTTTTGGGCGTTTCGCTCCGTATCTTGAACGTCCTTGCATTCGCTTAGCTACACCAGTCGCGTCGTACTTACCGCGTACCACAGTGTAGTTCACACCAATATCCTTCACACGACCACCTCGTAGTAGTACCACGGAGTGCTCTTGCAGAGTGTGTCCAATACCTGGGATGTAGGCGGTTACTTCCATTCCGTTACTGAGTCGTACCCGAGCAATCTTTCGAATCGCAGAGTTTGGCTTACGAGGGGTTTTGGTCGTCACCCGAGTACACACACCACGCTTAAATGGTGAGTTGTATTTGTTGGGAGCGTTCTTGATAGAGTTGAACCCAGAGCGAAGAGCACCAGTCTTACTTCGAGTTGCTGGGTCACGACGCTTATTTTTAGTTAATTGGTTTATTGTTGCCATAAATGAAGTGCGCACACAATACTATATCTAGATATTTTTGCAATAGTTAAGCCGCCTAAAAATTGTGGCGGCTAAGTTTTGGTTGAGTGTATGCGAGCGTGAGTGGTAGCGCCCCGAGAAACTCGCATACGTTTCTCGGGGCAACCTAAACTGCTTATAGTATTAACACAATACTAATTTATAGCAACCGCATCAAATTAGCGAAATCGACTATCTCCAAACCAGTGAACATACTCGCCATCAACATCACTGCTGTGAGGAGATACGGCCAGAGCACATTGATAACAATAAACAGTCCGATGAGCATCACAAAAATACCGTAGCGCTCTACAGCCCGAAGAAACTGTTGGTATTTCATAGCAGCTTTAAAGGGTAAGACGGCTGAAATGATTTTAGAACCATCGAGCGGTGGAATCGGCAACATATTAAAGAAAGCCAAGAGAATATTGATAAATACTATGTACGCGGAGAGGGCGAGAAAGGCTTCATTTACTCCTAAAACTTCTGAGAAACGGATGAGTGTCCCAAACACGAGGGCAATAAAAATATTCATCGCTGGCCCAGCGGCGGCAACCTTAGCCTCCCCGTAGCGCTGGTCAGACAGATTGTACGGGTTGTACGGCACTGGCTTGGCCCAGCCAAAAAGAAAACCGGCATGAGAAAGAAAAAGCAGCGCGGGAATAATAACCGAACCCAGTGGGTCAATATGTACCAACGGATTGGGGCTCAGGCGACCCTGTAAACGAGCGGTGGGATCTCCTAAATAATTAGCCATATACCCATGGGCCATCTCGTGTAAAATGATGGACATGATAAGGGCAACTAAAACAGCAATATCTCCAATTTCCATAATTCCTTAATACTAAGGTATTGAGTCGTTTCATGCAAAAGAAAAATAAAGAAAACCGGCCGGCGCGTTTACGCGCCGGCCGTGGTGGATCAGCTGGCCTGCTTCGGTTTGAACAGGATCCAAATCGACATAACCCAACTCTCGACCGAGATGAGAAACCGCTCGCCAGCCGGAACTGAAAGTTCATAGGCCAGCCTGCAGTAATCTTCAGCTGCGTCAGGGCACTTGAGCGCGCCAAGTAGCTGGAGTGATGCCCGGTAGTTTGGAGTGACTACCCCGATCGGAAAACCATGTTTGCTGGCCTTAGCCATAGCCGCCAGGCCGTCTTGCAGATGCGGTTCACACTCCCTTAGCTCAGCCAGAGCTTTGAAGAAACGATCGTTGAATTCAGAGTAACGCATGTTATTCTCCCTAAGAAATCTGTTTAGAAAATACCATAATATACTTGGTATGTCAATATTAGCCTATAAAGTAGTCACTTTATTTCTTGAATGGTTGCGGATTTAACATCCTGTGGTAAGATGACGCCCACATATGGCTAAGGAATGTCAAATCACTGGGAAGAAAACCCAAATCGGAGGACGATACTCTAATCGCACACGTGCGACGCAGTTTAACCCGTGCGGAAAAGTCGCTCGCCAAGTTAATCTCCAGAAACGTCGTATCTTCGTACCAGAGCTAGACCGACACGTGACCGTGAAGATTTCTACTAAAGCACTACGTATCATCGCCAAGAACGGCGCGTATAAAACTCTCAAGGAAGCAAAATTAATCTAAGAATAAAAAGTGGCGGCCCCTCAGGACCGCCACTTTTTATTGTTACCACACTTTTTCTCCATCACTTATCAAAGTAATCGTTCCCTCTTTAGCAGTTTCCAAAATCTTAAGATGGCGGGATTTTAGTCTGTCCATCACTTCCTGATGCGGATGACCATAGGAATTATCTGTACCAGCCGAGATGACGGCATACTGCGGAGCCACTGCTTCAATAAATTCTTCTGAAGATGAAGTCTTAGAACCATGATGACCAGCTTTTAATACTTCACTTTCAAGTTCGTCACCCATTTTTCTAACTAAATATTCCTCGATACTTTGTGGAGAGTCACCAGTGACCATAAAACCGATATCACCATACTGCACTTTGGAAACTATAGACGAAGCATTGCTTTCAAAGCCAGCCGGATTTCTATCTGGAAACAAAATGGTAAGCGTGGTTGACGCACCCAGTTGAAATTCTTGACCTGCCCGAGCGTAGATGAGCTGCGCGCCTTCGGTGGAAACGGCCGCCGCGAAAGCGGCGGCCGTGGGTGTATCGCTCTCGTTCTCTGTTAATACGATTGTTTTTACTTCATAGCGTTTAAGCACATCAATCAAACCGGCAATATGATCGCTGTCGGGATGGGTGGCTATGACTATATCAATGGTTCGATCGAAGAAACTCATTTCTGATGCAAGCATACGGAGTACGCTCGCATCTCTCCCACCATCAATGAGCACTTGTACTCCATCGGGTGTTTCAAAAAAAGTGGCGTCGCCTTGTCCCACATCAAGGTAATGAGCTTGGAAATATTTTGTCTGGTTTGGTGTACTAAACAGTACAGCAGCCCACACGCCGAAGCTGATAAGAACGATACCCAGCAACAGTATCCCCCGTTTCCATACCAACGATTCTTGCATACACTTATTATAGTGTGTTGCACAGTCATTTGGGTACGATACAATACACGGACTGATTATTACTCATTACATCCATCTATGAACTACGAAACAAAAAAATTTAATATCCCGGAGCTTGATGGTATTTCTAAAGAAAGCATCGACCTCCACCTTGGTCTGTATGCTGGGTATGTAAAGCATGTAAACCTGATTCGTGAAAAAATCGCTGCCTACGAAAGCGACATGGACAACAACGCCTATGCCATTGCAGAAATGCAACGCCGTTTAGGCTTTGAGTTTGGTGGTATGCGCAACCACGAATACTACTTCTCTCAACTTGAGGGTGGCGCCACCGAATTACCTGACGGTAATCTAAAAAACATGATGCTGGAACAATGGGGCAGTTACGAAAATTGGCTCGAACGCTTTAAGACTATCGCCAAAACTCGCGGTGTTGGCTGGGCTATGTTGTACTTCGATAAACAAACGAATCAGTTGGTGCAAACTTGGGCTGACGAACAACATCTCGGACAATTGGCTGATCTGCACATTATCCTCGCGCTTGATATGTGGGAGCATTCCTACATGCGCGACTACCTACCAAGCGAGAAAGGTGGATACATAGATGCTTTTTTCAATAATCTCAATTGGGAAGTGGTGGCGGCTCGACTAAACTAACGAAAAAATATCGGTGTGGTGGCGGAATTGTCTTTGGCTGAGTTGTCCCCCGGGGACAACTCAGCCATTTCTTTTTTATTAATCTCGTCTTCAATCGTCCAACCATCAAGCGCTAGGTGTTCATCGTGCTTTTCTTCTCGTTTTAAAGTAATCAATTTCCAGATGACAAAACCAAGTATTGCGTATGCCAGAATCATCACCCAAAACGGAAATGGCGGTACAACGTACGATGCAAACGGTAAGGCAGCAAACCAACTGGCTACGACTAAAATATATGAAAGTGAAAGATGGGTAAGATAAGCGATTGGTAACGCCAACGAACTTGAGAAAAGCCCGAGCATACCTGTAAAGAACGTGAGAAGCATCGCTACTGGTACCATCGGTAACACAAGCACATTAACCAGCACTGCTACTACTGAAAACTCACCGATTTGATACAACAGCAATGGCAACACAAATATCTGGGTAGCGATGGTGGCCACCAAAAATTCGCGTACTCCAATCACACTCGGTACTTTATGAAAGATTTTTTCCAAATGTGGTGCCAAGAGAATAAGACCAAACGTAGCTACAAACGAAAGTTGAAAGCCGGGATCTGCTACTAAAAGATACGGATTAATGAGGAGCATTACCAACCCGGCTAAAAATAGTGCTCGCAATACAGCATACGACCGTCCAGTTGCCCGAGCTATCAAAATAAGTACTGCCATAATACTAGCGCGCATGACTGTGGCTGACAGTCCAACCATAAGAGCAAAAGAAGCGACGGCTATTACTCCAAAAATAAGACGCATTTTCGGACCTAAGAAATAAGATAAAATGGTCATCACAAACACTACGACTAACATCACGTTGTACCCTGAAAGTACCACGATATGAATAATGCCAGTTCGTCTAAATACAGTCTCAAGTTCATCACCCAGGGCTGACTTAACTCCCAAAAGTAAACCCTCGCCGAGTCCTGCTTGTGGTTCTGGCACGAGTGTTTCGAGCGAATCCATAAACGTATGTTTAAAGGATAGAAGATTAGCTACAAAAATATTCCTATTATCACGACTGACAATAGCGACTTCTGGATAGTACATTACATACGAAACACCCTGCGCTTCTAAGTAACCAGGGTAGTTAAACGTACGCCCGAGGTCGGTAAGAAAAGATTCTGGTTTTTGTAATTTTCCAGACGCCACCACGGTGTCACCATAACTCGCTAGAGAACTTCGGTCGGCATACAGCAGTACACTGATATCGGTTGGTTCCCCGTTTATAACGACTGGATCTAGTTGCAGATGAGTAGTGCGTTCTCTCTGGTCTGGGTCTTTATCTACTACTCCTTCGATTACAACATCATTACCAATAAATCCGGCAAGATTTGAAGTTTCGCTGCCCCAAGTAGCAACATCAAATCTAACTATCCCGAGTGTTGCACATAAAAGAAAAACACTGACGTATAGGGCCAGTGATACTGGCTGTCGTCGCCACCACAGCGCAAAGAAAGCGCTGAACCCTAGAGCAATAACCAACCAGTCGTAGGAAATAGTAAAAAAGGAACGGGCAAAAATTCCAAGAGTAAAACTGACAACGGCAATGTAAAAAAGGATAACCGGCATAATCTGTAGTCTGAGTGTACCTCAACTGAAATAATTGCCAAGATTTTGGTTATTTATAAAAAGATTCGGCCGGCTCGCTTGGCGAGCCGGCCTACTAAAATGTACTTTTGAACAAAATCTTCAGGTGCGCCGTCGCACCCGGAAGTGTCGCTTGAAAAAACGGCCGAAGTCGATGCGGAAACGCCACCGACGTGGTTCCGAAACGGGCACGTGTCCCGTTTCGGTGTTCAGAGGATTATACCCCATCAGCCAGCCGCCCTCCGGGCTTCGGCTTCCTGCTGAAACACTTCGTTTGAACCCAGACGAACAGCGAGTTCAAAAATCTCGGCGCTCGGTTTTTGGAAGTTCTGATCTTCTCCATCTTCGCCAACCGGCAAAATGCCGCGGCGGGCAGCTTCTGTCTTGAGCATAAGCTTGTACGCTTTGTGAGCACGCTCTTCGACAACCAGCGGCTTATGGATTCGGGCCTCCTTGATTGCCGCCAGAACTTGATGATCTTCCCACGCAGAAACAGGTCTAGCCAAGTTATTCTCCCTTTGTTCTCTTTATGCCACATAAAAAATGGCAACGACTGAAGATACTACTGAATAAAATGGTATTGGTCAAGAGTAGTTAAAAACAGGGCTAAAATATTTCCTTACTCAGACTGCTGTGCGTAGCACGGAAATATTTTAGCCCTGTTTTTAAAATGAACTATTTTTCACCGCCTTGAACTCCTATTACTTCGCAAGCATTGGTAATTTCTGTCTGAAGACAGAATCAGACAATGTTTAAATAAAGTTAGATATTGTCTAGACACTCATTTACTAATCGATCAGCTTCTTTGTTTTTCTCCCGGGGAATATGCGTCCATATCAAGTTAGGAAAGCTTGCTACCCGCATGTTATGAATTTCGATAAACAGCGGTACTAAACCTGGTTCTTTTATCTGGTACTCGCCATTGAGTTGCTTTTTTACCAACTCACTATCCATTCGCATTTCAAATGCCATGTCCTTGGTCTTTTTACCAAACTCCTGTTTTAGTGACTGCAAACCCAAAAGGACTGCACTGTATTCGGCAAAATTATTGGTGCCGTTACCAATAAACTGCGAAGTTTCAAAAATAACTTCTCCCTTTTCGTCTTCAATATGAACCCCCAAACCGGCCGGCCCCGGGTTACCACGTGCTCCTCCATCAGTAAAACAAATAATCTTTTCCATATCGCTACTATAGCATTTACTTATATGATCTCCACTATCCGCAGACGAATCTGTTTTCGGCCCATGAAAAATGATTCTTCGACGTGGGCGAGAAGCGATAGCTTCTCGCCCACGTTTGGTTCCACTTGAAACTCTTCTGGTTTTTGAAAAAAACTAATCGCTTCTACCCGACCATTTTGAGTGTCAAAAAGCAACTTGGTGTGCTCTTTGGTTTTACCAAACAGTTCCACCGACACAGGTGTTACATTTTCAAATTTAAACAGTGGCTTATGGTTGCCAACTCCGAAAGGTCCAATGGTACTCAACTCTCCAATCAACCGACTACCGACTTCTTCGAGAGATAAAATGGCATCAATTATTTTTTCCTCCTCTACCACTGCCTTACTACCCAAAATCTCCCAAGCCTCGTTTAACTCTTTGCTCAAGTTATGAATTTTGTCATCCACCACCGCAAATCCTCCTGAAAAATGGTGCCCACCGTATTCTAAAAATGAATCAGGGGTGGCGCGCATCAGCTCCACCACACTGGCTTTACCATCACTGCGACACGAGCCTTTAATCACACCGTTGCCGTCCCTGCCCCAAATAAAAGCTGGTCGCTTATGAAGTTCAGCGAGTTTTCCTGCTGCCAAACCCACCAAGGACGGTCTCCACTCTGGATTACCAAACACCAACACCGCTGGCAACTCATCGAGTTCATCAAGTCGTTTGTGAAGTTCTTTGCTAATGGAGGCCACCAAACCCTTACGCTCATTATTTAATTTTTCTAAATGATCTACGTGAGCACCAGCTATACCCTCGTCAGTCTCTGATAAAAGAGAAAAAGCATCTTCGGGATTGTCCATTCGCGAGGCAGCGTTGATTCGCGGACCAATGGTAAAACCAATATCGTCTTCAGTTATATATTTTTGGTTGGCTCCCGCTTTGTAGAGTAATTTTTGTAAACCAGGACGACGAGTTTTGCGAAGAACCTGAAGACCGTAGGTAGAAAATACTCTATTCTCACCCACTAACGGCACCATATCCGCGATAGTAGCCACCCCAACCATGTCGAGCCACCACTTTTCTTTACCAGTTGGTATTTCAAACTCACCTTTAGAAATAAGGGCTTGAACTAATTTAAAAACTACACCCGTGCCGCACAATTCTTTAAAAGGATACGTGTCACCTATTTTAGGATTAACCACTGCCAGCGCTTTGGGTAATTTTTTACCCGGTTCGTGGTGATCAGTGATAATAACGTCGATTCCGAGCTCATTGGCTTTCTCGACTGGTTCAAAGTCACCGGTCCCACAATCAATAGTGACGATGAGTTGGGCACCATCGGTGGCTAGCTTTTCAATCGCTTCAATATTGAGACCAAACCCTTCATAGTGTCGATGCGGAATATAGTTGGTAAAATTTGTATACCTGATTTCCTTTAAAAAATCATGGAGAACCACTCCACCCGGAATACCGTCACAATCGTAATCCGAGTAAACTATAATTTTTTCTTCATTTTTTATGGCAGAGAGAATCCTAGCTACCGCTGTCTCCATGCCGGCCATCAAGAAAGGATCGTGTTGTCCTTCCTCATAGTGCGGCTTAAGAAATTCCTCAGCATCATTGAGAGATGTAACAGAACGATTAAAAAGTAACTGGGCGGTCAGTTTAGGTAACACTTCTAATTCTTTCTGCGCAGCTTCCGGAATCACTTCTGCCAGAGTATATCGAGTCATAATTAGACCTATGGTACCATAGGAAAAACATTAGCGATTATAATCATACATCCATGTCAGATTCAATTTTTACCAAGATAATTAAGCGTGAAATCCCCGCTCATATTGTGTATGAAGACGATTTTGTCATTGCTTTTTTGGATATTAATCCTATACAAAAGGGACATACTTTAATTGTCCCCAAGAAACCGTTCGAAAATATTTTTGACGGTGATGAAGAAAGTCTGGCTCATATGATTAAAATTGCCAAAAAACTCAGTACTGTAATTAAAGAAACGGTCGGAGCTGATAGTGTTAATTTAATTATGAATAATGGTGCTAACGCTGGGCAAGAAATCTTTCACGCCCATTTGCATGTGATTCCTCGACATAAGGGAGACGGATCTTTCACAGCCAAACACTGTGGTTGTTACGAAGATAATGAAGCGGCGGCGTTGGCTACGCAATTAAGTTCGGTTATATCCGAAGAAAATTAGTCACAAAACAAAAAGCTGGCCGCACTTCGTGCGGCCAGCTTTTTTGTTTCCATAGTTTACTTGTGTACACCAGCTTTCAACGCGTCTATAGCAACTAACGTACCGTGTTCCAAAAATTCTAGCATCGCACCGCCGCCGGTCGACATAAATCCAAACTGCCCGGACAGACCAAGCGATTCAATAGCCGCCACCGTATCACCGCCACCCACCACTGAGTAAGCACCCGATTCAGCCACCAATTTTGCCAGAGCAACAGTGCCTCCTTCAAAACCGTCTTCATAATTTCCCAGTGGCCCGTTCCACAAAATAGTTTTGGCCCCCCGAGTATACAGTGACAACAATTTTATGGTTTCTGGTCCAGCGTCAAGAATAATTTCATCCACTTCAACTTCATTAGGCGCTATAGTTCGTTTCCCGTTTGGACCTTCCACTACCACATCAACGGGAATTATAATTTTTTCGTTTTTCAACAAATCGCTGTCGGACAAGTCAATTTCTGACACCAATGATTTGCCAACCTCTAGTCCTTTGGCTTTAAAGAAGTCATTAGCTAACGCCCCACCAATAAAAATATGGTCGTAGGAGTTAAGAAATTTTTCCACTAACGGCATTTTAGTTTCAAACTTAGCTCCTCCTAATATAAACAAGGATGGATGTTCTGGCTTCAGAGTGTGCTTAAGCTCTTCATATTCCATGCAAAAATTTATCCCTACATAACTAGGTAACAAAGGTGGAATGCCAACCATAGAAGTATGTGCTCGATGCGCTGCATCAAACGCATCATCTACGTACACATCAGCCATCGAGGCTAATTCAGCCGCAAAAGTCGAGTCATTTTTGGTTTCTCGCTCGTCACTGCGAAGGTTTTCTAACATTAAAATTTCCCCATCTTTCAGTTCGAGTCGCATTCGGTCCACTACGTCACCCTTTATTAAACCAGCCCATTTAACTGGAAAACTTTCTGCTAGTACATCTGCCACCGGCTTTAGTGTTTCTTTAGGATCACGACCAATATGACCAATTAAAATCACCCGAGCCCCTTGGTCTAGCAAATGTTTGATAGTGGGAATAGCTCTAACAATTCTAAACTGATTTACCACTTTTCCATCTTCAACCGGCACATTGAGCGAGGACCTTAAGAGTACATACTTGCCTTTTAAATTAGTTTCGTCAGATATTTTTTTGACTTGATGCATACTATTTTTTTCTAACTTCTCTAGCAGTTTTTACAATACTAATAAATTCATCAGCCACTAAACTAGCCCCGCCAACCAAAAATCCATCGACTTCTCCTTCACATAATAAGGCTTCAGCGTTATTGTTTTTCACTGAACCACCGTAAATAATTCTTATTTTTGATACAGCTGGTCTTCCAAGGGTGTCGGTAATGACTTTCTGGATAAAGATTTTCATTTCGTAGGCATCCTGGGGAGTAGCGGTTTTACCAGTACCAATCGCCCAGATAGGTTCATACGCAATGACTAGATTTTTTATGTGAGTTTTTTCAATCGCTTTTAAAATACTAACTACCTGTTCCTGAACAAAGTTAAGATAATCACCTTTACTATCTCTTTTTTTCTCACCCACACAGACTATGGTCGTTAATTTATGTTTTAGAGATAAAGCAACTTTTTTTGCAACTACTTCGTTAGTTTCACCAAAGGCTCGTCGTTCTGAGTGACCAATAATCACATACATAACTCCAATACTCTGTAACATCGATAGAGATATCTCACCCGTAAAGGCTCCACCCATTTCGTAGAATACATCTTGGGCTCCGATACCAATCCGACCACTCGGTGAAAGTTTATTAGTTGCTTCAATAAATGTATACGGTGGGGCCACTACTGTCTCTACATCATTCACATTTCGAACCCCTTTTCTAATATCAATAAATAGCTTCTTAGCTCTATCAAGCGTCATCGGGTTAGCTTTCCAATTCCCCACCACTAAAATTTTTTTTGTCGTCATATCAGCTCTAGTTTAGCATGTGAAATTTATTAAGTTCGGCCGTCAATCAGTCTCTCAAACTAATTAGCCCGCATACAGCCTCAGATCGGCCGTCGCTACCAGGGTAGCGACCGGAGTGAGAAAGTCCGGGAGACTTTCGCAAGAGGTTGCCAGCAATTTCGACGAAGGAGAAATGACGACAACCTAAACAGCTCCTGTAAGGAGAAATGGACATTAAGTGAAAAGCTGGATTTTCTTCCACCTCGGCATGGTCGTACTCGCTGCGCTGCGTGCGACATCGGCCGTCTGCCCTATCGGGCAGATCGGAGAGAAATGGACATTAGTCTTTCATAAAAACAGTTGCAGCAGGTAGCACAAAGAATCAGAATATTAACTTCGTCCCACCTATTTCCTTGCCTAGACGGCATCGGAAATTCCTCGCTCTCGCGAGGATCGGAGAGAAATGGACATTAGTCCATTTCTCTCCACTCAATGAATTCATATGTATCAGAAACTTCAGGGGTAAGCGGCGGCGGGTTAGAGACTAAATCACGATCGTACGAATTATATCGAGTATTAAAACCAGATGACCACACACCGCCGCTAGTCCACTTGGTTCCTACTCTACCATTGGAAACAATCGTTCCGTTGATAGTCAAAGAGTTACGGTAGCGGTCACCCCCATTGGTTGAGGCAGTATAGTGATTTCGTCCAAATTTTCCATTTTGAGCTATAAATATCCCGTTTAGTTCCATATCATCCGGCACATCATACCCAACCAATACATCATCTTCAGCAATTGCTAATAGTCCGGAAGTAGCTGTGACGTACGTAATATTATCATTAAGAATCATTGATGGATCAACTCCTACTGAATCAATATCAGCGGCGGCAATAGTGACCTTGCTGTTTACTTCTCCTTCAAGCCACACTTTGTCTTCCACAAAAATTAACGAACAAGCATTTGGAATTGTGTAAGTAGCTACATAATCATCATCTCTGATCAAGTTTCTAGCCGTAAACCAACCGTCTTCGGATGAATACTCGTTATGGCTCCATGTTCGGTCGACATTGTAGACATCAAATGTTCCATCACTATTAAAATGAATTCTATACCCATAATTTCCAGATGGTGGGATATACACACCACCATTTATCGGTTGCTGAGATTTTGCTTGCATAAGAGCCAAGTCAACTGTCAGACTGAGAAAGTTGATTGGTGGCGATGGAAAACTCCAAAGACTACTGTTTGGTCCATCACCGTACACAGCGTCGAGCGTAGTACCATTGGAAGCTGGCGCACACGGCAAGCTGCCATCGCACACCCAATTTTCCTGACCACTACTTACTGTAGAGTTGTTGGTGCCGTCCATTCTAATTATTCCATTGGAATGGTAGGGACCAATGATAGTTCTATCGGAACCAGCCCAGACATTTGAATTAATAATGTAAGCGTACTCACTCACTGTGGGTTGTGCATACCGCCCGTACACTTCACGTTCTATGTTTGGAGACTCGTAAGTATGGCCGGTGGAGTAAATATCAATTGCTTGCACTTCACCACAGGCAGTAGTGCTTGATATTTCTAATGAAAATTCTCCAATAGCCGCACCCTCTGGATCGTAATATGTATGAACATACGGTGCGGGAGTAGTGGTACCGTTGGTAGTATCATCCGGAAAGTGTGCTAAGTACCAACGATAATAATTGAGTCCTCCCTCAGCTATATCAAGCGCTTGCTCACCTTGGTAGCGTGCATCTTGAAGTTGTTTTTGAGAAATAACATACGTAATAAAAGAGGCAATCATCATAAAAAAAACTGCCCCAAAAACCAATATTAATACTAGAAGAAAACCCTTTGAATTATTTTTATACATCATAAGTTATCTTTGAGGTTACGAAGAGCCGAGCTTGAACGGAGCATAAACTCTCCAGGGTCACGGATAGGATCAACATTAACAATCAATCGGACTTCAACATACCGTATATCGGTGACAGTACTCGTGGCGGTTGCTTCATCTCCGTTTACATCATAATAAACAAAGGTGCTCGTTGCTTGTGGTATGTTTTGCACATACGTAGACAAAGTGTGTGTTTCTGCAATAGTGCTCGTGCTGTAAGTCGGTGGCGAACCGGTAGCGTTATAGATATTTTTCTCAAGAGTGGTTGATGACACACTAAACTCAACATATTCTACGCTATCATCTCTATCAATATCACTATAAAAACCAATTTTGTGCTCCTCCATTATTAGGAGTGGGTACGAACCTTCATCACCGTAGGTCATCTCGCGAATATCACGCACCATTCGATTGATACCACGCCTTGCTTCTGCCACCTGGCTCGACTGCGCAAACGAGTAAGCATTATATTTATAGAATGAAGAAATAGAATTACCGACCGCTAAAAGTATAATTGTATACAGAGAAACGACGATTATCATTTCTATATACGTTAATCCTTTTTGTGAGTTTAAAAATCTCATGTTGAAAGAATTATGACAAGATCAGAGTTACCACTAACGGACACATTGGTAACATTTTCTGGTAAATAACCAGCGGCTGTTACGTCAATATCATAATCCGAAAATACTCCTAAACCAGAATTATAGAAAACTTGCCCGCAAACTGACGTAGTCTTGGTCACATCAAATCCGGTTCGTTGCATGCGGACATCAGCCCCTGGTACCGGATTACCAGCAGTATCCTCTACGTAAATACGAAGTGTATTGCTCACATGGGGTTGCAGAGTAAGCAGTACGGTGTCATCCACATTAGGGTTAAGCGCGTAAGGAATATTTGCACACGCCTCCGCAATATCATAGCCTTCGCTAGCACCATCAACGGTAATGCCATACAGATCCCACTCTAAGTCAGTCAAAACTGCAGACCCCGAACCGTTAGTGACTGTAGAACTTGAATATTTATAGATAGGTGTAGCACTGGCGCTGGTTCCAATGGTTTTGTTACCTACCAGATCAACTGTCACTCCAGCTATAACCGGGGCAGACTCTTCATAACTAATTTCCCAAGACCGTATTTCTGGAGTGACCGCTGTATCAGTTGTCGAAAGAGTGGCACCAAGTGCCAATTGGTCGTACGTGCCCACCGCTAAACCAGAAATATCAACCACTCCCGTCCCAAAGCCAGTGCTGTTACCTGGTAAATCTGTATCAGGTATTAGTGTGTACACACCAGCTGTGTCCACACTATACAGTTGTACATACGCATTGGTATTAGCTGGAGTTACAATGTCTGAATTGATAGTCAACCAACGATTTAAGGTAGTAGGAACTGTCGCAGTGGCCGTAACATCACCTGGAGAATTATATACACCAGCCACATCAGTTAACACAATTGCTCCACCAATAACAGTGGTGTTATTTTCTGTTTGCAGCAAAGAATTATCGGTAAAGGTGTCACCATTTGTATTAGTGACGGGAGTCCCTCTCGTTACCAACGTGAGGTCACTTAGTTCATCAATACTGAAACTGACGCTAGAAACCGCACTTTCAATTACCGCTACATGTGGAGGATTAGGATTCGGGTTGCTAGTGGTGGCAGTATAGGTTTGGTCAGTTGAATAACCCGGCTTAGAGACACTTATTTCGTATCCCGCAGCAGCTGGTGCGCCGGGGAACATAGCTCTACCAACACTATTAGTAACCACTGTAGTATCAATTGTAGAAGTGGTGGTGTTGTTAACTACTCGCACATTAGCTCCTACTACTGGCTGTACGGTAGCATCAAACACATTGATAACTAACGTTCCACCGCCAGCGAGAGTCTCAATACCATTAGGAACTATATTGGAAACCAAAAATCGTTTAGTGGTGGTACCTTTATGATCCCAGGTATATTCTACTTTCACGACTTTATAATCTGCTGTAATAAGATTATCGTCTGCCAGGAGGGTACCGTCTGCTTCATCATCTATATAGTTTACAAATACCCGCTCACTGTAGGTGATTCCATTAAGGGTAGTGGTACTGTTTTGCAGTAACGGTCCCGGCACAATTCCTCCCACAGTACCAACAGTGTTGTACGGTAAAGACCTAATATACTCAATTCGTTCATTTAACAACGCCACCGCTCCAGCTTCCCCTTTCTGCCTGGAAATCATGTCGGTCAGAGTAACAAAGGCTGAAAAAAGTCCTCCGAAAATTAACACCATCAATGCAGCTGCTACAATGACGCCAACGAGTGTGAGCCCGCTGTTATCTCTAATATGGTTATTTGTAATATACATATACTAGATACCTTCTCCGATAGAATAAATTGGCGCGATCATAGCCAGAGCAAACACACCAACTCCAGCTCCAATAAAAACCATCAATACCGGTTCTACAATGGTAGAAATATTATCGGTTTTTTGCTCTACTTCCCGTTCATAAAATATAGCCAGTTCACCGAGCATCTTGGATATTTGTCCAGTTTCTTCTCCGACTGCAATCATTTCTCCAACCAAAACGGGATATAAATCTTCTCGTTCAATAAAAACACCAGATAACGGTTGGCCTTTTTCAACTCGTAACGCCGCCTCTTTGATAATCTTTTTATAATAAATATTTTGAACCACCTCTTCAGTAATGTTGAGAGCTCGAATGACATCTACGCCAGAAACAAGGAGAGAGGACAAGGTTCGAGCTGTTCGGGCAGCGTTGGTTTCTTTCGTAATAGTACCAATGACCGGCAACTTAATGATGATGTAATGAAATACTTTTTTTCCAATACTGGTTCTCAATAGAAAGATAAAGCCTACTATTGAGCCAATCATGCTGAGTAAGGTCAAAACTACGTTGTTGTTGAAAAAATTACTAACGGCAATAAAAGCTTTGGTGGTGGCTGGCAATTCTACGTTAAGTTTTGTAAAGGTATCAGTGATGGATGGCATTACAAACAACATCATTAAAATACCAATGATAACCATGATTGAAATAACAATAGCTGGATAAATCATAGCCCCTTTTACTTTCTTGCGTAGAGTGGAGGCTCGTTCCATTTGAACACTCAAAGTTTGTAACGTTTCAGCTAGAGTTCCACCTTCTTCACCAGCTCGCACCATTGACACATACAAATCATTAAAAGTTTTTGGATCTTCTTTTAAAGCTTCATTGAACGCATCTCCAGCATTGATACGTTCCCGAATTTTCTTAATCAGTAATTTTAAACGAGGATTTTTTGATTGACGCTCAACAACAGACAGAGCGCGCGAAAGTGCTAAACCAGCCGAAAGCATAGCCCCTAAGTTACGGCTCATGAGCACTAATTCGTCGAGTGACACTCGACTAATCATTGATTCTATTTTTTCTACATTTACAAATGACTTCAGTGAAAATTTTCCCTGGTCTTTAATTTGCTTAACGGTGTGGCCGTTACTACGTGCCATTTCATACACCGCAAAACGGTCTTTAGCATCAACTGTTTCGGTTACTTCTTCACCGTTTTTATCTTCTCCAATGTATGTAAATTTTGACATGTAAAAATTTATTCGTTTACTACTCGAAGTACTTCTTCAACACTCGTCAAACCTTTAGACGCTTTATAGACCCCATCCTCCACCATTTTTAGCATACCTTCCTTACGAGCTTGAGCTTCAATTTCATCGGCAGTGGAATTTTTTAATACCAACTCTTTTATAGTTGGTGTCATAGTGAGTACTTCATGAATACCCATTCGTCCTTTGTACCCGTCCTCACAATCAGCACTTTCTTTTGGGTGACTAAAAGTAACATCACCCCAATTAGCTGTCTCTTTTACTAGTGACTCTTCTTTGAGTGTGTCCATAACTCGATTTAAATCAACATGTTTTTCCAAGCTACTTTTTTCATCAGCTGACAAGCTGTATTCTTCTTTATCGTCACACAATCTTCTCACCAAACGTTGCCCGATTGCTACCCGCAAGGTTGAAACCAACAAAAAGGGTTCCACGCCCATATCTACCAAACGCGCCACCGTTCCCGAAGCTGAGTTGGTGTGCACGGTTGCTAACACCAAGTGACCAGTAAGAGCAGCGTTAATAGCTAAACTAGCGGTTTCTTCATCGCGAATTTCTCCAACCATAATGATGTCTGGGTCTTGGCGCATAAGTGAGCGCAGACCATTGGCAAAGGTGAAGCCGATCTGACTTTTCACTTGTGTTTGATTAATGCGAGGCATTTGGTATTCAATTGGATCTTCAATGGTAGATATATTTACCTCCGGAGTGTTAAGTAAATCCAAAATAGTGTACAAGGTAGTAGTTTTTCCAGAACCAGTCGGACCTGTCACCAAGATAATTCCCGTCTTTTGTTTCATCGCGTCTTGTACCCGCTCCAAAGTAGAACCATGAAACCCAATTCCTTCCAAAGTAAAACCACTGCGATTTTCGCGCAACAAACGCATAACAATTTTCTCACCGTGGTAAATCGGTAAGACTGACACTCGAAATGAAACCTTTTGACCATCCATCTCCATTTTAAAACGACCGTCTTGCGGCAAACGCTTTTCGTCAAGCTTTAAACTAGACAGTACTTTTATGCGAGCAGCTAAGGTAGGAGCGGCATGTTTTGGTAACTTCATCGCGTCGTGCAAAATACCGTCGATACGATAGCGAATCAATACTTCTTCTTCCATTGGTTCAATATGAATATCCGAGGCATTCTGAACAATAGCGTGGCGAAGAAGGGTGTCGACGATTCGCACTACCGGCAAGTCTTCAGCCATCTTTTTCAAATCCTCTTCAGACACCTCTTCCCCATTCTCTTCAGCTACTACTTTTAGGGCTGAAGTTTCCTTCATAATAATTTCACCAAACTCATCTTTGAGGGTTTTTTGGTACTGACGCAAAGCATCTTTCATCGACTCCGTGTCAGTCAGTCTGGCCATTATTTTTAGGCCTACTTTCTTCTTTATAAAATCTATCGCTGGTAAGTCAGCAGTGTCGAGCATGGCTACTTCTAACGAATCGGCATTCTTTTTGTACGCAATAATATTGTGATTTCTAGCCACTGGTTCTGGAATGAGTGACAGAATTTCAAAATCAATTTTCTGACCTTTGAGTGCGACAAACGGAATCCCAAGCACGTACGATTCCACACGACGTAAATCGTCTTCGGTCATATGACCATCGCTCACTAAAGTTTCGTATAGTGCCTTATCTTCTTTCTCAGCTCGTTTCTCAGACGCTTCTAAATCCTTCTTAGGAACGAGTCCCGAGTCAATAATAAAACGTTTGAGCTGTGCATCTTGAATGCGCATAAAATACCTCAACGAGCTAAGAGCTGTTTGCTCTATTATAGCACTCACGTATTTATTTAGAGCTTGTACCTATACACAAAAAACCACGCACTGAGTTCTTTGTAAAAAAGAATTCAATACGTGGTTGAAGGTTGGTGGGTGGGCGAGGTTGGAACCTCGCCCACCAAAAGATCAATTTTGCAGTGCCAGCTGCACCGCCCGATCAATCCCAATGATGGGTGTGACCGGGCGAGCCAGCGGCCGCGGTGATTTCGCGACGGCCAACTTGGAATCCGAAGTGGAAACCGCTTCACCACAAAAGAAAATGTGGTTGCCGACTTCCACTTTCTCCGGAAACTGATTGAAGTAGGCCGGAGCATTCTCGTAGCCAACTTTCGTGGCATACGAGTGACAGCCCGGCACCGGCGAACGGAAGACTCCCAGTTCCCAAGCTACATAGTGAACCAGGGCTTCTCGGAAAATCTTCCGTCCTAGCGGCGAGTCTAGATTGTCTGGCACGCGGTCACAGGGACCATCGTACTGGCAACCTTGGCCACCAGAGCGAACTTGGTACACCACGTCCGCCGGTGTGGTCGGGAAGTCCGAACGGGCCACCCGTTCGAAAACGGAAGCGACGATGGCCTGACGGCCCTCCGGCGACTCGCCTTTTCCTTCGGAAAAGGCGGCCACCGAGAGAGCAATGACGTTCGGACCGTGCACCACCGCCAGGTGAAGCAGACCGAAGGTCACGCTGACAGCGACAATCGCCGACACCAGCCAGACCCGAACGTTGACCAGCAAAGCCAAGAACGAGAAGATTTCCCGTCCCAGCCAGACAGCCAAGATAACCGGATAGGCTACGACGTGGTGCTTCATGAGCTTCGCGCTCAGATTTTTCACCATAATCATTGCCCCTCCTCCGGCGCAAAATACGGGCCAAAAGTATCATCCATGAAGTGGATGTAGGCCTGATCCCAGGCTGACACCGTTTCCGAATGAAAATGGTTGACGTAGAGCCAACCAAAGGTGGCCAGTACGGCCAGATTCACGGCCCACCGGGCTATATTCGTTGCTCGTTTTGTCATTTCACTGCCTCTTTCAAAGATGTGGCCCGAGATTATTCTCGGTGCCATCTACTTATTATTATAGCATGTTTTAAGCTAAAAGTCAATATTAAGTGGCTCAATATATAGGGTTATTGACAAAATATCCCTAAAAACGTACACTTTAAATATCTGAAATGACGGCCTCCGGCCGGCATTTTTTATTAAAAACTTAGAAATTAACTCAGGGAATACCCTACATATATATGTTTGACTTAAAAGTAATGAACTCGGCCCTCGACCAACTTGAGGAAGAACGAGGCATAAATAGAGAGCGCATGCTCGAGGCTATTGGTGTAGCTCTCGCCACTGCCTACAAGAAAGAATACGGAAAACGTGGACAAATAATTCGCGCGAATTTTGATATCAATACCGGAACGACTGTTTTCAACCAAATCAAACTAGTGGTTGATGAAAGTATGATTAAAGATGAGGATGAAGACGACGGTGAAGAAGATCGCCATGAAGTGGAGGAAATAGAGCGCGATAAAGATGGCGAAATCAAAAAAGTTCGTTTTGACGAAGAAAAACACATCATGATTTCTAGCGCTCGCTTGATAAAAAAGGATGTAAAACTAGGCGAGGAGTTAGTTTTTCCGCTTGAACCAAAAGATGATTTTGGTCGCATTGCGGCGCAAACTGCGAAGCAGGTTATCGTTCAAAAGATTCGAGAGGCAGAAAAAGACGCGGCGATGACAGAATTCGGTCAAAAAGAAGGAGAAATTATTACTGGTCATGTGCAACGCTTCGAGCGTGGTAACCTATACGTAGATCTTGGTCGCGTACCAGCCGTGATGCCGTATGATGAACAAATTCCTGGTGAACGTTTCCGACCCGGCGAACGTATTCGGGCATTGATTGTGAAAGTGGATGAAACTTCTCGAGGAATCTTTATCAAACTTTCTCGTTCACACCCTGACTTTTTAGAAGAATTATTCCGAGTGGAAGCTCCCGAACTACAAAATGGAGCAGTGGAAGTAAAAGCCATTGCTCGTGAAGCTGGTAGTCGCAGCAAGATTGCTGTTTTTGCCCATGACAATCACATTGACCCAGTTGGTTCTTTGGTGGGGCAACGGGGTGTCCGCGTATCAACAGTGATGAGTGAACTCGGTGGTGAAAAAATCGATATCATCGAATGGAGCGCTGATTACCAAGAGTTTATTGAAGACGCGCTGTCTCCGGCTCAAGTAATGAATGTCACTATCGAAACCGAACCAGACACTGAAAATAATGTCCGTGGCCATGCCACCGTAGAAGTAGCGCCAGACCAACAATCGCTAGCTATTGGCCGGGGTGGACAAAACGTGCGCCTGGCTGCCAAACTTACTGGCTGGAAAATTGACATTATGTCGGTTGGTGGTGACGAACCAATCGTTGAAGCCGATGGCGACAAAGTTGAAGTTAATGAAACTATTTCTGAAGAAAAAAAGACCGACCCTACAGAAGAAGTTTCAGACAACAATGAGGCTCGCGATGTAGTGACTGACGATCGGATTGAGGACAATGTGGTGGAAAACCCGGAAACATTTGAAGAGCAAATGGAAGAGGCGGAAGTAACCGAGGCGATTGATGAAGCTAAAGAGGAATTGGAAGATAAAAAAGACTAACTCAAAAAATACAAAGTAGGATTCATACTAAAAAGAGCAGCGCCTAAAGGCGCTGCTCTTTTAGTATCTATCCTATAAACTTTCAATTTTGATTCAAAGCTTAATTGGATGGCCGGCAGTTTGGAAACTGCCGGCCAAAGGTTCAGGAGCGGAACGCGTCAGCTACTGCAGTTGCGTGCGGCGACATCTGGGATGTCACTGCAGCCGACAGCGGGTGAATCCGCTCGGCTTCGCCGGAAATAATACGACGAGCCGCTTGCTCCCGCATGTCGCGAGCGGCGGCGGCCCGGGCAGCGGCCATCACAAAAGCGTGCTGGTCGCGACGATTTGCCGCCCCGAAAGTACGGAGATTGTTGCACATGATCTGTCTCCTCGTTTGTTGAAGTACTGCTCGGCCTCATTATTGTGGCCGATTTTAGGATCCCATCACGTTGGTCTCCAGATTTGGGCACCACCGGAGTGATGTATAAATCTGGAGAGATAAGCCTTTACTTACCAACCTCACTATTTCTTAATTATACACTATTTAAGTGTATTTGTCAATAATAATTATATGAAAGGTTAAAAAAATGGCGGGCCTACGGCCCGCCGCTTTTCTACAATAAGGCTTAAAATAAGCTTATTTATCCTGAAATCGCTTTATGCAGTCATCTATCACTTTCCGGGCTTCTGTAACGTCACCATACCCCAATACCTTGGTTGTACCCGGTTTTTTAAGGTCTTTGTAGGTATTGAAGTGGTACTCTATCTGCTTTTTTTGGCGTTCTGGTATGTCAGCCAGAGTTTTGATGGCATTATCGCTATCGCGGTCATCGGCTGGTACACAGACAATTTTGTGGTCCTGTTCACCGTCATCCTCAAAATTGAGCACACCAATGATAGTCGCTTTTACCACTACTCCCAGCGGAATATTCTCTGGACACAAGATAAGCGTATCGAGCTCGTCGCCGTCATCATCTAAGGTACCGGGAATAAAGCCGTAATTGGTCGGTTTGGCAAAAATAGCGGGTTCTACACGATCAAGCTCAAAGGTGCATTTTTCACGGTTATATTCTACTTTTAACATCGAGCCTTTAGAAATTTCTACCACCGTATTAATGGTTCCAGTATCTAAATCCCCGGGAGTATAGAGTTTATTGTAATCAGTCATATGTAAAGTTTTGGCGTATAACAGCGAGATTATATCACTCTTTTTATATTTACTAAGCTATCCATTTACTGTCAGAAATTACCTTGTGTATAACCTGAAAGGAGCGACGCTTCTTTCAGGCTATACTTATAGGACATATGGAGGTAAAAAACCCACTGGTTTTTCTTAATAAGAAAGATTCATCAATCACAAAAACATTTATTACTAATTTATTTATTGGTTTAATTGCGTTTGCGCTTTTCAGTGGAGTCGCTGCCATTGCTTCAGCGCAAGAAGAAACTGAAACACCAGTACAGACACGAGAGCAACAGGCAGAAAAACGAGCAGAGATGGAAGCTAAGCGGGAAGAACAAAAAGCCATACTGGACGAGCGGCGCGAAGCCATGGCTTCAAACACTGAAGCTATGCGCGAACAAGTAATGGAACGTAAAGAAAATTTTGCATCCAGAACCGAAGAAGTTCGTGAACAAATCCAAGAGCGAAAAGCAGTTCTATCAGAACGAATCAAAAACCGAATTTTAGCACTAGCCGAAAATGTCACCCGAAAAATGAAAGCGGCTATTGGCCGACTAACACAAATCATTGGTCGCTTTGAAGCTCGCATTGATACTCTTGAGGATAGAGGTATAGACGGTAGTGCAGCACAAGCTAAACTTACTGAAGCCACCGGACACCTCGCTCGAGCGACCAGTATTTTGGAAAATGAAGTGAATGATAAAGTTGATGCTACGGTTGGTAGCGATAACCCTCGAGAAGCCTGGATCGCTGGTAAAGCAAAATTTCAAGAAGCTCGAGAGGCTATCCGTAGTGCGCACCAAGCCATTCGTGAAGCTCTAGTACTACTAAAACAAGCGGTAACCGACGCTGAATTGGGGCAAGGAGTCAGTGACGCGGTTCGTCAAAATGATGAGCAAAACGAAAACGCAGATAATACCGAAGACGATGTAAGTACCTCTACCACTGATGAAACTAATCAATAAAATATATGAGTGAAGATAATAAACAACCGCCAGAATTTAACACTTCTGAAATGCGTATGCCCGGGCATGATCTACCAACAGAAATCACCGAGCACCATAATCGAGTCGGACTTATTTTAGGATTATTAATTGTACTTTTGGTACTTATTTTAGGCGGATTATATTTGTGGTACTCAGCTGCCTTTCAAACTCCAGTGGCACAACCTGTCGTAGAACGACTTGTACCTGACATGCCGAACGAACCCGAGATGCAAAATGCTGACGCTGAGGTGCAAAAACTAAATACCGTGAGCACCTCTAATGAAATAGAGGCCATTGAAGCCGATGTAAATAGCACCGATCTTGAACAAATGGATGCGGAGCTTAACGCGATAGACGCGGAGCTTAACGCGGCGTTTTGATGAGTCAACATTTAGCTGATAGGAGCAGGGCGGCCTTCGGCCGCCCTGCTTTTAACTTCTTGACCTCAGAGAAAAAAATTTGACTAAAAAAGACACGAGCTTCCTCGTTACTTCAAAGTAAGAAGTAACGAGGAAGCTCGTGTCTTTTAATTACCCAGCGGTGAGCGGATTATTGGTAATTACCACCAATTTATGTTTTAATGCGGCGTCTAATAATTTAAGGCTGGGTACACTACCCCGGTACAAACACTAAATATATTTATGGATTTTATTAAAGATTTTGAAATAACTAAAGAAGAAGGTTCACAAATGAAAATTGTAGGTGAGATTCCGTTTGCAGAACTAGAGAAAGAGCGTAGTGGTGCCATTAAAAAACTCGGTCAAAATGTGTCTATGGACGGTTTTCGCAAGGGTCACGTCCCGGAAAACATCCTCGTGGAAAAGATTGGCGACATGGCTATTTTGAGTGAAATGGCTGAACGAGCGATGGCTAAAGTGTACCCGCTGGTACTAAAAGAGAACAACATTGACGCTATTGGTTACCCGCAAATTCAAATCACTAAGATCGCTAAAGACAACCCACTGGGCTTTACCGCCACAGTGGCTGTCCTACCAGAAATCAAACTCCCCGACTACAAAGGTATCGCCGCTGAACTAAATAAAGAGAAGGAAGACACCGCTGTGACTGACGAAGAATTAGAACAACAAATCAAAGATATCCAACGTCAGAAGATTGCGTACGAACGATTGCAAAAGAAGGCGGCTGAGAAGGCTGAGGCTGAAGCCAAAAAGAAAGATTTAAGTGGCGCCACTGAGCTTCCGACTCCAGAAAGCGAAGCCGCTAAAGCACATGATCATAAAGGAGAAACACACACCCACGCTGATGGGACAGTCCACGAAGGACCAGCTCACGCCGAGCCTGAAGCGGTGGCCGAGTCTGATATTCCGAAACTAACCGATGAGTATGTAAAAACCCTTGGTCAACCTGGTCAATTTGAATCAGTGGAAGATTTTAAAACTAAATTAAAGGAACATCTAGCCGTGGAGAAAGAACGGGAATTGACCGCTAAACACCGTGCCAAAGTAACTGACGCTGTAGTAGCGGTCACGGAAATGGATTTACCAAAAGTACTGGTCGATAGTGAGTTGGGACAAATCAAAGCGCAGATGGCGGAAGATTTAGCTCGCGCTAACATGAAAATGGAAGAGTACCTCAAACACATCAAGAAGACTGAGGAAGAACTTATCGCCGAATGGAAACCAGCTGCCGAGAAACGCGCAAAGTTGCAACTAGTCCTAAACGAAATTGCGAAGACTGAAAATCTAAAAGCTGACGAAAGCGAAGTCAAAGCGCAAGTAGATATGCTCATGAGTCAGTACAAAGACGCTGACGAGAGTCGCGTGCGAGTCTATGTCGCTTCGATGTTGACGAACGAAGCGGTGATGCGATTACTGGAAGAGCAAAAGTAAATTTCTTTAAAAAACGGGGCGGCCCTAAAGGGCCGCCCCGTTTTCTTTTATCTATTTTCTGCTACGATACACAGGTACTAATTATATTTGGAATTTTAAACTTTATGAACAAAACATCAGACATACACGACTTTCTCGTCCCAATGGTAGTCGAGAAAACCAGCCAGGGTGAGCGAGCGTTTGATATTTACTCGCGACTACTTAAGGAACGAATTATCTTCGTGACTGGTCCGATTGAGGATCATATGGCGAGTCTTATCGTGGCTCAACTACTTTTCTTACAAGCAGAAGACCCAAAGAAAGATATTTACATGTATGTGAATTCACCAGGAGGAAGCGTAACGGCTGGCTTGTCTATTATCGACACCATGAATCACATCAAGCCAGATATCGTAACTGTCTGTGTGGGTATGGCCGCATCAATGGGTTCACTGATTCTTTCTCAAGGAGCGAAAGGTAAGCGGGCGATTCTACCAAACGCTGAAGTAATGATTCATCAACCGAGTGGTGGTGCGTACGGACAAGCTTCTGATATTGATATTACCGCCAAGCACATCATTAAAACTCGAGAACGACTTAACAAGATGCTCGCTAAAGCCACCGGCAAACCACTTAAGGATATCGAGCGAGATGTCGACCGAGACTTCTTTATGGATGCAGAGGAATCTAAAAAGTACGGCATTGTAGATGTCATACATAAATAATAACTAGAATGGTTTAAGAAAAGCGGGGTGGTCCCTTTAGGAACCACCCCGCTTTTCAAATCACCAACACAATAGTATAGTGAGCGTGTCGAAATTGATTATTGAAATTTGGGGCATTTCCTGAGCTTTCTGGCCCCACCCAACGAAAATATGCCGATTATATATGAAGTACTGCTAGTGATAGCCGCAGTGCTCGGCGCCGTCCTTGGTTACTATCTGCGATACATCCACGCCCTAAGCCAGCAGAAGTCTATCGAAATTGAAATAAAAGAAGCCCACCTCAAAGCGGAAGAAAAGGCTTTAAAAATAATTGAGAAAGCTGAGGCCAAAGTTGAAGCACTGGAGAAAGAAAAGAAGGTAGAGCTTAAAGCCTTAGAAGAACGAGCCCAAAAGACCGAAGAACGACTAATCAAAAAGGAAGAGATGTTGGATGAACGTCAGATTGACGTTGATTCTCAAATGGAATCTGTTCGCAGTAAGATTGATGAGGTTAAAGACATCAAGGTCCGCCTTGATGAAAAGAAGATTGAAATCGAGACCAAGCTATCGGAGATAGCTGGTTTGTCAGTGGAGGAAGCCAAAGAGCGTATCGAAGTTCAAATGGAAACACAGTACGCTGATGATTTAGCGGTTCGTTTACAGAAACTTAGCCAAGTGAACGAGGAAATGTACGAAGAAAAAGCCCGTAACTTATTGCTGGCCGCTATTCACCGCGTGGGCAATAACATGCCTAACAGTATTATGACCAGCACGGTTGAACTACCGAATGATGAAATGAAAGGTAAAGTGATTGGTAAAGAAGGTCGTAACGTGCGAGCGTTTGAACGTATGACCGGAGTCGATGTGCTGATTGACGAAACTCCGGGGTACATTACCCTCTCATCCTTTGATCCAATTCGCCGCGAGATTGCCCGGGTAGCGCTTGAAGCTCTCATGAAAGACGGTCGGATTCAACCTGCCAAGATTGAAGAAACCATTGAAACGGCTCGCAAAGAGGTGGCTAAAATCATTACCAAGATGGGAGAAAAAGCGGCGTATGAAGTAGGTGTGACTAATCTTCATCCTGACTTAATAAAAATTCTTGGTCGCTTACACTTCCGCACTAGTTATGGTCAAAATGTGTTGTGGCATTCGGTGGAAATGGCCCACTTGGCCGGGATTATTGCTGAAGAAGTTGGCGCTGATGTCCAAATTGCTCGTGCCGGAGCTCTCTTGCATGATATTGGTAAAACTGTCAGTCATGAAGTACAGGGTACTCACGTTGAAATTGGTATCCGAATCCTGCAAAAATATGGTGTTGATGAGACTGTAATTCTTGCCATGCGGGCGCACCACGAAGAATATCCGTACGAAACACCGGAAAGTATTATTGTGCAGGTGGCTGACGCCATCTCTGGTTCACGCCCTGGTGCCCGTCGTGATTCACTGGAAAACTATATCAAACGGCTGACTGAACTTGAGGCTATTGCTACCGATTTAGCTGGGGTAGATAAAGCCTTTGCCATCGCCGCTGGTCGCGAAATCCGCGTGATTGTTAACCCGGAGACATTAAATGACTTTGAAACCCACACACTGGCCCGTACGATTGCCACCACAATTGAAACCAAACTACGCTACCCAGGAGAAATTAAAGTGCACGTCATTCGGGAAACACGAGTGATTAGCTACGCTAAATAAATACTTATGATAAAGCCCGCGACTACGTCGCGGGCTTTATCTTTACTTGTAACCAACTTTTTTCTTTGCTAAGCTGCCACCAGCAAGGGAGGGTTTTATATGCAGAAAACGAGAACTGACAAAGGGGTAAGTAAGGGACTTTGTCGACAGTGTCGTGGATCAGGCTCAATACTTCGTCCTGTCAAAAACCGTACAGGCATGGTCGTTAAACTTTTGAACTTTGTTTGTTGCAAATCTTGCAGTGGTTTTGGATTTAGACGTTCACTCTCGAAGTAAAATAAAGGCCGAGTTTAACTCGGCCTTTAACTGTATTTATTAATTACTTCACCGCTACCACAAACGTCGTATAGTTAAACTTTAAATCTTGGATAGACTCCTCAAGTATCTCCAGGTCGTACAGATCTGCGCACCGACGTGGAGCAATGACCGCGGTAGTATCGGGCAAAGTACCATTACTTAAATCTTCAGCGGCTTTAGCCGTATCAGCATAGGGCATTATTTCGGCATCTGGCCAGATTCTCTTTAAATACATGCGACACTGTTTGATAGCTTGGTCGTGCGAACAAATAGTATGTATATGTGACGTGGTCATACCACGCTTCACCAAAAGCATGTGATGTATATCAAGCTCAAACATTCGTTCAATAACAAAACGATGAGCGGCCATAGCGTGAACTGCCTCAATCACAATCCCCCCATTACTGTTCTCAATCGGGAAAATACCTTTATCTACAGCCCCTTCTTCAATAGCGTTCAATACCCCTTCAGCGCTGACTAACGGTACTATTTCACCATTAGTAATAGCCTGCTCTTGTATATATGCTTCGGCTGCTTTTTCCGAAAAACTACCGACCGCTCCCATCACACCAATTTTCATAGGCAAACATCGTACCATACACAAATTTGCCTAAATAAACTACACAACAAAAAAAGTACTTTGTATCGTGTTGCGCGCCCAAAACCGTACTATATAATACGTACAAGCCACTTATATTGGCATCCGTGTCGAACTATAGTCGACACATCATTACACGCCCCTTAGTAAAAAACACACATGAATAAGGCAGACATCATCAATAAAGTGCATGACGCGCTCGGCGGCACAAAAGTAGACGCTGAAAAAGCAGTTGAGACAGCTATTGATTGCATCATCGACTCTCTAAAGAGTGGTGACGAAGTATCTATCGCTGGTCTCGGTATCTTCTCAGCTAAAATGCGAAACGCTCGTACAGCGCGAAACCCACGCACTGGTGAGCCAATTGAAGTACCAGCTATGCGCGTACCAAAATTCCGTGCTGCTAAGGCACTGAAGGATGCAGTTCGATAAACGCTCCTCGTAACCTAGGTAACAAAAAGCGACCATAAATGGTCGCTTTTTGTTACCCATTTTGTTTTCCACACTTTTATACACAATTATTGAATTCGTGAATATGATATAATTTTGAGGTAGCGGAGGTATTAAGTCTTTACTTTTAGTAAAGATGCTACATCGGGTAGGCTAGTTTTTGCTATCCGCTATTCCCATCACAAACGGAGAGGCTCCTCAGCGGGAGCCTTTTCGTATTTTAGATCTCAGTTACTTTTTATATATTCTAGAAACTTTTGAAATAGCCTCCCAGGCTATTTCAACCCAATCAGCGGAGCCTTTTCGTATTTAAGAAAGGAATTGTGATTGTTTTATCAGCCGTCTGTGCTAGAATCGTTGGCACCTACACAAATTTGCGGGTGTATCTACGCTTTGGCTTCGATACAACCGCTTTGCTCGTAAGGTTGATGCTTGAGCCAGCTCAGACATCATCTTACTCGCTTGCGGGTGTAGTTTAGTGGTAAAATACGACGCTTCCAACGTTGGGTCGGGGGTTCGATTCCTCTCACCCGCACTGTTCAATAAAATAGCCGCTCCGAAAGGGGTGGTTATTTTATTGGTACAGTGTAGAGTGAAGAAAGTGCTGGGAGCACTTTCTTGAGGAATCAAAGTGGTTCGTCAGATATTTTTGCAAAAAATATCAACAACCTGAACCGTTCATGTATTGAAAGTTTCCTCTCAACCGTACACTTCAAATTCAACAACTTCAATCATTTGATATGATGTTGCTATGAATGAGCCAAAATTAAGGAACTCAACTCCAATTGAAATAGCAAAACTTTTGCTTGGCATGACTTTAAAATCAATAATTGATGGTGTCACTACTTCAGGGATTATTGTAGAAACGGAAGCGTATTTGCCAACAGATGATTTGGCGGCCCACAATACTCGAGGCAAAACGAATGCCAATAAGTCTTTATTTGAAAAAGCCGGAACTCTATATGTTCACTCGATTAGACAACACAATCTAGTTGATCTTGTTGTTGGTTCAGAAGATAGTCCCGGGTCTGTCCTGATAAGAGCAATTGAGCCATTAGAGGGAATAGAAGCCATGAAAGAACGCCGAGGTACAGATGAGGTAAAAAATCTTACAAACGGTCCAGGCAAGGTTTGTAAATCTCTCGGAATCACCAGAGAAATTGATGGAATGAATATTTTTGACACTTTATGCCCAGTAAAAGTAGTAGCGGATGAAAAAATTATTAAATCAAGCATTGTTGAGGGTAAGAGGATTGGTATATCAAAAAATACCGAAGAACTACTTCGTTTTTACATTGAAGGCAATTCTTTTGTTTCTTGATACAAAAAATTTCTAACGTCGCTCCACATGGTGCACAAAAAAACGCTGTTCCTACCGGGACAGCGTTTTGTTTGTACATGCTATACTCTACCCAACATGACGTTCTTCGTAGAGTTCGGCACTATTATACTCACAGCCTACTTGGCTTTTACTAGTTCATTAGCTGGCTTTATTTTGCCGTTAGTGCCAGGAAAGGAATCCATACACACTGAAGAAGTAGCACTTAACACGCCCGTTGAACACACTATAACCAAACTAGAATCTGATTTTGGAGGATCAAAAATAATACCGGACGTGTTATTAAAAAACTCCGCTTTCCAACAAGCCAATGTACTAGGAGCTAACCCCTTCCAGGGCACAACCACGTATTCTTTATCAGAAGCGGCAGTCAATATTTACTGCACGTACACTACTGACGAGTACGTACGCGCCACTACCGGCTCAGGTTTCTTTATTACACCGACTGGCGCTATAGTAACAAATGCTCACGTGGCTCAATTTTTGCTCCTAGAAAAAGCTAATCGTAATGGTGAAACAACATGCTTTATACGCACTGGTAGCCCAGCAAAGGCGGAGTACGAAGCTAAGCTTCTCTACGTACCACCAGCGTGGATAAGCGCCAATGCTAACCTGATAGACGCTACTACCCCACGAGGTACTGGCGAGCGTGACTACGCTCTTCTCTACGCCTCGGCTGCGTTAAACAAAAAACCTCTCCCAGCTCACTTTCCCTACCTAAAAATTAATACTACAGCCTTGCATCACAGTGATATTAATGACAACATCACCGCTGGTGGCTACCCCGCAGCACCGTTATATGAAGGAGGAGTTGATGCCGATTTGCCGTTTGTTGAAGCTACAGCCAATATTACCGACCTATATACCTATACTGAAACCGCTGCTGACTTAATGGCAATTTCTGATTCACCGGTTAGTGCTGGTGGTTCTTCAGGAGGGGCAATTATTAATGAAGCAGGTGAAGCTATTGGAGTAATAGTAACAAAAGGTGAAACTAAAACTGATAGTTTACGAGCTATTACTCTTTCGTATATAGACAGAACTCTAACCGAAGAAACTGGTTTTTCATTACTTGAGTATCTCAATAGTGACTTAGCCTACCGGGCCGCTATTTTTGAAGAAGCATTGGCACCATTTCTACGACAAATTTTAGAACGTGAATTAGACTAAAAAAGCGGCGGCCGGAGGCCGCCGCTTTTTTTCTAACTCAGCACCTTCGTATACTGCAAAGTAGTTGGGTACGCAAAGTCTATTTTCTTCTCCGCAAATTGCTCTAATAACTTGAAATTAAAGGTTTGTTGATGATCAAGCGCTACTACATATTGCGATGATTCTATGTAATACACTACTTCAAAAATAAGAGCTGAATCACCAAAGGTAGTGAAATGTATTCTGTCGAGACGAGCTCCTTCTATACCCTCAAATATATTAGTGACCACTTCCGGAATCTCTTTGAGTTTATCGTGCGGTGTTTCATAGGTCACCCCAAACTGTGTCACAATTCTTCGCTCCTGCATTTTTTTGAAGTTTTGCACTCGTGCAGTGGTCAGTTCAGCGTTACTCACCACCAATTCTTCGCCTTGTAATGTTCGCAGTCGAGTCGACTTCACTCCAATTTTTTCGACAGTTCCGGAATCAGTTCCAATAATCACAAAATCACCTACTCGAAAGGGTTTATCGAAGTAAATTGAAAATGAAGCAAACAAATCCGAAAGAATACCCTGTAAGGCAAAAGCGATAGCAATCCCCCCAATACCGAGACCGGCCAACAGAGAAGTAACTTCAATGCCGAGATTAGATAGTACAAACAGAGCACCAAGTGACCACAACGCAATACGAGAAATTAATATGACCAAATCGGTAGCGGTAGCGGCGTTGGGATCAATTTCTCCATCACCATCTTCATCTTTTTCCAGAAACTTTCTCGCAAAGAAATTTATAATCTTAGCAACCACTTCAATTACTTGCCACACTACTGTGAAAAAGAAAATAGCCGTTACCAACTTATCGACTGAATTTGGTAACTCAAACACCTGTAGTGCGGTGTAGAGTGCAATCAGTGTGTATGCCCAAGCTCTCACACTCCCCACAGCTGCAATCAGCATGTCGTCAATATCAGTATTAGTTTTCTTAGATATGGCGTGTAAACGAACTAAGACCACCATCTGTAAAATTTTAAAGAATACGGTCAACCCAATAAAAATAATAGTAGCAACCACATAAGGTCGAGCATCTATTAAACCAATGTACGGTACAGTGAGGGTAATGTCTGGTATGTTGGCTAACAAACTATTGTTAGAAATATTTGAAAATATAGAATTCATACGGGCAGACTAACAGAATGACCAGTAATTCTCAACAATTAACATTGTTTTTATTGATCGTAGTTTGTGAGCTGATTATCATGAACACTCGCACAGAATATTTCAGTATACTTATGAGCAAAGTTGTTGGAATGTAACAAATCTGTTCTTTCTGGGCTTAAATTCCCAATTAACCTAACAAAAAGCTCACCGGGGTGGCAGATTTTTTAGAAAAATATGTCAACACTTTTATTGACATACAGTATTTTCAGCGTAGGATGTGTACATCCCTCTTCGGAATGGTTTATTTAACCGGTCTGAAAGGACGAGGGATACAACCCCCAACAAAAAACGAAAGGGACTACGATGACTACCCCCAAAACGACGACGAGCAGACAGCTTTCGGTTCGCAGGGTTTTGCGAGCCATCGCCACTCCGGTTTGCGAATGTGGCAAATGTGGCCATCTCGAGCAGGCAAACCCTCTCTCAGCGATGAAAGTCGCTGGGCTGGTGCTCGAAATTTATGGTGAATCCACTCGTATCGAAATGACCCCGCACACCTTGAAGGAACTGCGTGGAAAGATCGAAAAGATCGATTCCATCGACAAGCTGACCGGCGGGCAAGGACCATTTTTCGAAAAGGAAGGCAAGCTTCCCAACTTGGTCCATGTGGCCACTATTGCCACTGCTGACGCTTTGGCCATCATGGCCGAAGCCGCTGGCGCTGATGTTACGGTTATTGAAAAGGGTTTCAAAACCGCAGCCGCCTAACGGCAAAGTTCTTCGGCCTCAAACTTGCACGTGAGGTCACCCCCCAAACAAAACCCCGCACGTTCGCGTGCGGGGTATCATTTTGCCAAACTTTAATCTTATCTTAGTTTGTTTTCTTGGTTTCTTTAGTAGTAGTGCTTACTGCTTCTGTAGTAGTAGCAACTCCTTCAGTAGTAGTAGCCGTAGAAGAGGCGTTGTCTCCCTCATTTTCAGTCTCAATAGCCGGAACTTCGGTTTTGAATGGCAGTAAGAGCTTTTCAATATCCATCGCCATTACTTCCATTTCCTTACTAATAGCTACCTGAGTGTCAAAATCTTTTTGCGTTGCTGCTTCAGTCAAACGCTCATTAAGTGTCTGTAGTGCCTCAACACCAACCATTACCTTTTCCATCACCTCTTCATCAACAACACCATCTTCGAGGGTATTAACTTTTTCAATTATCTTGACTGCAATGGCTTTATTTTTAGCCACTAGTTCTAGTTTTTCTTCATCTGTTCGTTCAATGGGAACTAGCGTTTCAAGTGGCACAGAGTTGCGAACATCAATATCGGTCATGAAAGAAATCAGTTTGCGAGTATCTGATAAAGCATTTACTAGACGGTCAGTTTTGATTCCAGACTCGTGTTCTGTTACGCCACTCTTTATTTTTCGTTCAATATCAGAAAGACGACGTTCAATTTCAGATTTTTCTTCATCAGTGGCAGTGCCATCTAAACTCTCAAATAATTCGTAAGCTCGAGTAGTTTCAGCTTCAAGACGGGCCACTAGCTTTTCGTGTGATGGTGTTACATCACCTTTAGCGGCAACAGCGGTCGCTTTGGCTGTACGGACGACGTTAGCCAATCCATTTGATTCATCGTTATTATCTTCAGTTTCACTCTTATCAGACTCAAGCACAAATGACTGTACATCAAGAGCTGATTCAAATGCTACTTCAGCCAGCGAAGCTTCTTCAGCATCGGTATCGCGAAGCTTGTTAATGCCGTTTTGAACTGCTTCGGCATGGGCTTGTACAGCTTTAACTGCTTCAGCTTCGGTTTCTTCAGTTAATTCACCTTTACTTTCCAATAAACGTACTTCGGAAATACGTCGTTCCAGCCGCTCGGTTTCCCACTCAATTTTTTGGGTTGGTGAAAAAGTAAGACTGCCGCGAACTTCTTCGTTCACGCGTACTTTAATTGGATACAGTACGTCTCCCGGTACTGCTTGCTCAGCTACTGCTGGTACTATAATGAAAACAAAGACGGCCAACGCACCGAGCGCCGCCTGTAAATATCGATTATGAAAAGAGAGAATTGAGTATGGTTGGCTGGCCAGGTACGCGTGGGCTTTTTCAGCCGCCACTTTCTCACGACGAGGGTGATACTCCATAAAGGAAACAACTCGCGCTTCTATTTCGCGTTTTTCAATAGCCGAAAGCTTTATGCTTTTAGCGTATTTATTAAGTTGTTTATCAAAATCACTCATTTTTATTATTAATTATTTTAGCTTCTTCTCCTTCAGTATAGGTTTTGAGCATGGCGATACCGCGATGAATTCGTACCGATACGACGTTCTCTGATTCTTCAATCAAATCAGCAATTTCGCGTGGTTTTAGTTCATCGACGTAGCGCATGACAATAACCTCTTTGTAGACATCTGGCAGTTCATCAAGGGCGGCTATGGCTTTGCGGCCATCAAGGGTATTAATAAGTGTTTCCACATCATCCCCTACCAACTCGCTAAATGTACTCTCATCCACTCCCTCAGCCTCAAAGATAGCATCGAGAGAAGCTTCTTTACGCTTTCGATACTCATCAATAATGAGATTATTAAGCACTTTGTATAAAAAGGGTTTGTAGGTATCTATAGAATGTCCATCCCGGACATATGTCCAAGCCTTTGTAAAGGTGTCATGGACCACATCTATAGCTTTTTCTCTATCACTCAGGCGAAAAGTCGCATGCCGAAATAGAGCTTCATTAAACTCTTTAAATGCTTGTAAAAAGCGCTCTTCCTGGTCATCAGTCACCGCTGAGCCTACGTTGTTACCTCGATTAGCAGCCATGGTGTGACCATTATACTTGAAGACGCCGGAACTGGCATATTCTTACGTGGTTATCCACAGGAGAGAGCCGGTGCCTTAAGGCGCCGGCTCTCTCCTATACACCCTGGGTACATTGACATTGCAATTATATTATTGCAATATCCTGTCTGGAAACAATAAGGAGACATTTAGTATGTCTTACAAAGAACCCACCACTGTGGCTGATACTCGAGACGCTACAATTGCCCGCCAGGAAGCTCAGATTGCCGAGCTCAAGAACAAATTGGTAGAGGCTCAGTATTGCGCCGCGGTAGCAAACAAAACCCTTGGTATCGTAATGCAATTACCATGGTGGAAACGAATATTCCAAAATAGTGTGTGGGAAACACTGTGGTCAGTTATCAATGAAATCGGGTGCCCAGATGATATGCACCCTGAAGACATTATCAAAAATTTTGATCCTGAGGTTTTTCTGGAAAAGAATCAAATTCAGGCAAGAACAACCTGAATTTACAAGCCCCGCCGGTGAAACCGGCGGGGCTTCAATTTTTTAAATATTACTTCCCAGCTACTTTTCGAATTTCTGCCAGTAACTCTGGCAATTCTTCCACCAAAAAGTGGTTTTTATCTTCGAAAGTAAGCAGCGTTGCCTCCGGCAACGCTGCTTTATATTTAAGCGCGTGCTCATACGGCACTACAAAGTCATCTTTGGAATGCATGATTGTAATAGTGCCAACTTTATCAGTAATCTCCGGCAAACGAGCAATATCATAAACAAAATCTCCACCGTCTTCCCCACTTTCATCAACTAAACTACCATCACCATACACAGCCGCTAACAAAAACAAAGCTTTTACCTTGAAAGGCAAATCATTTTCAATCAAATACTTAGCTAAAAACATTCCCCCAAGCGACCAACCAACTAAAATTACATCGTCATGAAGGTACTCAAAATATCTTTCGAACCAGATTTTCCATTCTTGATAACTAGCGTTTAATTTATTTGGCATTTGCGGAATAAACACTTCAAACTCTTCTCCCAAATCTTCTCGCAAGGTTTTACCCCAACGTTTTGGTGTCTCCGCTTCATCAGGTAAGCCGGAAATATCAATCACTTTTAAATACTTTAAATACTTATCATAATCTCTAAATGCATCCCCGCCATGAATGTAAAATACTTGCTGTTTTGACATAATTAATCTAAAGGATAATCACGAGACTCTTCAGGCTTGTAATCAAAATGGAAATATTCTCGCTTGGTTCCCAGTCTAAAACCGTGATTTTGCATCACACCAATAACCCATTCTTGTAATTCTTGATATTTTTTTCCTTCTTCATCCTCTCTATTTTTGTAAAAATCAACAAACAACGCATCGGTTCCATCGTCACCTCTTCGCATATACACTTCTTTGTTTTCTTTTGGATCCCACAATGTGACGTCCACCGACTTCCCTTGGGCATGTGGCATATCAGACATATTTAGTAACCTATCCGTTTCTTCTTGTCCAAATTTTTCTACCCGACGCTTATAAATTATTTCGTACAGTTCTTTAGAGCGATAACCTTCTTTTATAAACATCACATAACCACGACTTTGAAATTCGGTATCGATAGCAACTAATTCTTCAATGATGTCTCTATGCACCTGAACCCTATCGCTGGTGAGTCCGGCCGCTAAAATATCTTCTTTACTCAACCCTTTTGCTTCGTACTTGTGCCAATAGAAATTGGTACCTCGTAAACCATATTCATCTATGTATACAAGTTCATTATCCATAATATATTTACAACCGCTTTGAAAAGTAATACACCATCAACGCGACTAGCGCAAAGATAACTACCAAAATGGCCCAGAAAGCGCCGTCATTATCGGCCAATGGCAACGGCACGTTCATACCATACAGAGACGATATCACCGTTGGTACGGTCAAAATAATAGTAAAAGCTGTGAGCAATTTAATAGTGTTGTTCAAGTTTTGGGTCAGAATCGCTTCGGTCGCTCCCCGCACATTTTGAATAGTTCGCAGCAGCATTTTAGAAGAATCAACCAGCTGACTATTGGCAATCATCAAGTCTTCCATCATCTCGACATCTTCGGAAAAAAGCTGCATGTGGTGACCATTGGTGAGTTGCTGCAACCAAGCGTTAGTCGGAATGATGGCCGCAATTGCTTCATTAAGAGCCTGCTCATACCCTACCATTCGAGCAATATCTTTGGTACCAATATTTTGAATTCTCACCCTATCTTTGTGGACCGCTCGGCGCATCCGTACCAATTCGGTATCAAACGATTTAGTCAGTCCAGACATAATTTGAATAAAAAGATTGGTTTTCTTGGTCGTTATAATTTCTCCTTTCTTTATCAAGACCTCAATAAACGGTACCTTACGTTGGGCCATAGTGAGGACAAACGACTCCCCCATTACAATCAACAGTGGGGCAGTGTCGATGTCTTCATCTGTATCGTCAAACGGGTAGCGCGTAAAAAAATAACCAACACTATTGGAACGTTCAAAACGCGGCACCTCAAATAAATCTTGAGCGTCGGCCACAATGGCTCTATCAAGGCCATACGCATTTATAAGTTCTTCAATCTCTGCTTCGCCAGGTGAGACCACGTGTGTCCACACCCCGGTGCGAACATCACTCACCTCCTTGAGTCGTTCATCTTTTAGGGTACGGAAATAGTGGGTAATCATGTGAGGTATTGTAGCAAAGAGTCAGCACATTACCCAAGTAAAGCCAACGACGCTACCGACAACACTATTGCTACTACTTTTTGCAGGTTCCAATGTTCTTTGTAAAAGATAATTGAGAAGATAATCGGGATGAGAATATACATCGAATGAATAGTCTGAACCACTCCTAAAGTACCGTCAATATAAGCAAACAAAATTAGTCCGAGAGAAAGACAAATTAAAAGTGACCGCAATGCTGAATACCAAATTAAACCAATAGAAATCTTATCCCTAGTAAAAATTTTACCAATATCGAAATTTACCTTATACAGTGAAATCACTGCCGAACCAATCGCAACACCAACTGAAGCATACCAAAGGGTTACCGAATTAGGCATCAAAAAATCTATAGCCACTTTATTTAGTGTTGCAGCCACGGCAGATGTCACACTGATAGCTAAAACAAATAACAAACCTAGTAGCAAATTATTCTGTCTACTGTGCTCAATTTTATTTATCAATAACAACGGAACAGTAAGTCCAATTATTAACCCAACCCATTCTACAACTGAATGAATTTCACCAAAAAACACTATCCCAATAACTAATGCCAACAGCGGTGAAAGTAACTTGAATAAAGGGAAAAATAATGTGGTGTCAATATTATGAAGAGCATACACTTTCATAATTCCACCAGAAGCAGCAATTACCCCTGCCAAGATAGTAAGTGGAGCGACCCAGCCATAACCTAGGAGAGTTTCTGCAGACCATAAGACGTACATACTTACAGCCAACACTGAAACCAAACCACCGATAAGGGTAAATAGTTCAGAGTTGTAACCTCGTTTGGAAGCAATTTTAAAACAAAAATTACTAAAGCCTGCAAAGACTGCCCCAACTACCGCCGCAATGAACCAAATTTCCATATTTTATTTCAAAAGTTCATGCGTTAGCGCCATCAATTCCACCTCATGTTCATGATTTTTAAACGAATGATCAGCACCGGCAATGGTTTTTAAAGTGCCTTTGGTAGCGGCCGCAATTATTGCTTGTGAGTTACTTAATGGAATAACAGTGTCGGCGGTACCGTGAATGATGCCGATGGGCGCGGGTTTGTTAG
>JBGSYZ010000006.1:0-49054 GCA_041750655.1 Minisyncoccia bacterium | reverse complement strand
AGAGACCGAGAAGCCGGTTGGTACACTCATGTCGACGCTGGTGACAGTTCCTCCGCCAGCACCTCCCAAACCGAGAGTAGAGGTTGCTACCCAGTTGAAACCTGTGCCGGTACTTTGGAGAACCATGCCGTTGGTGCCGGCGCTATAGTTATTACCATACAAAGCACCTGTCACTCCTAAGTCCCCGGCTACTGAAAGAGTGTAGTTTGGTGTGTCAGTGGCAATACCAATTTTTTCTGTGCCGACATCAACCACAAATAAGTTAGCGTCGTTGTCACCCTTTACTCTAAAATCGTAGTTGGCAGCTAGTTGGTTATTTACAGTTATACCAGAATTAGAAAGCAACAACATTTGTTGTGACTGTGAACTAGCGGAGTCATTACCGAGAGCTAATGACCCTGTATTAGCAGTAATGTAATTAAGGTTCCCTGAACTAGAATATATTGAAAGAGCTGCCCCTGAGCTGATTGTTCGAATACCATCCGTTATAGTGGTTCCTGATTGGTTAATTGTTAAGGCTCCGTTAGTGGTATCTGTACCCCCCATTGCCATCCGTGAAGAATTACTATCAACAAATAATACGGGTGTACTACTGGTGCCGACTTGGAAATTCCCCCATACATCTAATTTAGATACTGGGGAACTAGTCCCAATTCCAACGTTACCACTACTATCGACAAAAATACCTTCGTCATCCCCATCACCAGATAAATAGTTTGAACCAAGAGCGATATTGGCTGCAGTGCCAGACAGAGTTAAAATCGAAGAAATTATTGCTCCAGCTAAAGTTGGGTTGTTTGAAAAGACCGACAACCCACCACCACTACTGCCGGTTTCGTCGGTCAAAATAGCCGCTAATTTTGCTGAGGTATCGAAATCGGTGGTAGAAGCAAAATACGCAGCCAAAGACGAGGTAGACACAGACAAAACTCCGCTGTTATTAACAAGAGCTGTGCCGGTAAAGTCGGTGAACGCTTCGTTATTAATAATGAGGGTAGTACCGGTAGCAGTCGTAAAATTAAGATCTGCTATTGTACTTGATGCACTACTGATAAGACCACCCGTGAAAGTTAAGAGGCCGGCGGCCGTATCGTCGATATCAGAACGGAGGAATGAACTGGAGGCCACTCCCCCCACCGTGTTAGCATTATCGGCTTCAAAGGCCGCCGGCACGGCGCCAAGAATTTTGCGCGGACTCATTTCCCCATCGCTTTCAATATTCACTCCCAGGTACAGAGTTTGATTGAAGTCCACTCCAGTGAGCGCCGTGGTGGAACCAAGCATTACTGAAAACAATCCACTCGTCACTTGCACTTGATTCGCACCGGTCAGGGTTTCTGTCCACAGAACAGAGCCCCCGGTTGGCGCATCATACAGAACAAACTCCATATCATACAGACCATCGGCTACCGTTGCTCCGGAAGAATCAGTGAGTTTTCCTTGATAATTTATTTCTTTGTTGAAGTTACTTTGAGCAAACGTGTGAGAGACACCAAAAACTACTACTGACATAATCAGTATGAAGAAGATTGATATTTTTTTAATACATTTACTCAAGAACATATTATTTTTTTGTCCGTTCCTCAGTCATGAGCCGATAGGCCATATAGAGGAGAATGAGAACGAGGAGCCAGCACCACCAGTATCGTGAGGCGATGAACAACAAATGTTCTACTAGGGTGCGTTTTGGCTCAGGGTACGTTTGGTCAGATTTTGGAACAGTGGAGATTGTTCCACTGAAATGCATTACTTCCTTGGTCTTATAGTCAAAGAAAGAAAACTGTAAGGGATATTTTCCTTGATTTTTTAAAGAACCAATTGTGGCTTCGTAATGAGTTTTTTTCTTATTAATGCGCAACAGAAACGCAAAAGTGAAAGAAGTATCATTAGGGTCTGTAAGGGTTATAGTGATGGTTTTAAGGTGTTCAGGAACGGTGTCATACGGTAAACGAATGGTGAACGGTTGGTTTGGATCAATATCAATCAATGATTGATATCCGTGTCGAATTTTAGAATTTTGGACAAATTCTAAATCATTGAACGACAGCACTGGGGTTGTTGTCGTTGGAGTTGTTGTAGAGACAGTAGTGGTGGCGATTGAGGTGTCGGTTTCTGGAACCCACACCACGCTAGCTATCGCTCCCGAAGACTGATTACCATTTTCATCCAGAGCAAAGGCAGTGTAGTACATCCGTTTGTTTTTCGGATACACAGCAACGTGCCTAAATGATTCTCCTTTTCCGTCATACACGATCAGACCGTCAGCAATATCGTTGGGATAGAAGTTACTGTTAGCAATGATTCTGACCCGATTGAAATCTTTTGTAGTAGGATTTTTCCAGTTTAAGATTACGTCGTTTCCGACTATTGTTGCTTTGAATGTGGAGACGTTCTCGGGCGGTACCGTATCCTCTATCGACTGGGTGATAAAATCGCTTTTGTAAGTGACACTATCTCCCCGTTGATTTGCAACAGCTATCTCAAAATAATACCTACTTCCTGATTCCAGTGATGACACATTAAACTGGTGTTGTGTGCGATAAAAATCACTGGCCACACTACCAAGTTCATATTGCGAACTAAGACCATATCGAATTGAAGCGACCGCGTACACTGACGTATCAAAAGATATTTCAGCTGTTGTATCGGTTACTTCTACCTGCACTCCTTCGATTATCAACTCAATGGGTGTAAGTTCATTATGGGAGCCTCCTCCACCTCCACTCGTTGTTGGAGTGGTGGTCGGTGTGGTTGTGGCCACTGCTGGAAGAGTCGTAGTACTACTTGTAGCACTGCGAGCTGAACTGTTAAAGAACAAATCATACGCACTGACGTTGTAGTCATAGCTCGTACTGGCGGTTAGACCTGTATCGCTATAGTTAAGGAGGGTCGTCGTAGCAATTTGAATGTTGTTACGAAACACTTGATACCCAGCTACTGAACTATCAACATCGGTAGATGCATTCCACGACAAATCAATTTGAGTGGTTGCCACCGGTGTAGCGACTACGTTGGAAGGAACTGTTGGTGGGGTTGTGTCTGATCCAATCTGCCCCGTCACTGTGAATTCATCTGTAATCGCAAACGCTAGTGTAGGCAAAGCTGCTAAAGCAATTAATACGGTTACAAAATTTCTAATCATAGTGCGATAAGGGTCAGAGTGGTGGTCGCTACATATGTGCCAGGCACTTGGTTAGCACTACCACCTACACCAACTTGGAATTTAATTATGGTGTTGGTTCCAGTTGGGTGGTTGGAATTATTACTTTGAGCAATGACTGCTGGTGAGGTTGTGAGCCCGTCCCAACACGCATCGACTGTTTCATTGGTGTCTGTATCACAGGTATCTAGACCGTTGTCTTTGAACCTAGCAGTGACATCACTGCCCTCTGGCGAGAAGCCGAAATGAGATTCATTAGCTCCGGTCGTGAATACAAATTCTGGAGTTGCTCCTGGAGAGTAATCAGCAATTGTGTTGACTCCATCTTGCATAGCTGGACTATTAAGAGCGTTGATGCTGAGTTGATACCCAGCACGATTATCAGTGGTTACCGTTACAGCTGTTGAGCCAGTGGCATTTCCTCCCGTAACTCCACCAATTGATTGACTCATAGTCACATCCGCTGCGGCAGTCATTGCGAGATAGACCTCGAGCATCTGTTGATAGCCAGCTCGTATGTTGTACGAGCCACTACCTGATTCTCCAGTCGCCTGCTCTCCCACGGTATCTTCAAGAACATACGTAGTAGAAGACGCGAGGCCTCCTCCGGTGTTAATGCTGTCACTCTCAATTTGGTAACTTGCACTTTGCATCACTTGAGCAATCGCTAAATGCGAATGAATCCCCACCAAAAGTGATACCACTATCATTGTTGTGATTGTTACAGAACTTCGCAGTCGCATAGCTTTAAGCTTGTTTACGTTTGAACTCGAATCGAGTAACGATGTACCGAAGTAGCAGAAGCACCAAAACCAATCCGCCAACAGCAGGAATGATTAACTTCAATGGGATTACCCAGAAGCTAATAGTTTTTGTGTCTACCAAGTCGTTGTATCCCCGGTTTATTTCTAGGGTTGCTGTGTAGCGACCAAACAGAAACTCTCGTTCCCAAATAGCTTCTCGATACCGAAGCGATTGTGGCATGGCATACCACGGATCCATTTCGACAAAACCAACCTCTTCGCCAAGCATGTTTTTGATAGAAATTGTTCCGTACGGATTCAAGTGAATTGAACCGGTGTTTCTATACAAGGCGGCAAAACTAATTGGTCCTTTGGTAAAGAATTTTTTATCTGGAACAGTTGAGAAATCTTCAAGCTGACCCTCAATTTCTACCTCACCTGGAGTGGTGATGAAGAATAGAGTTCCGATTCTAGTTACGATAGCTGAAGACGGTCGAGCTTCCGAAGACAAACGGTTATCGTTTGGTACCGATGTTGTGGTCACCAACACACTCCCGTATCTGCCACCTGGAGCAGCGTCCTCAGGAATACTAATTGTCACTGGTATTCTGGCTCGTTCTCCTGCTTCAAGAATAAAACTTGATTCAGGAAAATGAAGATAATCCTTTAGAGTATACGGTCCTCTATCATCTCCGAGAAGGACAATTGCTCTTGAAGGGTCTTGTGAACCAGCTGCGTCTTCGGTCACGATATTGAAGACCCGCGGCTCACCCAAACGGTTAGTGACGGTCATTTCCACTATTCGCGATTCGCCTGGATTAAGTGGTAATTCCACTTTTCCCGGCCCAACCACAAAATCTCCATAGTCACCAGCCCCTACTTTTTCACGAGTTATTTCTTGCGCCTTTACTGCAGGCACACAAACAACCAAAAAAGTTAGGATAATTACTGCCCATAGCCCTACGTTGATTGGACGAATAAGTGTAAACATAATTTTTTTAATCCTCGAGAGCCGTCAATGTCGCTGTCGCTGTGTAGTAATCAGCTGGGATAGCTGGGCTTGGGTTTGGACTAACAACTAACTGAAACTTGATTGTAGTTGTAGCACCAGAGCTTGGTGGAATTGTTGCTCGATTAATAATTCGCTCCCCTGGGGCTGTGCTAGTCGGACTCAACCAACAACGATCGGCAGTATCACCTGATCCTGTGTTACACGCTGAGCCGTTATCCAAGAAAGATGGATCAACGTCAGAGGTTGTAGAAGCTTCAACTGAATAGCCAAAGGCCGCTGAGTTAACAGGTGCTGAAAAAGTAAACGCTGGTACGGTAGTCGAACCAAAATTTGGAATGGAGCTGCTTCCAGTGCGCTGATTCATAGCGGTTGATGAACTGAAGTAAATATCCATCGTATAACCGCCAATTGAGTTGGTGGACACCACAACCTGAGTGGCCCCAGTTGAAGTTCCACCGGTAAGACTGGCAATAGGTGGGTTCATAGTGACATCAGCAGCTGGGGTCGCAAATGAAATTTCACCGGTAATTTGCTGTGTTACCTCAAACGTATCAGTAACAGCTCGACTAATAACCGGCTCTAAAGCCAGATAAACTATCATCAGCATTGCGCCGATGAGGGCGCCAACAGCCAAAGCTCGCGAGAACTCTAGTGCGGCATCTTGTAAATGTTGTTTTATGCTCATAAATTTTTTAATTGAGCTAATAATGTTGTTATCCTGTTTCGCCTCACGGACAACGTTTTGTAGACCTTAATTAGGTCAACAAAACGCTACTCACGAGGCATCGCTAACCGGTACCATCAAAAATTGATACTCGTCACCTCTGTGCTTTTTAAATATCGGTGTAATCACCCCAGTGTCTTCACCCTCAAAATTAATTTCGACCTCGTCAGAAAAAGAGTTTCTGACACGTTCTAGCTCCGTGTCTGACTGTCTTTCTTCAAACAAAACCACACCTGAGGTAGGAGCATGCGAGTCCTCTTTTTCTTTCACAGTCACAGTCTTTGTTTCAGTGAGCTTAATCCAAGGGGCAAGCGCACCAGCAGTTACATCAGAACTATTTTTTAGCGAAAAATTATTACTGAAATTATCAAAATCTAAAGAAGCGTAAAAACTATAAAAATCATTAGGGTTAATGAGGACTGATGACAATACTCCAGCCAAAAGAATTAAAGCGGTACCGGTAGCAGCTGAAAAAATATTAAAATAATTTCGAAAAATATTAGGGTTATAATCAGCTTCAACTGTAACGGCCTTGGAATTGTCTACAATGCTTTTTCTATTAGTTGCAACTTGATTACTTACCATCAACTCAAGCTTTCTCTCAGTTCGAATTTGTTCTCTGGTGATTTCTTTTTGTTTAGAAATTTCCTCAACGAAATTCTTGAGTGACAGTGCTTCGACAAACCATTGGCGACCGACTCGTGTAGCTTCCACTTTTCCTTCTCGAGCCAATCTTGAGATGTAGTCCATTGAATACCCAAACTCCCGCGCAAGAGCTGCGCTGGGTTCAAATTTTTTTCCGTTTATTGTTACTTGTTGGCTCATGCTGTACAGGCGTAATATATATATATTCTATAGTTATTTCGGTTGTTTTTTGCTTAAAAAATAAAAAACTGGGGACAAAAAATATTTAAAAAAAGACCAATCGAGGACAGTCAAAAAAAAAGACAAAAGTGGTGGTACTTTTCTGTCTTTACTTTGAACAAAAAATGACACATGAACTCATAAAGTGAGGAATATTTTTTGTAATTTCCTGCTATATATAAAAACTGCAAATCTATTGCAGTTTAATATGCTTACCTACTGTGATTGTAGGATTAGTTAATATACTTCTTGAATCGCTTTAAAGTATTATCTTTTGAATACTGTTCAAACTTTAGTTTTTTCTCGTTTAAACGAGAAGACCTTATTTTTCAATGTTTATTTGAGCATCAATGATGACATATTTACCCGATAGCTTTCACTGTAACCACTACTATCGGACTGAAATTGCCAAGAGAGACCGATCATCAACATGGCTATGGCTAAGCCGGCCAATAAAGAAACTGATAGTGGGGCTACCACACTGTGTAAACTAATGTTCACTGTCTCAACACGATGTCTCACTACTGCCGACTTTTTTATAGGCTTAGACACTAGGTTATTTTCGGTTTTAGTCGGATGCTTACTATCATCACTATGTCGAAGAGTTCTTACAAGCTGCCTAGTAGTATGGCCTCTTCTCGTTATGTTGTCTTTATGAGTAATATCAGCTTCCTCAGCTACTAAAGGCGGTTCTGTTTCGTCCTCAACTATCTGTAAAACACCACTTTTTGGTTTTTCTTCATAGACAGTATCCACATAATATTCTGCTTCGGCTTCTTCTGTCACAGAAATCTCTAGTCCATGATGATTTTCTTCGGTCTTTTGTATTTCTTCATCAGAATCAACTACTAACTTTTTTGGTTTAGGTATCAAATCTTCTCTATCATCAGGAATATATTCAATCTTTGTATTTGAGACCAAACGATTGTAGTATCGTGGAGAGCCAGAATGTGCACTATGCTCAATAGCTAAAACTTTTTCTACTTCCTCTTTGGTTTTCTTTTGACTACTTCGATAACGACCTTTACGATGCTTTAAAAGTGATTCTACATGCACATACCAAACCCTGCCCACCAATTGAGCATCAACCTTATTACCTCGGCAAAGCTGCCCAATGTAATCATTAGTATATCCATGTTCTTTGGCTGCTTCCGAAGCCTTTACAAACTCTTTACCATCTAAAATAATAGATTTCATGCCTTTGTAGCAGTATACCTTCAATAAGAAGGATTCTCGAATCCCTGTATGTGTACAGTTAACCCAAAACTAACTATTTATCTCCTTGACGAGAACATCACGTAAAATAGTAGGATTGGCCTTACCTTGCGTTTTTTTCATACCTTGACCTAATAAAAATTGAAGTGAAGCTTCCTTTCCCGCCTTATACTCACTAACAACAGTTTCATTTTCAGTAATGATTTCTTTGACAACGACCAGCAGTTCTTCAGGTGATGATAGTTGTTCCAGACCTAAATCTTTAACTAGAGTATCTGGACGTAGACCCTCAATTACTACCTTAGGCAAAATATCTTTACCCACTCTTGAATTTAATTGGCCAGAACTAAGCATTTTAATTAACACAGCCAGGTTTTTTGCAGCTTCAGGATGCAACACACCCCCTCCAGCAATTAAACTCTGTACATCACTAGATATATAATTTGCCGCTAATTTAGCTAATGTACTACTACGATCAATCTCACTAAGAGTGTCGATCATAAGTTTTACTAAACTTACGTCGCCCACAATTACTTCAATAATATCATCATTAATCTCGTAAGACCTCCACTCCGCCCTTATTTCATTGGGTAATTTTGGTATTATCTCGTTTAGGCGAGAATTACTGAAATCATCTATAATGCTGAGATTGTACTTTGGTATGTCGGGATCTGGAAAATAGCGGTAATCATTGGCTGTCTCCTTTTTTCGCTGTGTAAAGGTTCGAGCTTTTGTTTCATCCCAACCTCTTGTTTCTTGAGTTACTTCTTCACCGTTTTCTAATAGTTCTGTTTGTCTAATGATTTCATATTCAATAGCTGACTCGACTGATTTAAAAGAATTTAAATTTTTAACCTCTACTTTTGTACCCAAGTCACTAGTACTACTTATTGATATATTTGCTTCCACTCGCATCTCACCCTTTTCCATATTGGCATCAGAAACGTTAAGCGTGCGGAGTAGAAGCTGGAGTTCTTTAGCAAATTTTCCAGCTGTCTTTGAGTCATGGATAACTGGTTCAGTAACTAACTCCATTAAAGGAACACCGGCACGGTTGAAGTCGACAACACTTCCCTCAGTCTGGTCGTGTAAATTTCTAGCAGTATCTTCTTCCAAATGAACACGTGTAATTGTGACACCAGCTAACTCACCGCCGGTAACTAATGGAAATTGATATTGACTAATCTGATAGGCTTTTGGAATGTCAGGATAAAAATAATTTTTTCGATCAAATTCTGTAAAATCAGCCAATGTTGACCTTAGCGCTTTACCAACTTTTAAAACATTTTCAACGGCTTGCTTGTTAACTGACGGCAATGTCCCTGGTTGAGCAGTACAAATTGGACAGATATTTGTGTTGGCTTCATCGTGGTGAGGATTATTAACACAGTCACAAAACATTTTACTCTTCGTTTTAAGTTCTGCATGAATTTCCAGACCCACAGTTACTTTGTATGTAGTATTCATAGAGATCAATACTACCCTATTTTAGTTATCTGGTACAAGTAAACATTAAATTTAATACGTATCACTACTCTAGAAAGTGATAAATAATGAAATGAAAGTCAAAAAAGTCAAAAAATATTATGATCTTAAGTATTTTACTAGTTCATCCTGTAAAAACTTAATATCTTCAACGTATTTTTCAGACACCATAAATACACGATTATTAAATTTGTCAATGTTTCTTCGTACTTCCTCGATCTTTTTTTCGTCAACTAAATCTTTTTTAGTTAAAACTATCCATTGAGCTTTATCTAAAAGTCCCCTATCGTAGACCTCGAGTTCATGCATAACTGTTTTATAATCATGTAATGGATCGTCACTGTCTAGTGAAACGAGATGTAAAAGCATTTTTGTTTTTTGTATATGCTTTAAAAATTTATGACCAAGTCCTTTTCCTTCAGCTGCACCCTCTATCAAGCCGGGTATGTCAGCAATAACAAAGCCAAACATGTCTCCAAGGTGTGGCTCGACCGTAGTAAATGGATACGCACCGATTGTTGAACGGGCGTTTGTTAATACATTAAGAAGTGTAGATTTACCGGCATTAGGTAAACCAATCAACCCAACATCAGCTGTTAGCATTAGCTCTACCTTAAATGTTCCACTTTCTCCTTCCTTACCTTTAGTGTGTTCGACTGGAGCTTGGTTAGTAGATGATTTAAAATTTTCATTACCCAAACCTCCTCGTCCACCCCGAAGTATTTTTTCGGTCTGACCTTCGGTGTTTATAAAAAATTCCTGTTTGGTATCAAGATTAGTTACTTTTGCCCCAATCGGAACATCAATAAAAATATCCATGCTGCCTTTGCCGTGTTGACTGAGGGCTCGGCCAGCTTCTCCATTCTGGGCTTTAAATTCCTTAGTTCCAGTGTATTTAGACAATAGTGACAAATCACGAACACCCCGAAGATACACATCTCCGCCATTACCACCATTACCACCAGCTGGCCCAGCCTGGGGTCTAAATTTAAGCCGTAGCCAGCGCACTACCCCGTCACCACCATTCCCAGCTTTGGCTTTTATTGTTAGTTCATCAATAAACATATGCGCCTAACTAATACCATATTGTAAGCGACCTGTATACTGTCGCTTTTATTTACGGATGAAATTGTTTCCAATAGTACTACCAACGCTAACAATAATTGAAGCCCAAAAAGCCGCCCAAAAACCACTGACGGTGAACCCTTCTAAAAAAGACGCTGCGAACATAAACAGTCCAGCATTAATCACAAAAATAAATAACCCTAGAGTGATGATGGAAATCGGTAAAGTGAGAATGACCAGAATGGGTTTAACAATCGCATTAAGGAGACCCAGAACAACAGCGGCAATAAGAGCAATATAGAGACCGTCTATGTGTACACCAGGAACAATTTTTTGAACCAACAATAGTAGTAACGCAGTGAGTAATATTTTTGAAATAAAATACATATGGTTTATTGTATAGTAATTTTATATTTTATAAACCAGCAACACTTTAGCCTACAATTTTCCAGCCATCATTGGCTATTAGTATTTCTGCCTTCTTAAATTTTAGTTGTTTTGTTTCTTGTCCTTTTGCAATAGTGACTACATCATTACGTCCATGTGTGTTCGTATTAATTCGTTGTTCTTGAGCAACTTCTTTGTTGACAGAAGCGGTAGAGCCTCCAGCACGTTGTGCTGCCTCTCTTTCTTTGCGAAGTGTCTCTTCTTCTTTTTGAACCGCTTCAGGTTTTAGGTGAGGAATAATTTCTGCCACACGTTCTTTAATGGCTGCTTGCATCTCAGCAAATAGCCGTGTTCCCTCCTTTTGATATTCCGTAAGTGGATTACGCTGACCGTAGGCGCGGAGATTCACACTGGAGCGGGTGTAGTTCATTACTTCGAGGTGCTCAACCCACACTATATCTGTCATCTGGAGAATTAATTTGCGAGCCACATCATACCAGCGCTCATCACCCAACTCTGCTTTCTTGGCTTCAACCGCAGGAGCTAGAGTATCTGGATCTAGTTTTATTACTTCTTCAATAGCAGCATCAATATCTTTTCTATCTCCAACTAAAAGCTTGCGTCGGCGTTTGTAGATAATATGTCTTTGTTTGTTAAGTACATCATCGTACGCCAATACTTGCTTACGAGCATCAAAGTGGAAACCTTCAATACGAGTCTGAGCTGATTCGAGTTGCTTAGAAATCATCCGATTTTCTATTGGCTGATCCTCTGGGATACCGAAGGTACCCATAAGACGTTTTACCCTATCACCACCAAAAACCCGCATCAATGAGTCTTCCATCGACACATAAAATTCTGTCTCACCCGGGTCTCCTTGTCGTCCTGAACGACCACGAAGCTGGTTATCGATTCGTCGCGCTTCATGTCGTTCGGTTCCAAGCACAAACAAACCACCAAGTTTTTTAACCTCTTCTGCTTGTTTCTTACTGGCTTCAACTCCTCCTAATTTAATATCCACTCCGCGTCCTGCCATATTAGTAGCGAGCGTTACTGCTCCTTGACGTCCAGCCGCCGCAATAATTTCTGCTTCACGTTCGTGGTTTTTAGCGTTCAGCATCTCATGTTTTACACCAGCCTTAGTGAGAGCTGCACTCAATTCTTCATTCTTGTCTATCGAAGCTGTACCAATGAGAATTGGTTGGCCAGTCTGACTCACCTCTTTTACCTTTCGAATAATAGCTTCGAATTTTCCTTTCTCGGTTTGAAAAATTTTGTCGTTTCTATCTATTCGTTGCACTGGTCGATGGGTAGGAATTGGAACCACATCAAGACCATACACAGAGAAAAACTCCTCTTGTGAGGTAAGGGCGGTACCAGTCATACCGGTGAGTTTGTCATACAGACGGAAGTAATTTTGGTAGGTAACAGAAGCGTAGGTTCGGCTTTCTTGCTGTACCTTCACTCCTTCTTTAGCTTCCACTGCTTGATGGAGGCCATCAGACCACCGGCGACCAGGTTGCATACGTCCAGTAAATTCATCAACTATCACCACCTCTCCATCACGAACGACATACTCTTTATCACGCGTATACAAAGATTTAGCTCGCACCGCTGTTTCTAGATGGTGTACATACTTAATACCTTTATCAGTGTAGATATTGTCTATACCTAACATCTTCTCGGCTGCTTCAATACCTGCATCATTAAGAGTGGCTGTCTTAAGTTTTTCGTCGACTGTGAAGTGTTCATCTTTATGTAAACGTGCCGCCACCCGCGTAAATACATCATATAGATTTTCGGTGTCAGTGACTGGTGCAGAGATGATAAGCGGTGTTCTGGCTTCATCAATTAAAATAGAGTCGATCTCGTCCACAATAGCAAACGCATGCTGCTTCTGACGAATACGTGAAGCTTCGAATTCTATATTGTCGCGAAGATAATCGAAACCAAACTCATTGTTGGTTCCATAGGTAATGTCCGCATCATACGCTTCATGACGTGAACATGGTCTCAAAAAATCATGAACGATTTTATATGAACCGAGCTCGTCACGGGTTTCATCAGCTTGTGAACCTTCAGCTCGAGCCTCGGCATCATATAAATACGAAACATTATGATTGATGATACCGACCGACATTCCGAGGGCCGCATATACTTGACCCATCCACACACTGTCACGTTGAGCCAAATAATCGTTTACAGTGACGACATGCACACCCTTTCCTGAAAGAGCATTAAGATACGCTGGAAGCGTTCCCACCAGAGTCTTACCTTCTCCGGTGCGCATTTCGGCAATGTTGCCTTTATGCATAATGTATCCACCAACCAACTGTACATCGTAATGGCGCTCGCCAAGCGTACGCTTAGCGGTTTCTCTCACCACAGCGAACGCTTCTGGCAAAATATCATCCAATGTTTCGCCAGATTTAAGACGTTTTTTAAATTCAGCTGTTTTAGCTTTCAAATTATCTGAAGACAGCTCAACAATAGCTGGTTCAAAGGAATTAACCGCCGCAACAATCTGCTTAGCTTCTTTCAAGTCCTTCTCAAAGGATTGCTTAAAATATCTATCCAAAAATGACATGGCTACCAGCATACCACGATTTTATGTCATTTCCACAAGCACGAAAAAAGCCCCGGAGGGGCTTTTTTCGGAGTACTCGAAGTGTAGATTACTTGCGCTTTTTAGCAGTCTTCTTCTTCGCAGCTGGCTTTCGCTTTGCTGTCTTCTTAGCAGCCTTCTTTGCTGGCTTTCGCTTTGCTACTTTTTTAGCAGCTGGCTTTCGCTTTGCAGCTTTCTTTTTTGCTGGCATACAAAATATTTGTGGTGAAAGTTAATGATAACAATTCGACCGCAGTCTTTCTCAAAGAACCAAAGAACAAATCAATGTAGAGAAAGGTTTGCTTAACTACATTATCGCTTTCATTTAACAAACACTCAATGAAAAAAAATTAAATGTGTGGATAAAAAATTAATTTCTTAATTTTTTATCTGTAACTTGCAAAGCAAGTTTGTTCGATCTGAGCGCAGCGAAGCAGAACAAAGTGGACAAAAAATAAAAATTTATTTTTTTATCCGGTGCTCACGAAGTGAGCAAGCCCGATGTGAGCGCAGCGAAGCAGGCTTAGGTGAAAAAAACTGTACATAATTATTTCTCAGCAACAAAACAAACTTCCCTCTCCAGCCTAACGTCAGTCTTGTCATAAACACAATTAGAAATTTTATTGGCAAAAGCATTAAGTTCCCTCGCAGTGGCTCCACCAAAATTAACAACTACCAAAGCCTGTTTATCGTGCGTCCCGACAGTACCATCTATTAAACCCTTAGCTTTAGCCACATTATCTATAAGCCACGCGGCAGAAATTTTGACACCTTCTCCGTGTTTGTACCCAGGAAGTTCTGGATAGTTTACCTTCAGTTGCTGATAATGACTGTCATCTATAATCGGATTTTTAAAAAAAGAACCAGCTGTCCCCACCTGGGATAGATCAGGAAATTTTTGACTTCTGATTTTAAGAACTGTCTGCCTGACTGCTGCAGCTGGTGGTTGGGTCTCGGCAAAATATTTTTTAAGATCAGGATATGCTAGGTTGGGATTATATATTTTATCTAAAAAAAATGTGACCGAGACAATAACGAAATTTTTTCCCTCTTCAGTTTTAAAAAAAGAATTTCTATACGAAAAATTACATTTATCTTTTTCTAGATTATAAAAATTGTTTGTGATTGGATCATACACCCGAACTGAAATAATTGTATCTCCAACTTCAATTCCATATGCACCAATGTTTTGTACTGGTGATGCACCAACTGTTCCTGGGATGCCACTTAAATTTTCTAAACCAAAAAAATGTAATGTAATCATCGAGGAAACAAATTCGTCCCACTCTTCTCCGGCCGCTACAGTGACTAAAACTCCATCCGTAGTTTTAACGGTGTCGATCCCTTTACTATCAATAGAAATAACCACACCCCGATAACCAGCATCAGCAAAAACCAAATTGGAGCCTCCACCCAAAATCATGACCGGTAGATTATTAGCTTTCGCCCAAGTAAGAGTACTTACTAATTGTTCTTCGTTGTGTACCTTTGCAAAATAATCAGCTTGACCGCCAATTTTAAAAGTCGTATAAGGTGCGAGAATTACGTCCTTCTGAATATAATCTGGTCTGTCAGTCATACATTACTCAACAGTTATGGCCAGCGGAGTGCGGGCTCCAAAAGATGAAAGTCTAAAATCGAGTGCGCCGCTAGCCATAACTACAGACTAATTAAGTGGAGTATATCACGTCTTGTGCCTGTAAAACGCAAAAATCCCTCACCCCAGGGACCTTTGCGTAGACTTTCTTTCTATGAGCACACTTTTGCACTCAGGAAGAGTATATCACGCTACCATCATACAAATGAGGGTACAGAAAGCAGTACATTGTTAATTACCACTCAAGATCAAACAAAAATTGGTAGAAAGTTACTCTTACTGGGTACGAGTTTCAACTACTTCCCCGTTAGCACCAGTAACGGTGACAGGTGTAGAGCCTGGTTTACGTCCAGCTTTAATATCAGCTATAAAACCTTCTCCTTGATTTTTAAACTCTGGGAAATCATTAATCGCCTGCTCCAGAGTTTCAATTGATTTTTGAGCATTTCCACTATCGTAGTATATCGCCGATAAACTAACTCGATTTTGTAAAGTTTGTGGCTCATCGATTACTTTTAAATTAGCAGCTGCGATAAGTAAATCGTAAGCTTTAGCATTAGCGGCCGCGCTCATGGCTATGTTGTTTTGGGAGAAAGCTCTAAGATATTTTTCGTCACCAACCAAAGCGGTAGCTTCTGCTGTTTTTCCTGAATACAGTAAAGAGGCGGCGTAGTAAACACGCGCTAGGTCGTAGTTCTCCTCAGATTCAAACGCTTCTTTAAAGAATTCGGTTGCTTGATCAAAGTTATTAGATTGCAGCTCAACAAAACCTTGCTCGAATATAATCTGTTGTTTGTGTGGAGAAAACTCACGCGCCAATACTAACTGTTCACGAGCTTTATCAAGTTGGCCAATAGAACGATAAAACGAACTAACAAACACGTGCACTCGAGCATCACCTGGTTTTTCTTCTATTTGCTTAAGTAGTTCAGATTCAGTTCGGGCCAATAATGAATCTCTGGAATCTTTGCTGATTCCTTGTGTATTGACTGCTTGTTGTGTTCGCTGAGTAAGTTGTTCTCTTATTTCTTGGTTACCAAAAGAATTTCGTGACAACGCTCTTTCAAAGGCTGACAGCATTTGTTCTGGAGACTTGGCCGTAAAGCCATCGATGACATCACCTGCTGCTTGGATACCAGGTATGTTTACGAAATAGATTGTCCCAATCAGCACCACAACCATAATTGGGGCAGCAATATTGTTTACAATTTTGAGTGGAATTTTGTATTGTTCTACCGCAGGGACTGGTTTACTGATTCGACTATGTATGAAAGCTAAGATAATACCGAAAAATACATAACTCACAATGTTGTCGAACACAAATATGTTGTGTACGAAATACGCTCCGAGCAAACCAAAAATTAATCCTTGTTCAACCGTGCTAAACCGAGTGTCTTTGTTAAAGCGTGGTCTGAACACCATATAATAAAGAGCGGCCATAAATATTGATATGTACGCCAAAAATCCAACTACCCCCCCAGCAATCAACCAGTCGAGCACAATATTGTGAACCCGGTCAAACCATGGTTCTTGAGCGTACAACTTTGGTTCATAGTATTTGTTAAAAACGTAGTTGAAGTTACCTTGACCCCAGCCCAACACTGGCTTCTCTTTCACACCCTCCAGGGCCATGCTCCATATTTCAAAACGAGTAGCCCCGTCAGCCAAAGAAATACTAACTACTCGACTGAGAATCGGATTCTCGGAAACAAACGTAGTGTTTTTAGCCGCAAACAAACCACCCGCCATCACGACGACCGCCACCACACCGATAAGTGAATACTTCCGTACCTGTGGCGCATCTTTACTAAACAGAGCTGTATACAAGCCAGCCAGAGTAAGCCCACCTACCAAACCAATAGCGGTACCACGAGTAGCGGTTTGGATAAGCAGATACAAGAACACTAAGAACAAAAAACCGTACCCGGCTTTGGCATAGTTCTTCTTGCTACGCACCAACATAATGAGGGCAATAAAGACATGAAAGAGCATGTACACCGCCATGTAGGCAGCGTTGCCCAGCGTTCCGTCCACTCGCACTCCTCCTTGATTGATATTAAAGTTTCCTGATAACTGTCCAAAAGCGTATAGCGACAAGATTGAAGCCGCAAATAGTGTCGTGTTGAAATACCAATCCCAAGATTTTGGAGTCCGCAAAACTGAACCGAGAGTTAGTACTAAGAGGTACACGTGAACAAGTGTCACGTATCCTTCCATACGTTCAAAGTTACTCCAAAAGCTTTTAAGAGGAAATTCACCAAAGAAGTTGGCGAAGAACATAACCGTGATAAGTGCGGTGAAGGTAGCGGCTATCCAAGAAAATTGTGGACGGTATTTAACATCATAGAGAGCCAGCAACACCCAAGCGGCAAAGGCAATTTCTACCAGAATACGGAACGTAAAGTTTTTACCCGTAATAAATGGGAAAAACATTGAATCAGTTACTATTAGGGGAATAAACGGTATCGCAAATAGGGCGACGTACAACATGCCTTTAAGTGTATCTTTCATAATTGGGAGAAGTTTACCATATTTATAAAGGCGGGCGGGCTACGCCCGCCCGCCTTCACCATATTTTCTTATCCCGTCAAACCCTACTTATTTTTGTAGTAAAAAATATACAGAAATCTATACGGCCTCAAAAAGAAGAAAGCTAAATATTACTCACCATTTTCTTCCAAGCAATTATTTTGTAAGAAAAAGACTGCCTATCAGTGATTACATATGGTAATGACACACCTGAAGAGATTGCGTAAATAAAACCAGATTCGTCAAGCACTGATAGGATCTTACCTAGCGGATAAATTGTATGCACTCCATCATAATGATATTCAATAAATATTTTATTAATTAAATTAATTTTCCCAGTAATTGAAATATCTTCCAAAACTTCGCCCTCTGAACCTTCTATGTCCAATTTAAGAATATCTATTGGTCGATCGATGTAGTCTGATAACTTTTTAATGTTAACTTTAAATGAAATTAAGTCATAATTTTTTGTAGCTAAATGCCTAGTTACACTGGCGCTTTGTGAGGATAAATCATTAATATCTGTATAAAAATCTACCTCTGCTGATTCTAATCCTAGTCCAATGTTATGGAGTCCAACATCTAATTTATTAGTTAAAACATTTTCTTTTACTATTTTAAATGTATACGGATTAGGTTCAAAAGCAATAATTATTGAATTAGGAGCTTGCCTTCTGAAGTACAAAAGTGACATACCAATATTTGTACCGCAATCAATAATTTGTAACTTTTTCTTAGTGGGTTCAATGTGATAATTTTGTTCAACAAAAACTTCATTGAACATACCGTAAAAACTAGATCGACTTGAATATATAAAAGTATTTCCAAAGACTTTAGATTTGCCAGAATATGACATTGGTAAAAATCTGTTTATTATAAGCATAAAAAAATAGTTTATATAAACATTTAATTTATCCTTATTGTTATATCCTTTGTAGATTTTTTTGATACTTCCAAACATATATTACCTAATTTTTATTTTAATATGTAAGATTTTGCAGTTTTTATATTGTTTGCAAAAAAATTTGGGCGAATGGCCTCTTTGGGGTAATTTTTTTCTTTACCTAAAAAAACTGTTTTAACGTTACAGTTACGTCCAGCCTCAATATCAGTATGACTATCTCCAATAAACCAACTTTTACTAAGATTTATATTATGTTCTTCTGCAGCTTTAAGTAGCATATCAATACCTGGTTTTCTGCAACTGCAGTTACTTTTAGGATCATGTGGGCAATAGTAAATATCTTCGATAAGAATATCATTTTTTTTAAACTCATTAATCATTTTTTTATGCAATACTTCTACATCTTTATTTGAGTAGTAGCCACGTGAAATTCCTGACTGATTGGTTAGTATGATTAATTTATAACCAGCCTTGATAAAACTTCTTAATGTTTCAAAAAGATATTTAGTGAAACTGATATCTTTCCATTTATATAAATATCCAGATTTGTTTTCATTAATCACTCCATCTCTATCCAAAAAAATCACTTTGTTTGTATTTATACTATTTGACTTAATTATTCTATTTACAAGATCAGTCGTGCTCTGACACCAATCTTTTGGTATTGGAAAATCAAAAGTTAAAACTTTTCCGCCATTTTTTTCTACAGTACTCTTTTCTATACAATCTATCCCCCATTCATTAACGTTAAAAAAAATATCTGGTTTTATTTTTTCTAGGACTAAAATAGGAGTTACTTCCGAGAAGATAATAATATGGTTCACAAATGGTGATTGTGCCACAATAAAGCTGCGTTCATTCTGATTCAAGATAGGGCGGTTTTTTCCTTTGTAAGTCTTTATTGAGGTATCGCTGTTTAATAGTACAATGAGAACATCACATTTTTTTGCTCTTTCTTCTAAGGCTTTAAAATTAACTGCCGCCATCAAGTCAAAAGAACCACTGAGGCAGCCGACAACTTTGCCAGATTTTTTGTACCCCCTCATTAATTTAACTACCGTGTTTACAGAAATATTTTTTTTGGATGGTTTTTCATTAATCATAGCTTCTGTATTAATTCATCCAGTGTCACAGTATTAGTGTGAGGTTTTGAAACAGCTATAGCCGCTGCTTTATTAGCCACACTCACAGCGTCATAGATATCCATACCTAAAGCAATTCCAACAACAGTGAAAGCAGCTATGGTGTCTCCAGCTCCAGAAACATCCCTCACATCTTCAGCAAAACTTGGTAGTGTAAAATTCTTATTCTTGTTTTTTGCATCACAATACAGTACTCCATTACTACCGCGAGTAACTAATACATTGGTTCCTGTTTGGAGGGATAGTGCATATGCTCTTTCACTAACAGTACCTTCTTCTGTCATTTCAAACAATTCTTTCTCATTAGGGGTAATCAAGGTAAAATCTTTAAAAAAACTTATATTTTTTGGTTTAGTATCAATAATTACAGGTATGTTGTTAACATCTGTATTTTTTTTAATAGCTTTAACAATATTATGAGTTATAAAACCTTTACCATAATCAGCCACACAAACTACATCAATATTATTAAGTATTTTTGATAAGTTGCCAATTACTTTACTTTCTAAGACTAAATCAATCGGTTTTTCATTCTCATTATCGATTCTAAGCAATTGTTGAGTACCGGCGACAATTCTATTTTTATTGATAGTTGGCTTTTTTTTATCAACATAAATTTTAACTCTATCTTCTTCTATAGAGACATTTTTAGAAAGTAAAGCAATAATTTTCTTACCATCATCATCCTCACCCACTGATCCTATTAAATTAACTATCGTCCCAATAGTTAATAAATTTGCGTAAACATTACCCGCTCCCCCAAGGACAGTCACCTCTTTTTCAATTTTAATAATTGGAACAGGAGCCTCAGGAGATATTCGTTCAACTTTTCCGTATGTGTATGTATCAAGCATCAAATCTCCAATGACACAAACTCGAATTGAAGACACTCTGTCCAGACTATCTTTAATATTACTACTTGTCATAAATCTCATCTACTGCTTCACACCAACAGTGATACATTTGTTGATGAATCTCTTGAATATGAGAGGTAGCGTCTATAGGCACAACCATCGAAATATCGGCAATATCTTTTAGAAGACCTCCATCTTTGCCCAGGAGAGCAATTGTGGTCATACCTTTTTGCTTTGCTACAATACAACTATAAATTAGATTTTTAGAGTTTCCGCTGGTTGATATCGCAATAAAGACATCACCCTTCTTACCTAAACCCTCTAACTGTCGTGAAAAGATTTCTGTAAAACCGTAGTCATTACCGATAGCGGTTATAGCTGAAGTATCAGTCGTGAGCGCAATAGCAGGAGAAGAGGGTCGCTCTTTTTTAAAACGACCGGTTAACTCAGACGCAAAATGTTGAGCATCTGCTGCACTCCCGCCATTGCCAGCCATAAATAACATACGCCTATTCTTGACTGTCTCCACAATTAAATCACGAGCCTTTTCCCAACTTTCTATCAGTAACTCATCAGATTTTACTTTAACAAGAGCATTGACTGACGTTTCTATGTAGTTATTTAATCCTGACATATGTATATAAGGCGTATGTAATTTAAGCTATATAATGTTAATTACAAACAAACATACATCTTTTATGGTTTTTTTGCTACTCCAATTAATATATCTCTCATTATTGGATGTAAAGTTAAATCTAAAATGGCATTAAAAACTTTTCTTGTTTTTGTTTCGTTTGGCTTGAAAACTCCAGTTTCTTGTTTTAAACCTGTTTTTAAAGCTCCGTTTTCTAATCGTAATTTTAAAAATCTTCTCCCAAAATCAATTGACGATACTGATTTAACATACTCTTCCTGAAAGCCGTATTCAATAAACATTCTACGGAAGGCTGTCATACAAAACGGATGTATGTGCGTATAATCGTTCCAAAAGTATAATGGTGAAAAAGGTACAGTCAGGCGTGTCCAATTAGGTGTTTCGATAAAAACCCTACCTTCACTCTTTAGTAGAGTAAAAAACCCAGCAATCATTTCAGTCGGATATACCAAATGTTCAATTACATGTTCATTTAATATTGCATCATATGTGTTATTCAAAAAATGATTGGTTATATCATTTGCTTCGCATTTAACAAAGTTTACACCCTCAGGAAGAAAGGATTTTGTGTCTGTTAAATCACAGGCATCAATTTTAATATCTGGCCTGAATGCCCTTACTAAACGAATGCTCTTGCCTTTTCCACAACCCACATCTAACAAACGACCACCTTTTGGTACAGATTTAATAAAACCAAGCAAATACTTGATTCTGTATTTGGGTAGTCTTAATATATATTCATCTGCACTGTATAACGTTGGTCTATCCGAAGCAATACCAAAGTATCTTTCAGGAAATTCATTTTTTTTGTGATATATTTCCATAAAATTAAATTATAACCCTAAACATTTTTCTATTTTGACATTCGATAAGCTCTTCAAAAATGATATTTTTTGCCAACAAAAATTCTTTAAGAGCTCTTTGCTCACCTTCATTTTCGCTAAATGAATACCAATCATCAAATATTACGATAGTTCCGTTCTGTAGTAATGGTCCAACAAAGTTCAACACTTGGATAGCGGACTCGTATAAATCAGCATCTATAAGTATTACTGACGGTTTATAATTTTTAAGTTCAGACTGCAATTCTATAGTTAGGGTTTCATTAAAATAACCCTCTATTAGATGTTCTTTATATGTAAAACTATTTCTTTCTAAAAGGTTTTTAACCACTTTCTTGTAGCTAACTTGAAATCTACCAAATGAAAAACCTCCTCCTTCATCATTCATTGGCATTCCTTTAAAGGAGTCAAAGCCAAAATGATGAATATCTGATGATGTCTTTACACCATGATAAAAAGTATACCCTTGGTACAAACCAAATTCATAGTAATGTCCTTTTATAGAGTTAGCGAGAGCGTATTCGACTGCCTTTAAAGTATTCCAACTTAGTGGATAAAAAAAACCAAAATTATCTCTTAAAATCTGTCTGATTTTTGCCATTAATTTATTTTTCATACATCACAATTTTAGATTTTTATTAATCTCAGATTTTATTACTTCTTGTGGAATCTCAATTAAACAACGATAATAACGTAGATTATTGATATACACAAAACAATCACCCTGCTTATCTCCCGTACAAGTACAATTCTTAGTATTCATTATTATAGTAGCCAGTGGATTGTAGCTTGGTAACCAGCAAGGGTTTGAATTACTGGCAATTACTAATGATTTCTTACCTAACATTGAAGCTAGGTGGGTTATACCAGTGTCAACGCCAATATAATATTTGGCTTGAGCAATAATTTGTATTTTCTTTTTAAAAGAACCTTTAGCTATATCTTCAATAAAAAAAATATTTTTGCCAACCTTTGACATTAAAAGCTCAGCTTGACTACGATCATTTGGTCCACCAGATAAAATTATACTTGTTTTTGGTGACAATGATTGAAGATACAAAACTATATCTACCCAACGAACAAAAGGCAGAGACCTGACGGGGCTAGCGGCGTACGGGTGTAACATAATATAATCAGTAAGTTTGTTTATTGATTTACTTTTATTAATTTCAAACAGTATGCTAAAAGGAAGTGAGTCTTTAACGGGTAATACATTTGAAACTGCTTGCTCCATAGATAAGAAAATGCTTTGTTTTAAATTTTTTGGCAATCTAACCGAAAAACAAACTTTGTTTAAAATGGTATCAGCTACAAAGGCAACGGATCGACTTTTTCTTTTTGGGATGGTTATTAATTTTGTATACAACTTGAACACTAAATGAGGCTCGCTAAAAGCCATTGGGTGAAAAACCAAATGCTCCTGTAATATATGTCTAAAATATATAAAAAATAATTTTGGAATATTTTTTAAACTTAGCTGAATTATTTCTATATTTGAATACACAGCTAGTATCGACTGATAAAAAAATGGGTTCTGAGTAACTACTATAAACATCTTCCCTCTACGTTCTTTTTCTATTGAAAAATATGCATACTCTAAAGTGTGCAAAGCGAGCAAAGTAATACCAATACTATGACCAACAAAGAACCACGTATTAATCTTACATTGCTTAAACATAATCAAAATACTATACCTTACTAACTTTATGGTTACAAAGATTGCTATAATGGACTGAATTTAAATCTTAAATAAAGAATGTACAAAAAAACCATTTCAAAAATAGAGTCAATTTTAGGAGTTGATGCCCATTATTTTGTGTCAAACGGTTTTTTAATATTTGTAAATCAATTGGTTAGTGTGGCTGGTTCTTTAATTACTGCCTTATTATTAGCTAATCTATTTACCGAAGAAGACTACGGGATTTATAGATATCTTATTGCTCTTACTTCTATATTTTCATTGTTTACATTAACTGGTATGAGCCAAGCCATACTACAAACATCTTCCAAAGGCTGGTTGTGGTTTTTTCCATACGCCACCACTAAATCTTTTATATATTCAATCGGTTTAGTGGCTACTGCCTTAACGGCAGCAATCTACTACTTTGTTCAAGATAATCTAATCCTAGCTATGGGCTGTTTATGCATTTCTTTAATACAACCATTTATAAATGTTTATTTTCAAATTTTCAGTTATTTAACAGGTCTAAAAAAGTTTATTGCGTCAAACATACTCCAAGCATTAAGAATACTCACTATCGTTTCTGCAGTAACAGTCACAACTTTATTATCAAAAAATATTTTGTACGTTTTTTTTGTTTTTATGTTTGCCCAAATGATAACGAGTGCTATTGGATATTATTTTTTTAAACCCAAAAATGAAGAAAATGAAACAGACATAATTATGGGGAAAAAGTATCTTAATTTTGCAAAGCACCAAAGTATCCAAAATATTTTTATAGGCGTTGCCCAAAAAATAGACGCTGTTTTAATTTTTCAGTTTATTGGGTCTACCCAATTAGCTATTTATTCAATAGCCATGATAGTGCCTGAACAAATCAACAGTGCTGTCAAAAATTTTACTTCTCTTTTGTTTCCAAAGTATTCTTCCTACTCCCTATCTCAATTCAGAGGCAGTGTTGTCAAACGTAGTAAACAGATGTTCTTTCTATTATTTTCTGCCAGCATATTTTACATACTAATCTCAGCTGTTGTTATAAACACTTTATTTCCAAAATATCATGACGCTGTTCTATATAGCCAAATTTTAGCTTTAGCGATACCTACTTCAGTATTATATATATCTCAAAATGCTTTAAAGTCACAAACGGACAATAAAAAGCTGTATTCTATACAACTAATCTCTGCAATAGTAAAAACTACCCTCACAGCCATTGGAGTTATTGCGTTTGGTTTAATGGGGGCTGTAGCCGCTGCAGTGACTGCTAGTTATGTAAACTTAATTATCCAGTACTATTTTTGGAATTCTTCAATAAACGAAAAAACTACTCTTTCAACTTAGCTCTCATCATAAAACGATGGTCTTTTATTTTAATGAGGGTAGTATCAAATTTACTAAAATTATTTTTAAAAGTTTGAAGTTCAATATTGGTTAAGTCCAGATGAATCTCACCGATGAAAGTTTTTGAAATTTCTTCTGTTTGAATATTATTAAAAAGAGAGAATTCTGCACCCTCAATATCAAATTTAATTACATCTGCCTTTTGAATACTAAACTCTTTTAATAAGTCGGTAAGAGTGATTTGCGGAACCTTAATTATCGTTTCATTACCTGATCTTTTTTGAACTGATACTCCTAGACTGCTTTTATCAATATGTAAGTCTGTAAAACCAGTAACTTCACCAACAGCAGCTTGGACAATGATTATTTGTGAAATATCTTTAGTATTTTTTTGTAAACGTTTAAAGTTTTCCGGTGATGGTTCAACAGCTATTATTTTAGCTTGAGGAAAATGAGCATGATAATAGAGTGCGGTATCACCGAAATGGGCGCCTAAATCAATTATATATTTAGGCTTCTCAATCGGAAACCAAGAATATTCTTTGTCTACAAATACTTCACGCAACACAGCCACATCCATTGGATATCGTAAATAAATTGTAAATGTTTTTTTATGGTAGATAAATTTAAATTTATAGTCCTTCGTGTATTTAATTAATTTTCGACTAACCTGGAAATACCATAGAGAAAACAGTGTGAAAATCATTCTAAACAAATTACCGTCAGACAATTTGCTCGCTAGCCTTGGTGTTGTTATAAAAAATACTTTAAAAATATAAGCCATTATACTAATGTTTTTTAACAGAAAAATAATAACCTAACGCAAATCTAGAGCCCTGACCTGGTCTTAACCATAAATATAGTGTATCCAGGAAATGTAGAGGGACGAACACAAATATTCGTATCAACCTTGGGAAAGATTGTAAAATCATATGGGCTGCTGCTGTAAAAGGGCCATGGGCAATAGTTTCAACACTAAAGTCTTTACCTCCAGCTGTGGTGATAATTTTATTTAGTGCCGTATTAGTATATCTAAAATAATCTTCATGATCAGGGTGGTACCACATCAAAAATGGAACAAAACCAATTAATTTACCTCCTGGTTTTACTATTCTATACAATTCATTTGCAATATGCTGATGATTGTAAACGTGTTCAAGAACATTTAAAAACAAAACAGTATTTTGTGACGAGTCAGCTATTGGCAATGTGTCTTTTTCAAAATCTATACTTTTACCAGCTTTTACATCAAATGTTTCGATAACAAAATCTTGCTCTTTTTTAATTTTAGAAATATATATACTGCTATGACCTCCTCCAATATCTATAATTTTTCCTTGCAAACTTTCAATCTTTAAACGTTTATTCAAATAAGCTCTGGTAACGCTTTTACCAGCTATTATTTCTTTACATAAAAAAATAAAATCCTTCATAAAAAAGTTATCTTGGTCTTGCCACCACCACCATGGTTTCATAAAACTTAGGGGTGAATTTACTCAATATGAAGTAAATTAAATTAAGAAACTTCTTTTTAAGACTTTCTTTATGAGTGTAATCAAGCGTGTACATAAAACCAAATTGTGATACCTCCCAACCACATTTTTCCAAGAGCTTACTGATAGTTCTTTTATTGAAGTAAAATGTATGATCAGAATTTATAGGTGGTTCAGGACGAGTCAGCTTACCAGCCATTACAAATAAATTGAAGGTGTTGGGAGTGGTCATTATTAACCTACCTTCAGGTTTTAAGTGTTTTTTGGCGTTATCTAAAAACAAACCGGGATTAACCAAGTGCTCAATTAAATCCCCAGCAAAAATTACATCAAATTTTTCATCAAAATTAAAATCTTCAGCAGCAGCTATTTTATATTTATGACGTTCATTTTCCGGAATCACTGACTCGTCATACACCAAATCAATACCATATATATCCTTAGCCCTATCTCTAAGAAGTTTATGCGGCCAGGTTGGATCCTCAAAGGTTTTGCCTTGTCCCCAAAAGCCAACATCAAGCACTGTATCGTCTTTACTGATTAACGTATCAAGTAACTCAACTTTATTTCTAACTATCAGTGTTTCGGACATAACTCTTTAAAATTTTTTTAATTAGGTTTTCAATACTGTGATTCTGTTCAACTTTTTTTCTTAAAAACTTTTTCATTGTAGAAGCATCCTTCGGATAATCTTTTATTGCTAAAATTCTGTCTACTAGGACCTCAGCATTACCAGTCGGATATACCAGTTTTGACTTGTACATATCCACAAAATCACCATATGCTTCGTTTGAAGATATCGTGATGATACCACACGATACGCCCTCCAATAAAACTTTATCTAAACTGCCAGTTTGACCATCTTGAATAAAGATAGTTGCTTGATGCAACACTGCTGGAATCTGTTTTTGTAGTAGAGGACCTTCGAAAGAAACTACCTGACTCAACTTATTTTTTTCTACGTATACATGGAGTTTTTCTTTGTACTTTTGTTCTTCACTATTTTGTGGCTGACCATACATTGAAAGCTTAAATTCTACTCCCGTTTCTTTAAGACGAAGAGCCGCGGCCAGTAGTGTTTCTATTTTCTTTGACGGAGCTATTCTTCCAACTGTTACTAAGTTTAGGAAAGGAGTAACTTCTGTATGCTCTTTATATGAAAATACATTTGTATCTATTCCCTGTCCAACTATGTTTCTTTTAGGTGAATTAATACGGAATCCTTTTTCAGTTGAAGTAAAGATGAAATCGCTAAAAAAATGGGCTATTTTCAATTTTTGACTGACTGTACCGTGGGCATACCAAAGACCTATTTGCTTACTTAAAATCTGCCATACCAAAACCCCATAAAGAACGTACTCGGGGTTCATGTGGACAAAGACGGCGTTGTAGTGGTGACGGAGGGTGAAGCTGTGGCGCCATAGGCGCCACAGCCAGACAATTTTAGGCTGGCCTTCACTTTTCCCTAAACAATGAATTTTGACGTTTTCTGGTAGCTCATAGGTGCCCACATTCAAGGCCAAAACATGTACTTCTTCACAATTCTTGGCAAATTCTTCTACCCACCGGACAAAGAACCCTAGTATTGGGTCTTGGTTGTCCAAGGTTTGAGTTACGATAAGAAGTTTCATGAGTTTAGTCCGGTGAAATACGATTTGAGGCGGTTCTGTAGAAACTGGCGGCCTCGATAGCTTTTAAAATATTTTTCTCTTTTTAAAGCGTCGCTTCTATTTATACAAGCTTCATAATAAACAAGTTTTAAAGGCCGCCTAGATTTCGTTGATTCCACGTGACCCTTCGAATGATCCTCAAATCGTTGGGTAAGGTTTTGGCTATATCCATAATAAAATCCCTTGTCTTTTTTGCTATGTAAAACATAAACATAATACATACTATATTAAAACCTTACCATTTCACTGGGCAAGCCCAACGCACAAAAAAGCCCAAAATCGGGTCGTTTATATCTACAGTCTGGGTAACTATTAGGAGCTTCATTTTATAAAGATAATGGTTGTACTTGTTTTTTAAGTGATGTGCCGATAGCTTTCTCGGAAATAGCTAAATCATAATGAGATTGTAAATTCATCCAGAACTGGGCTGTGGTACCAAAAAAACGAGCGAAACGAAGCGCACTATCAGCCGACACCGCTCGGGTGCCGTGCACTATCTCATTTATCCGGCGCGGTGGCACACCAATATCTTTTGCCAAGCGATATTGGCTGATGCCAAGTGGAGTAAGAAATTCTTCAGCCAATATTTCACCAGGGTGAATCGCGTAGGATTTTTTTTGTGTTGTTTTCTTAAACATAATACAGAGGTTAATGATAATCAATTATACAAACATTATGGGCACCCCCATTTTCCCAACGAAAACAAATACGCCACTGGTCATTAATACGAATACTATGCTGACCAATATAATTTCCTGATAACTTTTCCAGTCGATTACCTGGTGGAATCTTAAGATCATTAAGATCAACTGCTGCGTTAAGCATCCAAAGCTTTCGCATAGCTACCCGATGAATTGATGGTGGTAGTTTTTTGGACTGTTTACCTTGGAAAATAAGTTCAGTGGCCGAATCTGCAAAACTTATAATCATACGAATATGATAACGCGATGCGTTATGGTTGTCAAATCATTAACTTTGCGGCTGCTCATAGTTTTATGTGGTTTTCCGTTCTGGCATTTCCTGCTCTTCTATAACTCCCGCTTCACCGACTGGGGTTTCAAATGAATACAATACCCTTTCTACACTTTCCTTGAAGGCTAGCTTGTATTCATCTACATTTTGTTCGACTCTCGCCAACACATCTTCGCGAGCATTACGAGCAAATTTTTTTCGGTACACGTTTTCATTGAGAATAATATTAGCTTTTATTTGCATGCATTGTATATCACCTGCTGGACAAATAAACGCTGACTCACCATCGGTAAATAATTCGTTAACAAAATCAGAATAGGCGGTAATAATCGGCAGTCCGGCTGCTGCTGCCTTTAACAACACTCGTTCGTCTGCATCTTTACCATCTGGAAAAATAAGGAGATGAGCTTCTTTCATGGCCGCAATCTCATCTATATCTCGTGGTGAAATGATAATTTGTTCTAATGCTCCCATCGCTTTGGCTCTGCTCTCTATTTCTTTTTTAGCATCCCCTTCGCCTATATACATCAAAGCAATAGAAGGATACTGTAGTAGCCCAGCTGAAGCTATCAGTGCTTCCACGGCCCCACTGTCGTGAGTCAGTGGGCCAACAAACAAAATAATAAAACTATACTGCGGGAACCGTTCAACCAACACGCCAGTGGAAGTCGCAGTCGCTACCTGACTTAAGTCTATATGTTGCGGAACTATTTCTAAACTTTTTTCAAGATATGGGTAACGTTCTAGAATACTTTTGGCTATCGCTCTGGTTGAAGCACGGACACCAGGCTGTTTTCGAAACACCCACCATATCATCATTTTTTTTAAGATTGGATTCTTTTGATTTTTTAGATAATTTTTATCAAAAATATCATTAGTGATATGAATCTGTAGCGGCCGGTTATATTTTTGGGCAACCGCTAGAGCTGCCATACCCGCCTCAAAAGCATCTAGTGAAATTACAATATCAGCCCGAAAACCACCCGCAAACTCAAACTGTTCAATAGCAACTTGCTTAGCGTCTTCAATGGTATTCCAAGCGCTGCGTGAATTAGTGGAATACAACCAGAGATTAGTAGTTGGTCGTAGTGTTTCAGGAACGCCGTCTTTGGTCTTGTTAAGAATTACGACATGGACCTCAGCAAATATAGTGGCTATGTCTAAAAGTCTTTGATGAAGATCACTTTCGTTTTTTAGAGCTGAAGGATTAGTAGTAAAAATAAGCAAACGAGCCGCGGTTCGTTCGTATTCGGCAGTAACCCTTTCGCTATTACGCTCTTCTTCAATAGATGTCATTTCGACTGCCGGTTGCTCAGCCGCTCGTTCATCCTCAATAATAAACTCCAAATCGCCAGCTGCCCGCTTTTGCGGATCGAGTTCTTTTTTGGTGTATACATCAACCATACTTTTATTTTATTATAGCTTAGAATTTCTCGTTCGTTTTAGGATTTCGACCCACTTTTTGGCATAGTCAGTGTTTGTAGTTATGTTGTAATCAAATTCGCTTTTAATAATTCTCGCAGTTTGTTTTGTCATTTCATAATTACGTAACATTTCGCCTAAGGCTTTTACGAAACGCTTTTCGTCATTAACTGGTACTACCTTACACGCTTCGCTTTCAGTAACCTCCTCACCCACACAACCAACATCAGTGGTCACTATCGGCATACCCGCAGCTTGGGCTTCAATAAGCACCCGACCCCAACCTTCGTAGTTAGATGACAATGCATAGACATGGGCGATGGCCATAAGGACTGGTACATTCTCACTCCACGGCATAAAGGTATAGGAGTATTCTGGAAGTATTTTTGTAGCTAAGGCTTTTAAAGCTGATTCATCCTTTCCTTGACCAACGATTAGTAAGTGAGCTTCAGGGTGGTCAATCTGAACGTTTGAAAATGTTCTTATAAGAAAAGACAAGTTTTTTTGAGGTACAAACCGCGCCACCGTAAGGATATATTTATTGTTAGAGTCAAAATTAGGAATACACTTAGGGTTGGCAGCAGCTGTAGAAAAACGAGACACGCCGGTGCGCACAGATAAAATAAATATTTTTTCTGTGCGCACCCCCAACCCCTCGAGTGTCTTTTTAATCCGTTTTGACACTACCCGAACCGAGTCGGCTTTCTTGAGAAGAAACTTACCAAACATGGCTCTACACCTATTTAAAATCGACTCTCTAGCCCAAAACTTTGTACTAAAAAAATCACCATGTTCTTGAATGTTAAAAGATACTCCAGTAGCTTTAGCAATCTGCCAAGCCACCAAACCGGCCTCGAAGGGATCTTGAGCCGTTATCACCCAATCATTTTTTTCGTTACTGCTGTTAATTATTTTTTTACCAATCCGAATGGCATCAGTTACTTTAGTAAAATTATTTTTTGAATTTGTGGGATAGGCGGTGAAGTTGCTACGTATTAACTCTTTATTAAGTCCTTCCTTTACATGAGAGAAAACCACCGCATGAAGTTCCCCAGCTTTCTCGGCGCAGACGGCCATTCGGTTTCGTTCGCTATTGCCTGGTTCAAAAAAATTTTTTCCGTACGATATTGCTAAAACTTTCATGGCAGTGTTTGTAGTAAATTTACTAAATCTTCAATGACTTTCTCTTTTTCAAAATCTTTCACTCGTAACCGAGCATTGCGAACAATACTATCTCGAAAGGCTTCATGGGTGGCTGCCCTTTCAATCCCACGGATCAATTCCTCTGTATCATTAAATGGTATCAGGATGCCTGTTACGCTGTCTTTGATAAGTTCTGGGTTGCCACCAACAGTAGTCGTAACAATCGGTACTCCTAACGCCATTACTTCCAAGAGCTGATGAGAAAGTCCTTCGTACGAGGTGTTAAGCACAAATACATCGCAGCCAGCAATCGCCGCTCCCAGAGCATGCTTGGCTTGACGTGGTACAAAGCGAACATATTCAGAAACACCAAGCTCTTGGGCGCGCGCCTTCAGGCGCGCGCCGTCGGGCCCTGCACCAATAATAATTAAAGTAGCGTCTTTAAGTTTTTTCCGAAGTTCTGGCAAAATCTCAATCAGTGTTATAAAACCTTTCCATGGCACTAACCGACCCGCGCTGACTAGCACCGTTCCTTTGTAGCCTAATGATTTTCTAATTTCCGCTCTTCCTTGTTCTACCGGCAGTGGAAAAAGCGCGCTATAGATAGGAACGATGTTGGCCGGGTGTACTCCCCACGTAGTAACAATAGTTTTCATGTAATGACTCGGCACAATTACTTTATTGGCCTCCTGCGCCACCTTATTCTGTAAACGAGCTAATACTCGAACAAAAATAGAATACCGGTTTCGATTCTCTGTAAACACATCTAGTGTGTCTGTTACTCCAAACCTAACTTGCCCTTGCTCCCACGCATAGTCACCTGGCACCCGCAGTAAAAAAGTTTTTTGACTGTGCTTAGCAGCCCACATAGCTGGCCACCCCACACTCACAGCATCAAGCGCGTAGATAATGTCAGCTGATGCACACTTTTTAAGTAAGGTTCGATAATATACAAAATGTCTAATTAATTTTGGCCAGCGACGAGCAGCGGCAAATGGCACGATTTCCACTTCAAAACCATGTTGAGACAACTCCTCCTCAAGCATATGTGCATAGGTGGCAGGTCCGCCAATTTCAGGGGGAAATAACGGTGTGGCTACGAGGATTTTAGTCATTGTGTATCAATAATAGCATTGGATTGGGTTATTTCTAATTAACCAACAAACTATCAAATACCTCATTCTTCATACGCTTAGCAATCAAATCCCAATCGTATTTTTCTATGGCCATAGCTCTGGCGCGAGAAGTTACTTCGGCAACTTTTTCGGGGTGAGAAATTATTTCTGTAACCGCTTGAGCTATCTGCTCAGGACTGTCTTTATCTACAGCCCACCCAGTTGTACTTTGCTCAGGATTACGCTTCGCATCAAACAGAAAGTCGGCAATACCACCTTCTTGGGTAGCAATCACTGGTAAACCAGCGGCCATCGCTTCAATAAATGAATTTCCCATTCCCTCACTGCGCGACGGCCGGATAAATATATCACAAGCCTTGAGATACTTTGGCATCACTGCATGATCAATATGACCAAGTAGGTGAACTCGGTTTTCAATACCTAGTTCTTTGATTAATGCTCTGAGCCTATCTTCATCTGGGCCAGTGCCATAAATTACAAAATGAACATTCTCGGGCAATAGCGAAATAGCCCGAATCACATCATCAATGGCGTTTTTATACACGAGACGAGAAGTGGTAACCAAGAAAGTATCTCCGTCTTTTTTGCCAATTTCGGTTTGGGCCGCCTGTATTTCTTCAACGCTATACTCGTGCATGAAGTGTTTAGTATTAACGGCGTTAGGTATCAATACAGCTTTTCCGATAAATCCTTTGTCTGTAGCCCAATCAGCGAGGAAATGGGAAATGGACTGAATGATGTCTGCCTTAAGAAAAGCATCATCAAAAGCCTGACCAAATGGTTTCATCTTCGCTTCAATATGTTCTGGTGGGTCACCTTCTTGCAAAGTTAAAACATACTTTACCTCCGGAAAATTTTTTTTGAACTTACCAGCTGGTACACCGGTCGCGTGGGCCATCATGGCCCAAAGACCGTCAAATCTTTCCTGTGTGTGTAACTTTTTAGCAAACCAAAAAGCTTGCCATTGGTAGATAATTTTATTTAGGTGGAGTGGAAATTTACGCAAATCGGCCATGGTGGGCGACGAAGTTGTGAAGCCAATTCTGTGCACCACTACATTTCCAATTCTTTCTTTTTTGGGCAAAGTTGAATCATAGCGATTACAGACTAAATGCCATTCATACTCTTCCGGTGATACCCGATCGGTGATTTCCTTTATTGCCACCTCAGCCCCCCCAATGTGCTTGGGATAATAGGCCAGCGAAAAAATGAGGATTTTCTTTTTCATGTTTTTTCCTTTACGTCCATTGCGTTGTTTAGATACTACATCAAGTAGGGCTGATAAGTTACTCTTTCTGACCGCTACTATATAAAGCTAAAATACCGATGGTGATAAGCCCCATTAATCCTAAATATGGAAGTTTGTCGACAGGAATGCCAGCAGTGGTAGCAGCCGCCGCACCAGCTGAGACTTCCGTCTCAGCTGGTGCGGCGGCTATTTCCTTACTAGTATTGGTCGCACTAATTAATCCGTCTGGCGCATCAATAACTTTAACTTCTCCGACCTCCTCAATATTTTTACTACTGGCTCGAGCTATCGGAATAATCTCAGTTTCGGCGACTGATGCATGCTTAGCAACTGTTGGTGGTTGCAGATAACTATCTAAAGATGAGGCAATTGTCTCTTTCGCTCGATCATATAACATAACCAAATTCGAATTTTTATCTGACACTTTCTTTTGGGGTATTACCATGGTGGCTTTAGGGGCTAAAAAAGTATATTCCGGAAAGACCACCGACTTGTTACCTTTCAAAGTAAAACCAGAGACATCAACTTCGTACTGAGCGTTGTTTTGAATTAAAATATCTCCTTGTTCGTTTTTCATCATAGAAACTGCCGTTGGTAAAATCGTGACAGTGTGTCGAGCTCGAGCTACATACTTTGTATAGTCAGCCTCAATTACGATGACATAGGTGCCGGGATGAGCGTAGCTCACTTGCACCTCCTTACCACTACTAGTAGCTAGATTCCCAAAGTTCCAAGTGTAATTAAGTGAATCCATAATCTTTTCACCTAAACCGGAAGGGACTACCACTAAGGTGATTGGCTGGTTTACATAACCAGTTTTAGAAGCCTCAATCGAGAGTTTGAGTTCATTATCTGGTTCTATTAGAGATATATACACATTTTTACTACTGTCGCTGGAATCGTTAGTGTCAAGGTTTGTCACTGTATCATCTTCATCGTCACTCACTGATCCAGTGGTTACATTTTTACTACCGGGAGTAGCTTTCCCCGTCACCCAACCACTGCTTGTGTATTGAGCTGTTTCTTTAGTGACATTGTCGCCACCGATATTTTTCCAATCGGTTCCTCCGGCCACTTGGTCTTCAATACCACCGTTGGCTCGCTTTAGAGTTAAGGTACGACCATCATTACCTAATGCCCCAGTGTAAACCAAGAACGCACTACCAGGAGCTGAACCATCGTCAGTGCGTTCCAACACCGCATATTGGCCGGCACCGACGGTGCCGGCCAGTTCAATATTCAAACTCTGTCCATCACTCAACGTCCAACCGTCCACAGAAACACTGCTGCTATCGTTGTACAGTTCAATCCATTCATCATTAGCCGAATCACCACTCCCCATCCAAGCCACCTCATGTATGGTCACAGCGGCAAACACGTGACCGGGCAATAAGAGTAATGAAGGCAGAATAAGGAAGCGGAACATGTTTACGTTAGCGGGGGCTTATCAGTACCAGAAACACGCATCATTCGCTCCAAGTCTTGTGGTCGAACCTCATCAGAATAATTTTTTTGTGTATGTTCTGATTGAGTTTCTGGTGGAGTAGTAACTTTTTTATCAGATATATTTTTAGAAACTGGCTCTTCTTTTTTGGTAATAGCGGGTGAACCAACCGCTGCCGCTAAGGCCGATTTTAAGTCTGGGGTTTTTACAATTTCGGATTTTTCTGGTCGCATATGTCGACCATCTTCTCTCTTTTGATTACGGTCTGGTCTTCTGTTTTTTTTGATTCTAGAGTTGTTGGTAGTGTCTTTTTTATTTTCTTCTTCAGAAATTCTTTTTAATACCGAACGCAACTCATCTAAACTTTTTTCACTAAGCATCCCTGGTTCAACGGTGTTTACAACACTTGGTTGAGGTTTTGTTTCTTCCTTTGTATCGGCTACCTCTTTTTTTGGTGCACTAGGTGCCATTACTGCTGCTGTAGTCGGTTGTGGCTTTTTAGGAACATCTGTTTCTTTTTGCTCACGCAGCTTACTGAGAATAGTGTTTTCAAAATTTGGTTTTGATCGTTCAGGATTACTTTTTCCATTTTTCTGCCCGCCAGTATTGTTGTTTTTTGTTGATGCTGCATTACCACCTTTCTTCATCTTTTCTGAGGCATGGAGCTCGTTTACTATTTTTTCAACGATATCGCGTTTGTTCGTAAAATTTCGACGACTAGCAGCAATGGCAATATTTTTGTACGAAACGGGTGGTGTTTCTACTGGTGGCAAAGTCATTGCTGAAAATGGTTGTGAACCAATGCCATCTATCATCAAGGTAAGGTAAATCTGATACGCCCCCAGATTGACCAAATCAGTCGCCATAAATTTCGGTTCAAATACCTTCTCCAGTAATTCCGCATCAAACGGACCCACCCTAAAGGCGATAGTAGTGCCAACGTTACCGAACACGGCATTGCGAACATCTTCTTCCATCTGCTCAATATACTGGTGGGCAATGATGAGATTAAGGTGGTATTTTCGAGCTTCCGAGAGAATGTTCGCGAACGTGGCGTTGGCAAAACTTTGGAATTCATCCACATAAAAGTAAAAGTTCGGCATCTGCTTCATTTGCATCACTGGCAAATCAGCGCGGCTCATGGCGGCTAAATAAATACGAGTGGTGAGCATCGAACCAAGTAAGTCGGCGTTAGTCTCCCCCACCAAACCTTTAGAAAGATTTACAATCAAAATCTTTTTCTCATCCATCATTTTTCGAATATCGAAACTGGACTTTGGTTGCCCAATGATATTACGAATTAACGGATTGCCGGTGAACTGCCCAATCTTGTTTTGGATAGCTGGCAAAGCTTCAGCAGCAAACCGCTCAGTGTAGCTGGCGAATTCATCGACCCAATATGCCTTCACAGCGGGATCTTTGATATGATCAACTACCCGCTCACGATATTCTTTATCAGCCAACATTCGATTAACCGACAGTAAGGTGGTATCTGGGTACTCAATCAAAGCTAACAGTGCGTTGGTAAGGATGTACTCCATGCGTGCGCTCCACGCATCAACCCAAATTTTCTTAAACGTCGACATCAAGCCTGACACCACCAAGTGACGCTTATCGACGCCCACGTCCTCCATCACATTAAAGGCAATAGGATTTTCCATATCAAACGGAGCAAAGTACACCACGTCGTTCACTCGGTGCTCGGGAATGTATTCAAGAAGTGTTTCGGCCGCGGAACCATGCGGATCAATGAAAGCCATCCCTTCTCCATTGAGAATATCTTGAGCCGCCATGTTCTCGAGTAAAGTCGACTTGCCCATACCCGTCTTACCAATAACGTACATATGACGCTGGCGGTCTTTAGCCCGGATACCAAACGGGACGCTCGCTCCGCGAGCGTCGGTCTTGGCAAAATAAGTAATTTTTTCCGGATCAAAAGCCATAGTTAGTTACGCATAGTATAGCAAACGCGCCGCCGTTTCTCATAGAAACGGCGGCGCATAATGTACTCCAAGAGCTAGGGATTATTTTTCGTGCATCAAAACCAGAACAACTACGCCCGCAACCAATGACAGCGTGGCTGTTCCAACCCCAATTTCATACCATGCATCGCCACTGATGCTCCGGCACCAATACCAGACTTTTTTTATTCGTTTCATCACTGCTCCTTTTGGCCAGCAGCGAGTGTAGCATTAAAAAATGGCTTAACCAATGGAGATAAGTGTACTACTCAAAACGTTCATTAACGTATTTGAGCAGTTTGGTGACATCACCTGGTCGATCGGTTGAGTTGAGAATAATGACCGCGATTATTCGTTCGGAATCTTTTATTTCTATTTTATGAAGAGAGATGGACGTTTGTCCAGCTGCCAAAGTTTCACCGACTTTACCACCAATAAAATTATCGATGCCGTCAATTTCATTAAAATTTTCTAACTCTCCAAAATCACCAGAATCATAGAGTGTCTCCAATTCAGCATTAGCCGTTAATTCAAGGATAAAACTGCGATTATTGTAAATGTATTGGATAAGTCGCAACAAGTCTCGGAGACTAGATTCGTTGTGATCATCAAGCCCTGATGGATCGGCAAAAGTGGTGTGTTCGAGACCAAGACTCTTAGCCTTTTCATTCATTAGCACAATAAAACGTTCGCGACCGATTTGGGACGCAATAACTTCTGCCGCTTCGTTAGAAGATTCAACCAGCATTAATTGCAACAAACTATACATCGATGCCTTACTCTTACCTTCAAGTCTTGGGATGAGAGTCGTGACATACTTTTCTTGCGTAATACGAACATCTTTATCAAGATTTATATACTCTGCCGCCACCAAAGCGGTCATCAACTTGGTGAGTGACGCAATTGGAACTTTAGTGTCCATGTCGCTACTAGCGAGTACCGTACTGCTTTTTATATCAGCTAAAAGATAATGCTCTGAATTAATTTTAGGTACCTTGGGTTCGTACACAAAACCGTCACCAGCAAAATCTTGTTCGTGGACCAAGACTGGCGTACCGACCGGTGTCAGGACGTAGAGGGCTTCGGCATCTTCATCTGACAATCTTATACAGCCACCAGAATAACCCTCCGGGACTGGTGTTCCGTCGGGGTAGTGAGGCCAACCATGAATAAAGAAGTTACCCTGAAAAACCATACTCCACGGTTGCCAAACTTTTCCAAATGATGAGAAGTGATTTACCTCTTTGGTTTCGACCGCATAAAGTCCGGCTGGAGTTTCCCACCACGAACCTTCCCGACCTTTAGACAGGATATCTACTTCCAACTCAACTTTTCCCTCTCGATGTAGACGCAGTTTCATGGCCGCCAAATCAGCTTCGATAAAGGTTTCCCCGGATTTAGAAAAGGAATCGCGAGTCTCAGCAAAAAAGCTAGGCTCAGAAAAAGAAACTCTGGTGCCGTAATTAAGTTCCTTGGTCATTACTGGTTCTTCCCCGTTAAGAACAACTACCGGAGCCGCCACACTGTTGGTAGCTGATAATGTATTAAAAGTAGTAACACCAAGCGAAAGAGCAAAAAACAACACCGCCCCCACAAACAGTAAAGTAGCGCTTTGCGGCAGCATTCGAGAATGGTGGTAGCGTTCTGGAGCGGGGACAGATAGTGGCTTTCGAACACCAGGAATAAGCGCGCCCGGTAAGTGGGCGGCGGGTGTGTCTTGATACGCGGAAATAGCGACCGCGCTATCGGCTCTACGTTTCTCCATATACCTATCATACCGTGGCGGGGGCTTCGCCGCCGCCGCCTTTGTGTATAGAAAAACCGCGCCATTCACTGGCGCGGTTTATACTTATTATGTTCTACCCTTGTCCCACACTGACAACTTGGCCATCATCAGTGTAGATAAGACCTTCTTTTCTTCTTTCTGCCAAAACGGCCTCGATCTGATCATGAGCTCGTTGCTGGATATCGTTCATAGGGCCGTTGCGACCGAACTGCTCCAGCAGTCGCCCAAGCGACTCATTAGAACGCTCATTGTAGGGCGCGACATCATCGGAATTGTAGACATGCGCTTCGGGATTATTCGAACCACACACCTCAGATGTAGTTTTTTCTTTCATGGAACCCTCCTTTATCTAACTAAAAGATACAAGAAAAATACTGAAAGTCAATTACTCCACATCTCTAAACGCGCCACGAGTATATATATTACTTGGGGCCCACACCATAAAGCTCATCACTCCAGCATCATAACTCGCTTGTATTTGTGCTCGCACATCAGCCGCGTCGTAATCGCCACCATAGTCAAAATCTTGAATCCAGGTGCGTAATTTCTCAGGACCATACGACGGTTTAGCATAAACAGCTGGCGTCGAGGTACCAATGCGGGTGTGGGTAAAACCAGCCATTGGCGTTGTACTAGCTTTGAGTCTGCCTACTCCAGTTTTCATAGCGTAGTTTACAATTTGGTACGGGTAGTCATTTGGATTTGGATAGCCAAAAGAATTTTTTGGGTAGTGTGACGGGTAGACCATTGGTGCGATAAAATCAAAATACGGAACCGCCCTATCAAGTACTTGGCCGATAGATAAATCATCGTAGTTAGTGGTCGTCATCCCAAATAGATCAGCCGAAGTATACGGTGTACTGGAAGCACGACCGGTATTTTCATGCTTGTACTTTGAAAATAATGTATCGTCATCTAATTTTTCATTTAAGTATTTAAAGAATGCTTCCAGATTGGCTTGCTTGTCGTTGCCATGCTCACTGGTGGCTGAGTGTGAAAAATAGACATCACTCATCGGTCCATCTGAGGGATAACGAACATAATCGAAGTTGAGTTCATCAAAACCAAGATTGTATGAATCAACCGCTAAATCAATAATGTGATCCCAATACTCAGTAGCTGCTACATCTATGAAAGACAATTTTTTATAGTCATACCATGTGCTACCATCGTTTTTTTTGACCGCTAAATCAGGGCGGACTGTAGTATACAAAGGATCCTGAAAAACAGTGATCCGAGCAATCACATATACCCCCTTCTCATGTAACTCGGCAATAAGCTCACGCATATCCGCTGTACCACAGCGAGCATTTTGCCAAGCTGGTTTCCAGTCATCACTATCCGGTGGAAATGATATGGTTCCAGAGTAATCTTTAACATCAATGATGATACTATTGATTTCTGTCTCTTCAACAAAACTAATGAGTTGTTCACGAAAACTTGGAGTGCCGGCTACACACGAAGTCATGTAGATGGTTTTGACGTGTTCGGGCAAAGGAATATGTTGTACTACCTGACGAGTATCAACCACTGGTTCTTCTACTTCTTTTACTGCTTCTTTAGAACCAAAAATTGGTTTGATCTCTTCCGAAGCAGTGGTGGAATATGCCACTGGCCACATAGTCGGCACATAAAAATTAAGCCCCGCAAATAATGCTACGGTCACTAGTGCGAGGGCTGTTAATTTCATGATGCAAATTCTTGGTTCTCAAAATCTGGTCGGCCGTTACTCTCGGTAAATGAATCCGTACCTCTCTCAGTTTCACTTCTTTCTATGCGACGATGAAAGGCTGACCGGCGCAGACTATAGCCAATTAACAATAAAAAAACTCCGGCTCCACTTATTATGTACTGTCTCCAAGTATCCGGAATACCTAGAAATGGCGTGAAAAAAACCACAATGGCCAGTAATACAACTATCGATTCTCGTGTCATACAGCCTAGTATACCGCAGTCATCAATTTGAGAAAATAACCACAAACTCTCCCTTCTGTTTGACTGGAGTACTGGTGATTTGTTCCAATATTTCAACAGCATTTCCTATGAGCGTTTCTTCATGCAGCTTGGTGAGTTCACGACCAAGTATTATCTTAGCTTCCGGATGAAATTCATTTAAAGAAGATAACGTTTTAAGAATGCGATGAGTTGATTCAAAGAAAATAACCGGATGGTTGTACGCTGTGAGACTTTTGAAAAAAGTCTCACGACCTTTTTTCTGTGGTGCAAAACCCAGAAACGAAAACTGATTGCCGATTAATCCAGAGATAGAAAAAGCGGTGGTGACAGCTGACGGACCAGGGACAGCTTCGAGGCGCGCGCCTGCGGCGCGCGCCATTTGTACCAAAAGCACCCCCGGGTCGCTCACTCCCGGTGTCCCGGCGTCGCTCACCAGCGCAATATGCTTTCCGGCTCCTAAATCAGTCAAAATATCAGTGTGCACTTTCTCGCTGGCGTGAGCATCGTAGCGCTTCATCTTGGTATCAATTTCATAGTATTTGAGAAGTTTCCCAGTCACCCGTGTGTCTTCACACAAAATATAGTCTGCTTCCTTAAGCACGCGAATCGCTCGCAGCGTAATATCCTCCAAATTTCCAATGGGTGTCGCCACTATAGATAGAGTTCCAATTTTTGATTCCATACCACAAACCTACCATCCGCAATATAAAAAGAAAAGACTACCTACTTTTATGTAACTCGGAATGAATATAAAGGGTTTTAATTTTCCTAACTGGCTCTCCATCTGATTTCTCACTGTAGGTTACATGATGCCGCACAGGACAAAGCTCTTTATCAGAATGACTGACTGCCTCTGTCTCACTTACAATAAAACCGGCATGTTCGTGAAGTTCCCCGCCCGCTTGGGCAGCGGCTTCCCAAATAATGACCGCGCCTGGAATCCGTTCATTGGTTTTAGTCCAACCTGCTTCTATCAGACCACCCTCCAGACTGGTTACTGTCGCTCGCACTCGCTCTAACTTCTCTGCCCACACCAAAAGTCCCGATACGTAGACCGCACAACTAGCTTGTCCGTCTCTGGTTAGATCTTTTTCTACTCCGTCTACTTGTGCGAAGACAGAACGAAATATCGGCGAACCGAGACTGGCTTCTATCCTGTACAACAGGGTTTTGAGTTGATCGACTTTAGTTTCAGATTTCATGCTGCTATTCCATCAGTTCGGTAGAGACCACTGTTATATCGCCGGCCCCCATGAGTAGCACTACGTCTTCCTTAGAAACTGATTTTTTCAAATAATTAACTACTTCATCATGAGTTTCGAAATGTTTGACATCTGGATTCTTACCACTAATTTTGACTTGTAATTTTTCGCTGGTTACTTCTTTGTCGTCAACTTCTCTGGCCTTGTAAATTGGAAGCAAAATAACTTCATCAGCCTTACCCAGCTCCTCGGCAAAATCATCAAACAAAGTCTTTAGTCTTGATACTGTGTGGGGCTGAAAAACAACTTTCAGTTTTTTGTCTGGAAAAAGTTCCTTGGTGGATTTGATAGTCATTTTAATTTCAGTCGGGTGATGAGCGTAATCATCGTATACTTTAGCTCCGTTGAGCTCGCCTTTATATTCAAATCGACGCCACGTGCCTTCAAAATTTTGAAGGGCTTCGCGGGCGAGGTAGACATCGACGCCGAGATATTGGGCGGCGGCGATAGCCGCCGCCGCGTTCATACGATTATGAATACCGGGCATGGATAATTTTTCAAACAGTGGGTCAAAAAATTGCGTGTAATCAATTTTTTGCACACCATCAATTCCAGCCAGCGCCGAAGCGACTTTTTCATCATCCGTATTAGCAATAATTACCCCGTCATCTGAAACCTGTTCGGCTAGTTCACTGAAGGCTTTTTGCACATCAGCCAAATTTTTGTAGTAATCAACGTGCTCATACTCAATATTAGTAATGATAAGAACATCTGGTTTGAGGCTTAAAAAATCCCGACGGAATTCACACGCTTCTACTATCGCATACTTGCTTTTTCCAGCCCGAAAGTTGCTATTAGTCTTCTTACGAATCGAACCAATAATGGCGGTCGGATCCATGTCAGCTGCTTCCATAATCTCGGTCAACATGGCGGTCGTAGTAGTTTTGCCGTGACTACCGGCAACAGCAATCAAGTAGTAGTCATTAAGAAAAAAACCGAGCGCATCAAAATAATTAATAGTTTTTATACCTTGTTTTTTAGCAGAGAGATACTCTTCGTTGGTTTTTTTATCAACCGCTTCAGTATAAATAACTAAATCTGTTCCCTCTTGTATATTTTCAGCAATTTGTTGGTAGAAAATTTGTATTCCTTCTTTTTCTAAAGTCTCGGTGAGAATAGATTTTTTAGAATCCGAACCAGTAACCTTCTTGCCTTCACTAATACACAAACGAGCTAACGCAGACATGCCAATGCCGCCGACGCCAATAAAATGCACTGAGGTGATATCTCCAGGTTTCACTCACCCATAATACTCCAATGTATATACCTGGCAATAGAATTGGCTTGTGTATTGTGGTAATCTGCTAATGGAATAAAGTTGGAGACGATAATGACCACACTTGAGCAACTCCTTCACGCTTGGAAAACATCGAAGACTATCCCGGCTGACATCACCAAAGGTCAGCTTGAAGAAATTCGCGATACTCTTCCAGATGACGACAAGAATCTTCTGGACGCTATCGATAGTGCTATTGCCGACCGATCCAGTCGAGCCGCCTAGTTTTCTGTTCTTTCTGCGACCGTCCTGACAAACATGTCATGACGGTCGTATTCATTTCTAAACTCAGTGCCAAATGACGCAAAACCAGGAGAAAAAAGAGCTACGTTTCCTGGCGCACTCGTTGCTAGAAGTGCTTCGACCGCGTCTTTAAATACACCATGTTCTTCGTGGGATAAAGTTGGCGAAAGAGCGGCTTTTAATTTATCAGTGCCTGATCCACTATATAAAATGACATGAACACACCTTTTTTCTATGGCTCGAGCCAACTCTTCGACCGGTAAATTTTTATCCGAACCACCAACCAAAAGTACTACATTCTGTCCGTTGGCTACCGCTTTGAGGCCAGCCGCGGTAGCGGCCGGTGTGGTGGCATTATTATCGTTGTAAATCGGCACGCCATTAATGTCTCCGATTTTTTGCAAACGACCCTCTACTCCCGGGAAGCTAGCTAGCGCTGGAAAAATTTCTTCATCAGTCAAACTCAGGCTTTTTAGTGCTTCGTAGGCCAAAGCAGCATTCAGACGATTGTGATCACCCGGCATGGAAAGAAGAGCGTCTTCTGGCAGCACTGAGGCGTCTACTAGTTTAACTTCTTGACCGAGGGTTATGTCTCGGCCGGCCGCAAAGCGGCCGGCCATTTCCCACACCTCCGGCGTCGTCACCAACACCCCGCTCTCTTCTTGATACAAAAAAATATTGGCTTTATCAGCAAAATAAAGTTCAAGAGCTTCTTCTCGACTCTTTCCACCTTTCTCATAATAATTAAGATGATCATCCATAAAGTTGGTGAAGACCGCAATCTGAGGTGACATCTGACTCCATCCCCAGCCTTGTAGTTGCCAACTATCGAGCTCCATAACACATAAAGAATCTGGTGTTACGTGTTTAAGTAATTGTAGATTTGAAAGACCACGAACATTACCACCAAGCAATATGTCCTCACCAGTCACTACTGAAAGCACGTGGTGAATCATGGCTGTCACCGTACTTTTACCGCGGGTACCAGTGACACCAACCACTGGAATTTTGGTCAACTCAGCAAAAAGGGCCGCACTTTGTTTTAGAGTAACACCATTGTTTTTACACTCAACCAAAACCGGTTCTTCTATTGGAGTACCTGCCCCAACCAACACAAGATCAGCTTCCTTGAAATCATTAAAATCGTAAGCTCCAAATTTAAACGTAACATTTGGATATTGAACTAAAGCATCAACCGAAGGTTGCATTTGTTCTTGCGGTGCATCATCAACAACAGTAATGATTGCTCCAGCTTCTGCCATATAAGCAGTATCACCCACTCCACGGCCCAGAAGGCCGATTCTCATTACCGTCACCTTCTTGTCTTTAAAATAATCCTTATAATTTTCCATACGTATTGCCAAGAATAGTAAATAAATGAGCCGATGTCGAGAAACCGACATTGGCTCAGTTTAAATCTCTAAAAAACGCAATGGCTTCAGCGTGAACTTCAAACACTTGATGCCTGGTCTCATCATCTAAACCACTGAGTACCAAGGCAACATTGGTTCGAAGACTGTGTGGGGTTACACCCATACACACACGACCACCAATTTTTCTATTACCATTGAGCCATTGCCCAAACTTCCTTAAGTCTTCGCTATTATTTTCATCTGCCAAGCGAAGAATAGCAGTGCCCAAATGTTCCATACTTACCTCTTTTTGTTGAAACGGCTCCTATTTAGAAAATTACACTATTTTTGTTAACCGTCAATAATAAACAGGGTTGTAATTAAATTTTATGAATTACCTATATACTAAGACCATGAATTTTACACTAGAAAAATATAGGGTTTTCCCATATGTAGCGTGGGCGATTTTTATCGGATTTGCTCTTTTTGTGGGTACACTAGCAATACAACTCTATTCTGTTACAAACGAACTAGCCAACAACAGTAGTCGTTTAACAGAAATCAGTAATGATAATTCCGCTAGACTTGATTTACTGGAAGCTGAATTGGACCGACTGGCTGATGAAAAAGTGCAATAAAAAAGCCCTGACGGGCAATTTTAATTTTGTGCGAGTGCTAGGTGAAAAATGCTGGGAGCATTTTACAAGACTCAGAGTGTTATTTTGTGAACGACAGTGAAACAAAATAGCCACTGAGTGGACAGATCCTGTAAGGATTTGAACGTTACACGTTCTGTGCAAGCTATCGATATTTCTCTGAAATATCTGATAAGCTTTTTCAAATCGCACAACGCTTTACTCTCGTAAAGCTGTGTCTAGCCCTAGCACAAATAAAAAAGCCCTGACGGGCAATTTTAATTTTGTGCGAGTGCTAGGATTTGAACCTAGGACCTTTCGCGTATCAGGCGACTGCTCTACCAACTGAGCTACACTCGCGAGTGTAAGTTTTACTTACAATCGTCTATTATCAAGATATTTAATTTAAGGCTTATAGCCCAAAAGTCCGCCAATACTACCAAACTCTCCCCTTTTGAGCAATGAAATAACATAATCATAATGTACAATATTTACATATGAAAAACCTAGCTTTAATACTAGTGGCTATAAGTCTTTCCGTTTTTTTTACTGATTTGCCTACAGCAGCAGCTCAGACCACTGGTGGTGGAAGTGCGACCTTGCAAACAATCCTCGGTGATATCTACGGTGCCTTTGACACATACATCATCCCCTTTTTGATAACAATTGCTTTCATTGCGTTTCTTATTAACATTATCCGTTACTTCATTTGGAAGAGTGATTCTGAAGATGGCCGCGAAAGTGCCCGTCGGTATTTGATTTGGAGCCTCATTGGCTTTGTAATTATTGTGGCCATGTGGGGCATTATTAATTTAATAATACTGTTCTTTGGGTTTGGTACGTTTGGTGGCATTGTGTGCCCTGATTATGATCCTACCTGCAATCCGAGTGGAATTGTGATTGGGCCAACACCGACCCCTGGTGGTGGCTTTACTGGTGGCGGACCTTCAGTTCCTACCGGTGGTTCTGGAGTGGGTTCTGGTGGATCTGGCGGTTTCGGTGATCCGTCGGTGGGTGGAGGTTCTGCTGGTGGTCTGGGTACCCCAGGCGGTCCTGACTCTACTCCTGGTGTACCTGGTACGACCGCTGGTAATTATTCAAATGTCGGGACTGGTGTACAAAGTCGAGTGACTACTAGCTTGGGTGTTTCTGGTACTTTTTTATCTAATCAACTGGCTCAAATAAGTGCCTCAGGTATTGCTGATGACTCGCGCTTACGAACAGCTTTATCTTTTGCCAACGCTGGGATAATCACTCAAGCTGAATTAAGTCAGATTGTGGTAGATATAAATTTAATTAGGTCCAACTCAGGACAAACACCTCTTTCACTGAGCACAGTTTCTCCGAGTGCACAGTACACCAGTAATATTCAAACTATTTATCAAAATATCCCTTCAGTCCAAAATTATCTAGTAGCGTACTATACAAGCAACGGATTACCCCAAACAACTGCACAAAATAATGCCGCCGCTGATATGCAAAATATTTTTCGCACCAACAACACCTTTGCTACTCGCGTAAATACTGCTGCTAACGTTATGGCTAACGTTATGGAAGGTGATCCTCAACATCCAGCTTTTGCTCCCCTATTATCTGCACTTAACGCGGAAGCAGGCTATGCTGGCTGTACGGTAAATATTACCGTTGGAAACTTATTTCAAGCGCCGTGTGGGTAATGAGTAAACTAAAAACAAAAACAGCGCGGCTTTTGGCCGCGCTGTTTTTGTTGTTTTTAATTATCAGCAGCTTTCAGCGCAGGTTTCTAATTCGCTTACGCTCATAAGAACCTCCTGCCCGAGCTCGCTTGTGTTCACATTAGTAAAGTTCACACATCGCTCCGCTTAATCAGGCCTGGCGGACAGTACGAAAGTACTGTCCGCCAGGCCTCATTCTATTTTGTCTTATCCTAGCTCAGTCTTTCCTGTGTGTCATACATATGTTGAGGGTATCAATGTAATAACCCATTCTTAAGTGCTCAATTGAGGCACTTAAGACCGACCGGATGAGTCTCAATCATTTATGAGACGTTCCAATTGGAATTAATCCACGACCAGCTTCCGCTAGCCGTGCCTTGTTACGACTTAGTCCTTGTTATCGAGCTTACCGTAGGTCGCCATAAAGACGAACTTCGGGCACTCCCGACTCCCCTGACTTGACGGGCGGTGAGTACAAGGCTCGGGAACGTATTCACCGTGACGTTGCTGATTCACGATTACTAGCGATTCCGACTTCATGAGGGCGAGTTGCAGCCCTCAATCCGAACTGGGGGATGATTTGGAGATTAGCTCCGGATTACTCCATTGCGTCTTTTTGTTCATCCCATTGTATCACGTGTGCAGCCCTAGGCGTCGAGGGACATGCTGACCTGGCGTCATCCTCACCTTCCTCTCCCGTGAGGGAGCAGTCTCGTGTGACACTTGTAACACACAACGAGGGTTGCGTTCGTTTCCCCACTTAAGGGAACACTTCAAAGCACGAACTGACGACGGCCATGCATCACCTGCTATGCACTCTCGAAGACTTCTCCGGTTTCCCGGAGCGTGCAGCATAGTATCTAGCCTAGGTAAGGTTCCTCGCTTAGTGACGAATTAAGCCACATGATCCACCGCTTGTGCGAGCCCCCGTCTATTCCTTTGAGTTTTAAGCTTGCGCTCGTACTACCCAGGCGGTCTGCTTAACGGGTTACCTACGCCACGAAGAGGGTCGATACTCCTCATAGCTAGCAGACAGCGTTTAGGGCGTGGACTACCGGGGTATCTAATCCCGTTCGCTACCCACGCTTTCATGCCTCAGCGTCAAGAAAGTGCCAGTTCAGTGCCTTCGCATTTGGTATTCCCCTCGATATCAACGGATTCCACCCCTACACCGAGAGTTCTCTGAACCTCTCACTTCTTCTAGTTATACCGTTTCGAATGCGAGCCTGGGGTTGAGCCCCAGGATTTAACACCCGACTAATATAACCGCCTACGCATCCTTTACGCCCAGTAAATCCGGGTAACGCTTGAGGCTTCTGTATTACCGCTCCTGCTGGCACAGAATTGGGAGCCCCTTATTCATGAGCTAATGTCAATAAACTTCTTCACTCATAAAAGGTGTTTACGCCCCTAAGGGCTTCATCCACCACGCGGCGTCGCTCCGTCAGACTTTCGTCCATTGCGGAAGATTCTCGACTGCGGCCTCCCGTAGGAGTATGGACCGTGTCGCAGTTCCATCGGTGGGGGTCAGGCTCTCACCTCCCCTAGCCGTCGT
>JBGSYZ010000005.1:0-43982 GCA_041750655.1 Minisyncoccia bacterium | reverse complement strand
AGCATTGGTAAAATATAAATTACTGCCTTCGGCTAACGCTGTTGTGGTAGTGGCATTAAAATTTGTATTAAAACGAGCATCACTACGAGCATTTGTAAAGTATAAATTAGTACCACCTTCACTTAATCCATCGGTGGTAGTAGCATACCAGTCTGAAAGTGCTAGATAATTTGACGCGGTGATGCTATCAGAAATATTGACATCCCCTATGATGTCGTTGTTTGTGAACACATTTGATACTCCACTCAAGAATGATTCAAGACCATTTTCGGTATTATTTGAAAGAATGGTTGAAGAAGAATTGATAAGGCTGTTGACGCGCGTATTAGTAAAAAACAGATTACTTCCTTCACTGAGATTAGTAGTGGATATAGCTAAAGCACTGGTAGCAATGTCTGCCCATGAACTACCATTCCAATATAGAAGGTCACCAAAGTTTTTAGTCATGGCTGATACATCTCCGAAATCCTCAATTGAGCTACCGCTTAAGTCAGCTGCCAAACCTAATGAACTAGTAGATACCCAACCAATGCTCGATCCAGTAGTTTGTAAAACCATACCGTTGGTTCCAAGACTTGCATTTGAATCGTACAAACCACCTGTTAAGGCGATATCGCCGACTACAGAAAGTTCAGCAAAAGGTGAACTGGTACCAATACCAACCGAGCCAGTAGGCCGGTAGACGTTTCCACTTGCAGCACTCCAGTTCGATGAGCTGCTAGCAGAAACTAAAGAACCGTTCCAATACAAAGAGCTGCCTATACTATACAGTCGATTGGCAGTGGTTGCTGGTGTTGAATCACCTAGATATATTGGTCCATCGACAGTGAGTCTTTCTTGAACTGATGTAGTGCCAATAAGTAAATTTCCTGAATCATCTACTGACAAACTACTAAGGGCAGAAAGATTCCCTGTACTGTCAGTAAATATCAAAGCGTTCGTTGGTAAATCACTTAAATTAATATTCCCTGCAATAGTTGGGTCATTGATAATTGGTGAAGTGAGCGTCCCACCAACTGACAAATCTACACTACCTCCACCAGAGCTTCTTCTCTGATTTATATCATCACGAGTTTGAGAAATACTGTCAGAAAGAGATTCGTGTAATTCTGATAAAGCTTTATTCTCAATAAACATTGAGAGCGCAACTAGTAATGCGCTGTGTGTCTTTAGTGAGTTTTCATTTTGAGCATACACATCCTCTGCAATGCGTTGAGCTTCTGAACTAGTAAGACCCCAACTGTTTGTAGATGTGATCGAGCTTTGGTTAGTAGTGGTTGACTCTCCAGCTACTAGTCCCCTAGTAACCACACTTTTAATATCAAAAATTCTGTTATTGACAGTAACCTCGCTACTAACTGGTGCACTGTCAAAATCGCAAAATCCGAAAGGGCGCAACACAAAACCAAAGAACGTGCAGGTAATTCCTGGACCTCCGGTGGCAGCTTGAGCCGGCAACGCAAAGCTTAGTTGTGCTCCCACCACGAGCACTAACAAAAAGCCGAACAAGCTACGTGTTCTACCTCCCATGTACTCAACTATTATACTGTATAGGCAAATTTAACCCTTTGTTTTTCTGTGTAAAAACTGTGCATTACGTACCCACGAGTGAGCAAAACGAATTAAAAATACTGAGGCAAATGAGAAAATAATGTAGGCCAGTAAAAAAGCTTCCAGGCTAAGAGGCATCAAAAGCGGCCAACCCCATATAAAAACCAATGAATACCAGGTCGAAATTTGAATTGATACGCCCATTTGACGATTAATAATTCCATAGTCAATAAATACAAAAGCAATGAAAAGAACACCTAGTAGAGCCCAGGTCAATGTGTTGACAGCGGCAAAAATTGTAAGGTTAATGTTTAAACTTGTGTACACAATAGCGGTGAGCCACGCCTGAGTTAAAAAGAGTAATACAATAGCCATTCGGATGAGTAACATAACTATCCCTAAAAGATTTTGTTCATCTGCAGTAACTTTATTGTCCCTAACAGCAACTAATGATTGAGCCACTAAAACTGTAGATGCTCCAGCACCGATAGAAATGGCAATGAGTTTTAAGATATTAATAAATAATATACTCAACATGCTGTTATTATAGCTTATTTATTTTCAAATTGAACAACATAAACACAGCTAATTTCTATTGACCTTGAAGGCAGTTCAACGTATTATAGGCGGCACTTCAGAAAATACACTGTATTTTCTTAAGATATGTGTTAATACTATTTGGAGCTGAGTATTGCACTCAACTTCAAATGTCCCCCGGACAACAAAGTTATATAGTCTGCAATATGTGTTGGTGATATTTGGAGCTGAGTATTGCACTCAACTTCAAATGTCCCCCGGACAACAAAGTTATATAGTCTGCAATATGTGTTGGTGATATTTGGAGCTGAGTATTGCACTCAACTTCAAATGTCCCCCGGACATTTGAAGGGCCAGTAGCTCAATTGGTAGAGCGCCTCATTTGCACTGAGGAGGTAGCGGGTTCAAATCCTGTCTGGTCCACCACGTTAAGAAAAACAGCACCTGCGTGCTGTTTTTTAGTGATGGAAGGCGGAGATATGTTTTGCTATTACTAATGCAAAACAATCGAGCCTGGGGAGGAAGTTCTTATGAGCGTGAGCGAATTAGAAACTTGACCCCACAATTAAAAACACCACCTTTTGCTGGTGGATTTTATCGTTGGAGCGAAGGATTTGAAAAGGTTGCTAGCTATTCTGTAAGAATAGCAACAACCTGTACCGAACATGTAATGTTCAAATCCCGTCTGGTTACACCCCCAATCCCTCAATGCGTTTTGCTAACTCAAAATCCAATTTACTTAAACCTTTAATTTCATGAGTCGAAAGCTTTACCTTCACTTTTCCATAAGAGAGTTCAATATCAGGGTGATGTCCAAGCACTTCTGCATGCACAGCTACTTTGGCGCAAAAAGCTAACGCTGTAACAAAATTAGGAAAATCAAACGTTTTACTAATTTGAGTTTCGGCTTTATTCACAGTCCATCCAGAAAAATCTTTTAAATGTTTCGCTATTTCCTTAGTTTTTAAAACCTTCTTTTTCATACAATTTTTTGATGAGAATCTGGAACGTGCCGTAGAGTATCTAATAATAAATGCTGGATAAAACCACCGTAACTGACACCAACAGCGCTTAGTGCCTTAGGAAACAATGACTCGGTTGTCAATCCGGGCAAGGTGTTAACTTCCAAGAAGTACACTCCGTCCGGTGCCACAATAAAATCACTGCGGGAATATTGTGATAAACCAAGTTGATCATGAACCAATGCCGCTACATTAGATAAAGTATTTTTTTCACTTTGCGAAAAACAACCGGGGCAAATTTCACTGGTCGTACCATCATATTTTGCTTGATAATCAAAAAATTCTGTTTTAGGAACTATTTCTACTGGCGGTAGAGTATAAATTGCTTTTTCTCTAAAGTTGTTTATCACACCAATAGTTGCTTCTTTTCCAATAATGCGTTTTTCAACTAACAAATTATCGTACGTTTGAAAAAGCTTTTCTAATGCCAAGGCTAACTCAGTAGTGTTTTTTGCCATGATTGTGCCCACTGAAGAACCACCGGTTACTGGTTTTACCACAAATGGCCCATCAAATACTTCAGTAGTGGCTTCAGCAAATTTAAACGGATCAGAAATATTTGCCTTAGCCGCGTATAAGTGGGGTGCTAACTTTATATCGTGCCGTTGCAAATAATCTTTGGTAAGAGCCTTATTGAAAGCTAATGATGAAGCATACGCTTTACTTCCTGTGTATGGTATGGAATGAGTATCAAGATAGCGTTGAATTTTTCCATCTTCACCATAGGCACCGTGTAAGGCAATAAAAACTACATCAACAGACTGTAAAATTTGAATCGGATTCCACACTTTTCCGTGTTGTAACCATTCGCCGGCACGAGAAACAACAACATCGTGCACAGAAAAATCACTTGTTTTTAAGGCATTGATAACACTGTCACCAGTACGCATTGAAACATCATGTTCTTCACTTGGCCCACCCCTTACTACTGCAACTCTATACATAGAAACATGATATCACGCAAGCTTCTTGTTTCGCTTCTGTCGGTGGTAACTAAGTGAAAATCGATGGGCTTCTGCATTAGCATGAAGGATTTCCATTTCAAATTGATCAAGCAGCTTTTTAGCAGCTATGACCCGGACTGGTTTGTGGCGGTCGTCTTTGACGACCGCCACCACCGGTATTACCACCCCGGCTTTTTTTAACACAAATTCAGCAGCGTTCTTTTGTGCGGTACTGCCATCCACAACAATTATCTGTGGAAACGGCCATTCAGGGTGTGATAAACGACGTTGTAGAATTTCTTTGAGTGCGCCCGGGTCGTTACTTCTATCAATTGAGTTAATTTTAAATTTTCTATATTCAGATTTTATTGGTTCGCCACCCTCAATTACTGTCATAACTCCGACCATATCAGAACCACCCAAATGAGCTACATCATACGCCTCAATACGAGCTGTATGTTGGTCTCGATACAACTTATTTCCTTCTTTTACTAAAGCTATATCTTGAATATGTTGTAAGGCAAAAATTCTTTTTTTTATTAGATTAGCCTCTTCAAATTCCTCATTTTTTGCTGCAATCAACATATCTCTCTCTAACTCTTTTATTACTTGTTGCTTTTTTCCTTCAAAAAAAAGCCGTATATGTTTGATAGTTTTTTGGTATGATTTCTTGTCAGTTTGATCTGGGTATAAACCAATTTGGCGGTTAAAATCTATCTTTCCCTTACTCAACTTAGTTTTTTCTGTACCAATCGGAACAGAAGTGTCATAGAATTTGAAAAGTTTACGAACAATTTTAAGTGCCTCTCTGAACAAACTACCACTAGTAAATGGTCCAAAATGATACTTAATTTCTTTTTCGGAAAAACGTTCAGTTAAATCTTTTCCTCGTACCACCAATAATCGTGGCCATTCTTCGTTTGTGATTACCAGATGGTTGTAGCTCTTGTCATCTTTAGAAATCGTGTTAAAACGAGGTTTGTGTGTTCGAATTAGGTTTGACTCTAGGATCAAAGCCTCGAGTACGCTGTCGGTAACTGTCCACTCTACAGTTTTGGCTGTAGATACCATTTGTTCTATTAACTCAGAGCGTTTTTCTTTTATGTCAGAAGAAAAGTAACTTTGTATCCGGTTTTTAAGCGAAGTAGCTTTTCCAATATACAAAATCTCTTTTTTTGAACCAAGGAAAAAATATACCCCAGGCGAATCGGGTATTTTACTTGTTATAATTTTTTCCTTAGTCATAACTACTTGCTTTTCTTTAACATTTTTTTCAAATATGTTCCGGTATGAGATTTATTATTTTCAGCTACCTCCTCTGGTGTACCCTTAGCCACTAAAGTTCCTCCACCCTGCCCACCTTCTGGCCCGATATCAAGTATGTAATCAGCACACTTAATGAGGTCTAGATTATGTTCAATAACCATTACTGTATTACCTCTGTTCACTAATTCTTGCAGAATTTCTATTAGTTTCTTTACGTCTTCATAGTGTAGACCTATAGTTGGCTCATCGAGTAGGTACATTGTCTTCATGGTGTGAGGACGATACAGCTCAGACGCAATCTTAACTCGCTGTGCCTCTCCTCCTGACAAGGTTGTAGCACTTTGGCCTAGGTTGATGTAGCCAAGACCAGTATTTACCAATGAGTACAGACGTTCATAAATAGCCGGTACATCTTTAAAAAATTCGGTCGCTTCTTCAATATTCATCTGAAGCACTTCGTGAATATTCTTTCCTTTGTAGTACACTTCAAGAGTTTCTTTGGTAAACCGTTTGCCATCACACACGTCACACGTCACATACACAGTTGGTAAAAAATGCATCTCAACCGCTATTTCTCCATTTCCCTGGCAGGCTTCGCAGCGCCCACCTTTGACGTTAAATGAAAAGCGACCTGGTTTCCAGCCTCGTGCTCGAGCTTCACTGGTAGCCGCAAACATATCTCGAATATGGGTAAAAGCACCAGTGTACGTAGCTGGGTTAGAACGAGGAGTGCGACCAATCGGTGACTGATCAATTAAAACTGTTCGTCCCAAATACTCTGTACCAGAAATAGAAGCACAATTATAAATTTTAGCGGTGCGGTGTCTTTTTTCTAAACGAGCTTGGAGATTACGATGTAAAATCTCGTACATAAAAGTTGACTTGCCCGAACCAGATACACCAGTGACACAAATTAATCTTCCTAAAGGAATATCAACATTCATGTTTTTGATGTTGAATGCTTTTCCTCCTTTAATTTTTATAGACCCTTTTTCGGCTGTTCTTCTTTCCGGAATATCAATTTTTTTGTCACCACGAAGATAATCAAGAGTAATTGATTTAGTTGGATTAGTTTTGGCGTCTAAAAGAGGCTGCAGATAATCCGCCACTACAACTTCACCACCGTGGACACCAGCGCCAGGACCGATATCTATTAGATAGTCGGCAGCAAAAATTGTATCTTCGTCATGCTCAACAACTAAAATGGTATTACCTAAGTCACGAAGTCCAGTGAGAGTTTTAATCAGTTTGTCATTATCACGTTGATGCAGACCAATAGTTGGTTCATCAAGTACATACAGGGCGCCTACTAATCCTGAACCCAGCTGAGATGCCAAACGAATACGCTGAGCTTCGCCACCAGAGAGAGTGTTGGCTCGTCTGTTCAAGGTAAGGTATTCAATACCAACATTTTGCATAAACTCTAAACGTTCAATAATTTCTCGTAAAGCCGGCCACGCAATATCTTGTTGTTTTTTTGAAAGCTTTAGGTTACCAATAAAATCTGCAGCTTCTTTGACTGTAAGCGAAGTGAAACCTACGATGTTCATACCTAAATCTTTCTTGCCGTCACCACCAAGATACACTCTTAAAGCTTCGGGTCGAAGACGAGAGCCATTACATGTTGGACACACATCAGAGTTAAATATACCAACAACTCCCAAACCATTACATTCCGGACACGCACCGTATGGTGAATTGAAGGAAAACAAACGTGGTTCGACTTCAGGAAAAGACGAACCATCGACAGGACAGATAAACTTTGCTGATAGTGTGCGTGTTTCTCCTCCAGGTGACTCAATTTTTACCATACCATTTGCTTCAGCTAACGCCAGCTCGACTGCTTCAGACAAGCGCTCGTGAGAGCCTCTAGGATCATTTGTAAACTCACTAACATAGATTTCATCAATCAATACATCTATATCGTGACGTTTTGTCTTGGTGAGAATAATTTTTTCTCGTAATTGTTTTATCTCACCATCAATTTTTACAGTTTCGTAGCCCTTATTGAGCAAATCATACAGCATCTGATAGTATTCGCCTTTTCTTCCTACGACAAGTGGAGCAAAAATTGAAACTCGGCCTTTACTAACTTCAATACCAAGCACTTCTTCAGATTGCTTTTTTGTTGCTGCTTTTACTTCTTTTCCTTCAATTGATTTAAGTACAATATTTAAAATTTCATCTTGAGAAAGTTTTTGAATAGGTACATCTGTATCCAAACAATACGGTTGGCCAACGCGAGCATACAGAATACGGAGATAGTCATAGATTTCAGTAATAGTTGCCACAGTTGAACGAGGGTTTCTGCTTGCAGACTTTTGGTCAATAGAGATAGCTGGTGAAAGGCCGGATATCTCATCGACGTCTGGCTTTTGCATTTTATTTAAAAATTGTCGAGCATACGCGGATAATGATTCAATATATCGTCGTTGTCCTTCAGCAAAAATAGTATCAAATGCAAGAGAAGACTTACCAGAACCCGATGGGCCTGTCACAGCAATCATAGCGTTGCGCGGCATCTCAACATCAATATTCTTCAAATTGTGTGTACGAGCACCACGAACAATAATCTTGGTTTCACCTTTACTTTCCCACTCCACTTTGCTTTTTTTGTTGTTATGTTTAGCCATATAAACTTGCCTTCGGATGGTGCCGAAGGTCAGATTTGAATAATAGCACGCCACGAGGTATCAATAAAGATTACTTCGGCAATGATACAATCACATTTCTTCCGGTGTTTTTAATAGGCTCGACTGCCACTCTTCCTCCCAATAAATCAATGAGTTGTTTTGTAATCCACATACCTAGGCCTGAGCCAGTTATTTTACTGACGTCCTCAGACTCCACCCGAAAAAATGGGGCGAATGATTTTTTATAGTCTTCATCTTGGACATGCATACCGATGTTCTTTACATTGATTTCTACATACTTATCACTGATTGCTAACACAATTGAAATTGAGCCAGATTCTGTATATTTAATTGAGTTATCGATTAGATAAGTCAAAATTTGTTGCAGACGTTTACCATCAGTATGTATCGAGCAAATAATTTCATGCAGGTCATGTGACAAAGTAATTCCCTTTTCTCTTGCCGACTCACTAAGTGAATCGGTAACATCTCGAATCAATTTACAGATATCAGTTTCGGATTTAATAATCTGTATTTTTCCAGACTGCAGGCGAGCAACTTCTAACAAATCATTAACTATCAAAAGCAACCTTTCTGCAGATTGATCTATTCGCATAGCTTGTTCACGCGCAGCAAAATTAACTTCAGTATTTTCATGGATCATACTGGCATACCCGCGAATAGCTGTTAATGGGGCCCTCATTTCATGTGTGACCATGTTAGTAAATAAGTTCCGTGTGTTAATTGCGTTTTGTGATTCCGTATAAAGATACCTGTAATTGATTAATCGTATATGACGGTACGAAATATATAAAAAAACAAGCAAGGTGCCAAATATTAGATATTTAGTATTGGGTATTTCATTTACTAGAAGCTTCCCAGCATATAGTAGGACAAACGCAATAAAGAGTAATAACAAATACGTAAAGAAAAATTGTGGGTGCACTAAAAGATAGTTGAAAAAAAAATTAACGGGTGATTTATTTTTATTGAGCATGAGCCATAGAAACAAGTTCCTTGCGTCGGCTGTGTGAAAAGTACAAAGTCAATAGTATTAAAATAAATCCAAGAGCCATGACAACAGCACCAGAGGCAACAAGTAATGTACTTTGATTAAGAAGTGACGGTGTAGGAGCTTCTGTATTTATTATATCAGTATTTATCTCTGCCCCTACTGGATTAAATGCTTCAGCTTCCTTAACAAAAGTAAACGGATTACTTTTAGCCACTATTTTTCCTGAGTTATCAGTAATACCTACAAAGACTTCATGTTGTCCATCTTCAAGTTCTTTATTAAAACGATAGTTCCAGGTACCATCTTCACTAGTTTTTACAGTGATTACAATTGGTGTACTAAATATATAAATAGTTACAAAACTATTTGGTAAAGCACGGCCACTAAGTATAGCAACTGGATTTACGTGACGCTCAATACTCTTTTCAAATTTTTCAGTAGTAATAGTGTCTACAGCCAAAACATCTTCACGAATAACACCAGATTCTTTTGGTGATTCATAGACGATTGAAGATTCTTGTATATCGCTATTTGGGTCAAACCCAGCGAGTATTTCAACTTCATCAGTAAAACCGTCATTGTCTGTATCTGCAGAGAAAGGGTTAGTTTTATAAAGAGTGAGCTCATCGTAGTCGGTTATGCCATCTATATCTGAGTCTTCAGTTGCAGCCTCGCCAATTCTCTTGGCAATAACTCTTTGTGACTCTTCTATAGTACTTACAAGATGTTCGAAGCGAGCAGAAATACTTTCTTTCATTTTATCGTAATCAGTAATGTTATCGCTACCAACTGAATTTAGTACTATCGTATTTTTTAACTCGTCAATTTTTAGTAAAGCTGTTCTTCGTTCGGTAATATCATTCTTCCTGAGAGCCGAAGTGTAGTTTTGCATGGCGTTCTCTATCTCAGTCTTATATTTTTTAAGAATTGGTATGTCATTACTATCTTCTTGTATAACTACATCAACAGTAGTTGTAGCAGAAACTGTATCAGTCACTTCTCCATCTAACGTATTCATAAAAATTGCTAGTGGATTTTCATAGTGATCATTAGCACTAACAATAGTATCGATAACTTCTTTTTCTTTTGCTGTAGGTTCAAGTATAGTTTTATTTTTAACAATAACTGTGGTCGAATCACTCCAGTAAAATCCAAATTTGTTTTTATGTTTAGCCAACAGTGTGTACTCACCATTTGGAACATCCTTTGTATCCCAAACAAGCTTCCAGTCATCTGTAGTATCTTGTTGTGCTAAACCTATAAAAGTATCACGGAGAGATTCTTTTTGACGTACATACAATTCAGTAAATTGTGCGCCGCTGGTTTTTACACTCACAGTAACTAAATCTGAAACAGGGTTCTCTGAACTAACAAAAATTACGGAACTTGGTTTCAAATAATCAGTTGCGGGTAATTCAAATTCTTTAACTTCAGACTCTATATCAGACTCTATAACAGTATCTTCGTTTAGAGTATTATCGACACTGTCATCTTTATTATTTTCAGTTTGCCCAGTAGAAGTTGCTGATACAGTCGTTTTAATAGGTGTTGAGGACGCATTACTAAGCAGGGACACTGTATTATCAATTTTAAGAACATCTGCACTTAGTTTTACATAGGCTCCATAAGAATTTGTAATATGAGCAGAAACGTAATAATCACCGTCACTATACTTAGTTGTATCAAGTTGGTACTTCCAAAGCGTCCCATCAGTCGTTTTAGCATTACCTAAGCTAAAGACTAGACCAGTTTTTTTGTCATACAATCTGACAAAGATTTTACTTGCAGAAGCTACACTGAAGTTTAAATCTACAACACCACTCACTGATTCAGAAGGAATATCAATTTTGACAGTGGGTTTTGAATTAAATTGATCAGCATTTACACTATTGTCACTATGTGTTGAAATCGTATTTGCCAAACTTGCGACAAAGCTGTTGTCTAATTGTTTGACAGACGTAGCAAGAGCCCCACCGTCGTTAGTAGCACCTACTCCCAACACAGCAAACAAAGCACCGACAAAAATAAAAGCCATCCCTAAGACACGGGCTACCAACATTACTGTATTATCAGTTCGTACTCTACTAAAAATAGTTATTGATTTGTCTTTTACAGCAACTCGGTGAGTGGTCTCAAGGGAAACTGCGTCAGTACTTTTTTTCGCAGCAGATTTTTCACCATCAGTTTTTTTATCAGATTCGGTTTTATTCGTTAAGAATTTGTTGGTTTTAATTTTAATATCAATTTTTTCACTGGACTCAGTCTGCACTTTTTTAGAGCTTGTCTTGGTTTTCTTTGCATTCTTTTTGGTAGTTTTTTTTGAAACTTTCTTTGTTACTTTTTTTACAGTTTTCTTGGGTTTAGACACAGAAACAGCCTTAGGTTTTGTAACCTCCTTCGTAACTGCTTTTTTGGCTGACGCTCTACGCGGAACAGCGCGGGTTTTTCGCTCCGCCATTACAAACATTATACGTGTTAGCGACACTCAGCAGTTAAAAATATGTAGATAACTATTTACTTTTCTTGACTTTTTTGGCTAAAGTATCGTGTAACACTTTTATTTCATCTCTAATAATGGCAGCTGTTTCGAAATCTAAGATTGAAACTGCTTCCTCCATTTGTTTTCGTTTCTCTTTAAGCACTTTCTGGGGATTCTTTAAAAATAGTTCCATATCAACTTTCAGAAGCGTATCAACGGTCTCATCATGTTCAGTTCGCATTTGGTCGGTGATTGATTTGATTTCCTTGAGAATCGTTTTTGGTGTAATCCCGTGTTTGGTATTGTAATCAAGTTGTACTTGTCGTCGACGATTGGTTTCGCTAATAGCGTAGTTAAGAGCTTTAGTCATTTCGTCAGCGTAGAGAATTACCCGGCCGTTCACATTACGAGCTGCTCGACCAATAGTTTGAATTAAAGCAGTCTCACTGCGCAAAAATCCAGTTTTATCTGCATCAAGAATGGCCACCAGTTCAACCTCTGGTAAATCCAGTCCTTCTCGTAATAGGTTTACACCCACCAAACAATCAAACTCCCCTCGTCTAAAATCAGTTAAGATTTCAATCCGTTCAATAGTGTCAACATCACTATGAATATACTTGGTTTTAATTCCCTTTTCAGCAAGAAAATCAGTTAAATCTTCAGCCATTTTTTTGGTCAAAGTGGTTGTTAGTACTCGAGCCCCACCAGTAATAATCTTTTCAGCTTCGGCAATAAAATCTTTAACTTGGCCGGGATAATTTCCCTTCTGTGTCACTGGACGTACATCAATTTCTGGATCAATCAAACCGGTTGGGCGAATAATCTGTTCAACAATTTTCCCTCGTTTTTTCTCTACTTGTTCATACTCATATTTACCCGGTGTAGCGGTTGTGTAAATAATTTGTCCTACTCGTTCTCTAAATTCAGGAAATTTTAACGGTCGATTATCGACAGCGCTGGGCAGTCGAAACCCAAACTCTACTAAAGTATCTTTTCGTGATCGGTCACCAGCGTACATTCCATTGAGTTGAGGCACTGTCACGTGTGATTCATCAATAATGGTTAAGAAGTCTGGCCTACCATCTTCTGTGTGTGGAAAATATGAAAGCAAGGTAAATGGGGCTTCCCCAGGCTTACGTCTATCAAAGTGTCGAGAATAGTTTTCAATACCATTACAGTAGCCAACTTCGCGGATGAGTGCCAAATCATAATCAGTGCGTCGTTTAATACGCTCACTCTCAAGCAACTTCCCTTCTTTCTTAAACTTCTTAAGTTGTTCATCGAGCTCGGCTTTAATATCAGCAATCGCTGCTTTTTTTTCTGCTTCAGGGGTTACAAAGTGTTTAGCAGGGAAAAGAAAGAATACGTCTGGTTCTTCTATAATTTGCCTCGAAACCGCGTCTATTTTAGTGATAGTGGTTATAGTATTGCCGGAGAAACCTAAACGATAGATAACTCGTTCGTTAGTAGGCATTACCTCAACAGTGTTTCCTACTGCTCGAAAACGAGCTGGTGTTAAATCTGCATTAGTGCGTTCAAAGTACATTCCCACTAATGTCCGAATAAAATCTGCGCGATTAGTTTCGTAGCCACGTTCTATTTTCAAATGACGCTTGAGATACTCGGCTGGTGCTCCCAAACCATAGATACACGACACAGAAGCCACAATAATCACATCTTCACGGGTCAAAAGAGCTTGAGTACTGGCATGCCGTAGGCGATCAATTTCTTCGTTAATCTGTGCCTCTTTTTCAATATACGTATCACTGGTCGGCATATAGGCCTCCGGTTGGTAGTAATCGTAGTACGACACAAAGTAATGCACGGCATTGTTTGGAAAGAAATCCCTATACTCCTGAGCCAGCTGCGCGGCCAAGGTTTTGTTGTGCGCAATCACTAGCGTTGGTTTTTGCACCGCTTGAATAATATTGGCGGCCGTAAAGGTTTTCCCCGAGCCAGTCACCCCTAACAGCGTCTGGTCTGTTAAACCGTCTTTTAAACCCTTGAGCAAGGATTCTATAGCCTTCGGTTGGTCGCCGGCTGGTGTCTTTTCAGTTGAGATTTCGAATTTCACGTTGCTTACTATACCTTGTAGTTATATATAAAAAAAGGCATGAGAGCTGTCTCGCACACCTTTCATTTTTGATAGTGATCCAAATATTTATGTATTTTTAAAATAAAAATAACACCAATAACATTTGAAATGAACAAAATAAAATAGTCAATTGGTAATCCATTTCTTGGTGCCCAAAATAAACTTTCCAAAAATATTCGCGTTGTAGCACCAACTGCTGTATAACCAAGAGCATAAATATAGGCCCTTGCAATTAACATGACAAAGTCCCCAAACATTTCATACCTCCTTAGTGAAATCTTCTAAAAAGATAGCATAGTGGATTTATTTTGTCAGTATTTGCTCCCGAATCCGCTTTGTATGATTAACGATAAAATATAGGTTGTGAAGTGATGCTAAGTGTGGGCCAAGCATTTCGTTGGCTCGAAAAAGATGAGACAAATAGGCCTTGGTGTAGTGTTGACACACATAGCAATCACAACTCTCGTCTGGTTTAGAAAAATCCCGAATGAATTTTTGGTTCATGAGATTAGTCTTTTTGACTCCTTCATTTGTTCGTTCGTAAATAGTAGCGTTGCGAGCAATGCGAGTGGGGGCCACACAGTCAAATGTATCGCACCCTAGTCGCACACCCTCCTCAATATCTTCTGGTTCGCCGATACCCAGCAAGTGCCGCGGTTTGTCTTCCGGCAAAATTTCATTTACAACTTTCAAGGCCTCTCCTAAATCAGCCTTGGAAAAACTCCCCCCAATGCCAAAACCATCAAAATCCATGTCGGACAAAGTCTTGGCACTTTCGGCTCGTAAATCCAAGTACTGCCCACCTTGGACTACACCGTAAATCCCCTGCATTTTTAAGGCATTGTAGTTTTGTTTGTGGGCCAAAATAGAGCGCTTGGCCCAGCGGTGGGTTCGATCCATCGCCTCTTTTTGATACTCACGGTTTGCGGTTGGACTTGTGCACTCATCAAAGGCAATAATAATATCAGCACCAATATTGTGTTGAATATCGATTGAACGCTCAGGCGTAAAGCGGTGCATTGAACCATCTAAGTGGGAGGTAAAGGTCACACCATCTTCATCTATAACACAGAGCTTGCCATGTTGTGTTGCTAGTTCTTTACTGTAAACATTAAGACCAGCGTTCTCTTCTGTAGCTTCACCCTTAGCAAACTTAGTCACCCCTTTCCCAAAAGCCGCACCAAGTGAGAACACTTGAAACCCACCACTGTCGGTAATGGTTGGCATGTCCCAGTTTGAGAATTTGTGAAGACCCCCCGCTTCTTTCACCACATCATCACCAGGTTGCAAAAACAGATGGTAGGTATTGGCCAGAGCCAATTGATTACCCACATAGTCGCGCATATCCTCTGGTTTGATGCTTTTGACAGTCCCTTTTGTACCAACCACTACAAAAGCTGGGGTTTCAATGTCGCCGTGGGGAGTATGAACAACCCCGGCTCGAGCGAGCGTTCCGGCTTGCTTTTTTATTATTTCAAAGGTGATTGGGGCTGTCATATTTATTTTGAGTTCTCATGATTTGAAAAAATAGTTAGATTACTGCAAATACGCGAAGCGGCGATAATTTGTGAAAGAGGTGTAGTTACCTACATCGACTGAACAAATTATCGCCGCGACAAAGTAGTTGCTGTGCTATAACTATTTTTTCTCAAGGAGTTCGATAGCAAAGACTAGAGTAGCCCCACCTGGAATCGGGCCCGTTCCACTTTTACCATACGCTAAATTTGATGGAATTATAAGAATTCGTTGACCGCCAACCTGCATACCCACAACCCCTTCATCCCATCCTTTGATTACTCGACCAGCGCCGACTTCAAAAGTAAACGGTTGACCTTTTGTGTATGAATTATCAAATTCTTGACCGTTTTGAAGACGTCCAATGTATTGCACAGTTACTACATCACCAGCTTTTACTTTCTCTCCTTCACCAATTACCACATCATCAATGATAAGACTTTGCAAATTCGCTCCTGGAGCTGCATTAGTAATAGCATCTGCCAAAGCGGCTTGTTGATTAGGATCATTTTCATCAACTGTTATTACAGAAGCTTTTTGACTATCTGTGTTGACTACAGCAGCTAAGTTATCACTACTGAAACGCATATACCCAAGAACCAATGCCATAACTGCGACACTTAAAAACACCCCTATTACTTCAATTCTGTTGATTGGAGACATAAATACCTTACAAATTTAAACTTGACTATATTCGATATAATAAGGATATTCTACAAAGATGCAAGTGCGTCAGCAATTTGTATGGTGCCTGATTCCCTTATTTTTTCAGCTATATCAGCGGAACTTTTGGCACTAATCTCAGCTAGTAGCTTGTTTCTTTCGTCAAAAGTCATTAAACGTGGTGAACTTTTACTATCAACAGTTGTAAATGGTATAAGTCGATAGGTAATTTCAGTATTACGTAGAACCAACTCAACACCAAGCCCCACTGTAACATTATCATCAAAATATTGGTCAAAAACAAAATTTCCTAACGAGTAAAAGATTGGTGCCCCTTTATACATATCAATATCTTGTATAACGTGTGGATGGTGGCCAATAATTGCATCAGCACCTGCATCAATTAATATGTGAGCTAACACTTCTTGTGCTTCATTATGTGTACTTTGATACTCGGTGCCCCAATGTACATAGACTATTTGCATATCAGAGCTACTGTTCAACTCTGAAAACAGGTGCACTGTTGAAGTAGCATCTAATCCGGTCACAGCATTAATTCCAACTAAAGCGATAATTTGTTCTCCATGATAAATATACGTAACTGAAGTCGAGCCGACACCGTTCGGGTCACCAAATGTTTGTATAGAATTGGTAGCAAGTGTACTTCGAGTAAAGGACAGCCCTTCAAGTTCATTATCAAATGTGTGGTTATTAGCTAGAGAAAAAGCAGTAAAGTACTTGTTGAGTGTTTGAATTGATGAAGTTGCAATAGAAAAATTTAAAGATTCTGGTTTTGTTTGAATATGTTCAGCAGTAATTGGAGCTTCAAAATTGCCAATCACTTGATCGTAGCGATTAGCAAGTGGTCCCATCCCCATAAATGGATAATCACTGCCTTTTTCATTTATTAGAGTCTCAACGTAACGACCGAGCATCACGTCACCTACAAATAAAATTTTTGTTTCTGTTACGTTAGAACCCAGAAAACCATAGGAAAAAGATTGAATAGCTGGAAGCCTTATAGCTGAAATAGTCAGCAAGAGCATTACAACCGAACACAGCATTACAACCGAAGCACGTGACATGGCTATTGATTAATTAGTAACGTGTACTAGCGTACACATCGCTTTCATAAAACGGACCTATTTTTAGTTGGTACATAGTTCCCAATAAGGCAATTGAAGCAAGACCAATTGTAATCAAAGCAAATTTGAGCATCTTGTTACAATGAGCTAACAGTTCAGAGCGGTTTCTATCTTCACCAGACACCTCCGTAATTGATACTCTAATACCTAGTAATTCATTTATTTCGCTACTGTTGAGTTTAGAATCAGCCCGAAATATACGATGTTGGAGTGAGTCGTTTACATTAGAGTGATCTTCCATATAAAATTAGTTACTGATATGACTATTGTATAACTCAAGCAATACTAAAAGTAAACTAACTATTACTGGGCCAACAATAAATCCTATTGGGCCAAAATACGCAATACCACCAAGAACAGACAGCAACATAAGAAATGGGTGCATAGCATTTCCTCGTGACATTAAGTATGGTCCGAGCAAATTATCAATAAGCCCAACCGCTGACGTCCCCCAAATAATCAACAGTATCATATGCACATATTCGCCAAGAACTGCCAAATATATAACTGAAGGAATGAATACAATTGATGTACCCACTCCTGGAATTAAAGCTCCAAAAGCGGCAATTGTACCCCATAGCACTGCTCGTTCAAAACCAAATAGCCACAATCCAAAAGCAGTAAGTGTTCCTTGAATAAGTGCGATTAAAACAGTACCAGTTGCCACAGAACGTATAGCTCGACCTAAACGAGCTAAAATTATTTCATCTTGATCATCTGGCAATGGGCTAATGGAAACAAGTTTTTTTGTAAACGCTTTTCCATCTTTAAAAAAGTAATACGTACCGAGTAGTGCAATAAAAAATAAAAATATTGTAGAGGCAGTACCAGCAAAAAATGAACCTATGCTACCGGTAAGAAAGTTCGCGGTTTGTTTTAAAAACTGAGAAAAATCTATATCAAATGAGGGTGCAATAGTATTAATAAAATTATTTAAGTTACTGAGTTTTTCTTGAAGATCTATTTGATCAGCACTTAATATGTTATATACAGAAACGGCTTCTTTAACTAAAGTAGAAGTAATAAATAGAAATGGAATTATTACAATGACCAAAACAATAATCGTAGTAAGCAAAGAGGCTACAGATTTATTGCGTTTTGGTGTATACGATAGAATTCTTTCATACATTGGGTAACAAATTGTCACAATTATTGCAGAAAGAGCTAAGGCACTAACAAAAGGCGAAATAATACTCCAAACCAAGTATGAGACCACGGTCATCAACCCAAAAAAGAAAACATATTCAACCACTTTACTGGAAACCATTAGCTTATTGTAGCAGATATACAAAAAGCGCCGAAGTGATTCGGCGCTTGGGTGCGGATAATTACGGGATGACAATTGTGTCTACACGCTCAGTAGACTTGGTGGCCACTGCCTCGATGGTATTGAGACTGGCAGTGGCAGCATTATCTAGAGCGACAAAAGTGTCAGAAAAGTAATTATTAAGGGCCCACAACATGATTATGAGTCCCAAAGCTCGGTAAACTCCCATACGAAATTTGGTTGCGAAATGGCTACAGGATGGTGATTTCCTGCCTACTAAATGTCCAAGACGCTGGGAGCTCTTTGTAAAGAACTTTCTGTATTATATAACTATATAATAATTTGTAAAGTTACGATTAAAGATACTTTAATAATGCGTCATAATTCACAAACAAGAAATAAAGCGCATGAGCGACTATATTCTTGTTTGGTTCCGAATTTCTTTAATCCTAAAAGAAATTCCTGGAACTATCCATATTTAAAGATAATCCAACAGTACGTCGTAGTTCAAAAACTCGAAGATTCTATAGCCGTAAACTACTGTTAATTCAAAGTTTTCAGTAAGTAATAAGATTCCAATAAAAATAAGGAATACTCCACCGATGATATTTATAAAACTTGAGACTTTTGCGTATTTCGCAATTTTCTTCTCGGCTCTTGAGTATAGAAACGCAGTCAACATAAATGGGACAGCTAGACCAAATGAAAAGACACAGAGCATTAATGCTCCTGACACAACTGTAGCGCTATCTGTAGCCAAAAAGATAATAGTCGCCAAGACTGGTCCAACACACGGAGTCCAACCCAATGCAAAAAAAATACCAATTAAAAAAGAGCTGCTAGGATGACCTGGTTTGATAGCCTTAGGTACAGAAAACTTATATTCTTTTTGGAGTGGCACAAAACTAATTACATTTAGCATTATTAATCCAAATAGAATTATAAATACTCCACCTAATTGTGAAAGGAGTCCGCGGAATTGACCAATGTGTGAACCAATTGCACCAGCTAAAATACCAAATACAATAAAAACAAATGTAAAGCCAGTAACAAAGAAAAAGCTATTTACAATAATTTTTGTTTTAAATTGTTTTTTTGATTTATCATCGCTAGAGTTTTTGTATCTAACACCACTTATAAAAGCCAGATAGGCAGGCACCAGTGGTAACGTACAGGGAGCTAAAAACATCAAGATTCCAGCAATGAATGCTGAAACAATAAATGTCAGTGAAATTTCAGCCATACTTACTCAGCGGCTAAATTAAGCACAGTCTCAAGCTGTTGACGCATTTCTTCTAATCTCATAAAACCACGTTTATGAACGACAACAGTACCGTCAGTATCATAAAAAACCGTTTCAGGCATAGAAAAACCGCCTATAAATTTATAGTAAGAATCTCCAACATCCTGCAGCACAATTGTATTACTAAAACTAGGTAAGGTATTAAGATACGCTTGAATTTGTAGCTTTGATTCTGCTCTGTTAATTGCTATAACAACCACCCCTTTTTCTTTATACTCTGAAGCCAAAGTTTCAAAATCAGGTAACTCTTGAGTACAAAATGGACACCAGCTTGCCCATGTATTTACAACAATGACAGAACCTTGGTAGTCAGCTAAAGAAACTGGTCTGTCATCAAGGTCAGTTAAATTAACTGACCTTACTACTTTGTTAAAATTATCATTAGGTAGTGCATCGAGTTTTTTTTCTTGGGCTGTATTTGAAAACCACACAAAATACACTGCACCAGCAATAACGAGCAACAGTATCACAATGGTGATTATGGATGCTTTATCTAGTTTCATACTACCGTTGCACTAAGGCTTTAAACTGTTTATACGGAAGAGCACCCGGTACTGCTCTGGTTGATCCGTCCTCATAAATAATTACATTAAATGGTGTTCCCCCACCTCCAAGAGCGGCGGCGGTTTTTGTATCTTCAAGAATTCGAGTAGCAATATCATCTCTCGACATACACGAGGTTAAATCGGAAGCAGAAATGCCTTGGGTTTTAGCACCTTGAGTGTAAAGTTCTTGAGACAACTGTTTTTGGTTGGAAAAAAGAAAGTCACCAAATTTCCAAAAAGCCTCATTTCCGGCTAGTTCACCAACACATTCTGCTGCTAAAGCTGCTGACTGAGCATTACGATGAATAGAAAGAGGTAGATGGCGATACTCCCAAGCAACTGCACCATCAGACTCATTTACAATTCTCTCGAGAGTAGGATGAATTTGCGCACAAAAAGGACATTCAAAATCAGAAAACTCAACAATTGTTATTTGTGTATCACCATCCCCACGCACATACCGATTTTCTGTACGTTTTGGATTAACCAATGTCAAAACACGTTCTGGTGTCACCTCGTCTTTTTTTACTGTGGGGTTACTGTCAACTCTAACTGCCACATTACCCGACGACGGAGTTTGAGTAAAATACAGAGCACTGGCAACAGCTACTCCAGCCACAACAATAGAAATCGGTATATAAAATTTATCCATACTATAATTGTAGCAAAAAAAATTTCAATTCTTCGAGGTAATTAAGACAGCATTGCCTTGAAAACACAAGAAATTCGTGCTTGAAGTCAGGATCGGTTAATCTTTGCCGCAGGGTGCTGTGCAGTAAAGTGTTAAGTAGCACAAAGCTCAAGGTTTAACTTCTACCCACCTTGCCCGGCTTCGTCCAAGGACTCAGATCGGACATCCTGACATTCGTCAGGAACGGTTAATCTTTGCCGTAGGGGTTCTACACTAAAAGTGTACTAAGGAGCACAAATCTTAAGAATTAATATGCTGCCCACCTATCGCTAGTTCGGCATCAAGCCTCACATTGCGATTCCTCGCTCTCGCTCGGACCGGATGATTTCTGCCTCAAGGCAGAAATCATCCTTTAATAAATAACTCAAACTCATCTGGTGTTTCACCTTCTGCCGCCGGAACGAGATTTAGTTCAATTTCCCGTCCCTCAAAAAATGCCCGGGTTGTTGCTTGATCACTGGCAGTTGCACTAACTTTAAAGCGTTGCGGTGTTTCAACTTTGGTACAGAACTCAGCATTGTTAATAACTGAAAAATTAATAGAGATTTGTTCTGGAAATGATTCAGCTACACTGGTGTTTGCCTCAAGTAAATCACATGGTGTTGGCATAACAATTTCTCCTGCAAAAGTATGTACTCCATCAATGTAAAAATGCTTGGCAGTTACACGGGTAATATGATCATACCGACCAACGTCATTTACTTGTGGCTCTGGTTCAATCTGGGTATTTTGTAATTGACGTTGTTTAATAAAGGCATAGCCGAACATACCAGTTAGTATCATAATAAAAACAACAATTGAAACAACGGTGGTTTTAGTATTCATATATTTGATTATACCACTTTTATTTTTGAGCGTCTTTGCCTACAAAAACAGTTATTTCTGGTTCTTCTTCGGTATTACCATCAATCTGTTTAAACGACACAAGTACATTACCAAGCAACTTACTAATTTCTTGGGCAGCAGTGGCAGCGGTCTTTGTGGTTACAATAACAGTAGCATCTTGTGTTCGCTCTAAATCTGGTTCCAAACTATCTAAAATATAACCAGCTGCTTCTAACTGAACGGAAATTTCAGCCGCAATACCTGGTTCACCACTAACATTCACCACCTTGAGCTTAAAGTCTTGATGGTCAGTATCTTGATTAAAAGTTTTAGACGACTCTGCAGCTGGAGTTTCAGTCTTCTCCTGTAATTTCAATTCTTCGGAATTAATCTTAACCTCACCTTCGCCTTCGCCAATGGTAGCTTCAAAATTTCGTTCTGCTGTGAGAGCACTACTTACATACCAAAAAATAAATCCGAGAAGCAGCATGGCGCTTGGTATACCAACGAAGAAATATCTATATTCACTTACAAACTGAAACATCCAATTTGAGGTGGTTTTGTTAGATAATTCACTAACCGCCTGAGGTACTGACTGTTCTCTTTTACTGAATCTCTTATTCATTACAACAGCTCCTGAAGCCCTCGCACTTTCACGTTCTTCAGGATCGATACCAGCCATTATAAGCATACGTCGAACATACGATTTAATCGCCCAGCGAATCAACATAATCAGGGTAATTAAAATTAGTATTGTTAGTATAGTAAGTTTAACTGGCACTACCCAGAAAAACACTTCTTGTGAAATTGTTTGTCTGTCCTTACTTCCAAAACCAAGTGTAACAACAGCTTTGTACCGACCTATATCAGCAAGTGATGTTTGCCCAGTCCATGAAAAATTAAATTTTCTAATGGTATCAGGCAGCACATTGCCGAAATTACTACCATGATTAATAGGAATAACTCCTCGCTCCTTACCCCACATGTTAAATATTTTTATTTCGCCTTGTGGACGAATGTGTACATTGCCGTCGTTTTGTAATCGCAACAGAAAATTAACCTGGGGTTTATCAATAAAGCTATCATTAACCGAAAATTCACGAATACTAGCTTTTTCTTGCACATCACCATCTATACTCAAAAAAAACAAAGATGAGACAACTTGAGCTGTTCGCACTGCCATCGCAGTATCTTTTTCCGGTGGTTTAGTACCAACCAAAATTGCAGCAAAGTGACCACCTGGAGCAGCGTCTTTAGGAACATTAACAGTAAAGTTAACTTCCGTACTACTTTCTGGAGGTATTTCTATAGCATCTTTGCTTACTGTAATCCATTCGGCCAATGTTTGTCCTTTGGTTTCAGCTTCAAAAACAGGAATAAATTGTCCACGACCTTCTTCACCAACAGGTGCAAAATTTACAGGATTAGCATATACCGTAATTGGAAACGAGTTTGAATTAATAACCTTAATGTTACTTTGCCACACTTGTTCGGGCACAGCCGAAAGTTGAAATAGCGGTGGTGTTACACTTAAAGTAAGAGAGTTTTGGGCAAGCACAAAAAACGGCAGCGCTAAAACCACGAACAAAAAACTACTCAGGAGTATTAGTTTTTTTGAGATTGATATCATGATCTTTTAATTCTGAAGGCTCATTTTTGAATCTGAACTGCAAGTGATGAACATCATCGTCATCACCACCTTCACCTATACTATACTTCTTGTAAAGAAAGGCTGTGAGCATGATAGCAGTGAAAAGAAGGATTACAAAAATACTGAGCAGTTTCTTCCAAGGAATTACATAGAAAAACTCAGTGTCATACACAGAGGCAGTTTGGGAAGTCCCATAATTAACATTTAAGAAGGCTTTATACTTACCCAACATACCCGTTATGGGGACTTGGGCACGTATCTCTATTTCTTGATCTGGATCTAATGAAATACTCTCAGGATTAGCATTAATACTCGACACTTCTTTTCCATTACCATCATAAAAAATGATTTCACCACCAGGTACAACTGTTGTATCTCCAGGGTTTGTAAGTGTATAACGTACTGCTTGGTTCTCGCTACTCGTTATAAATTTATCAACTACAAAACCTTTTAAATCCATATGTTCTACAGCCGTGTCTTCAACTCTAATTGTTACAACCACACCTGGTGCTCTCCCCTCCTTAACTAACTTTTCCGCCTCATCTCGATTACGTCCTGAACCAAACCCAATTAACGCATGATACTCGCCAGGTTGGGTATTGGGATTCATGCGGATAGTAAGCGGAAGTTCGTATGACTCACCTTTTGGAATATTGATTTCTTGTCGAGAAATTTCAATCCAAGTAGTAATCGTAGACGTACGATCCACCATAGACGGACCCTTAAAGTCGGTAATATCACCCCCTTCATCTAAAGATATTTCATTAACAGACGGAAATATGCTAGAGGTATAATTTGCATTGTTGGTGATGGTGATTGTCCGGTCAATAATATCTCTGGCTTCAGCTGATACGTCGATAACTCGTGGAGTAACCGAATAATTAACCGCTGCATGAAGGCTCCAAGGGGCACTGAGAAATATAAAGATTGATAGCAGTGAATATAACGTTACAGAATAGCTGTTCATAATACTAAAATATTGGAATAGCGAGAAATGTTAATTCATTCTCGTATAAACCAGCCGGCTGACTCTCCGAAACTTGAATCTTATAGATTATATCAGTACTTTCAGAAACTGTTGGTTGACTACTGAACATTATCTCTTCTGGTGTCGTGGTTGAAAAAGCAGCATAAGTATTATCTGGTGCAAATCTAGTAGATCCACCACTTAATGAATCATCACCGGTGTGATAACCAAAACAACCTGTTTGCAGAATTGTACAAGCAGTTTCCCAGCTATCTGGTGATTGATTCGTACTGGCAATAGCTGGAATTAACGTGCCGGAACTATCAAGTAGATCTTGATTTGCAAAAAGATATATTGCATATCCATCGGTCGCATTGGTGATAACAGAGATCTGTTGAGCTGCTTCTAATTCAGTACCAACATTAAGCGCCCCATACTGTACAGACGTTGGAGTTGTCGCTATATCTGTCGTCACTCCCTCAGTAGCAGTACTACTAGCAATCCCAGAAAGGGTGAAGGTGAGGCTGGAGGATTCGCCGACTACAGACGGGTATGAATAGGAAGTATTGACTGGCACCGGTAAATCATTCACTAAATCATACAGCCGGAAGTAATACACCCGACCAAATTTTCTTTCGACTTGGGTGTATTGAATTGTAAACTCATTCTCTATCGCTCGTGAGGCCCCGTGCGTAAAACCGTTACGTATGTCTGGAGATTCATTATGAACACCACAACCATTGCCTACTCCACCACCACAACTATCACTATCGGTTAATAATTTAGTAGTGATGGTTGCATTGTCATTACTAGCACCATCGGCATAGCACCAAATAGAATCGCTAACGCAAGTTGTTGTGGCCACCACGTCTTGTGGGTTTGCAAAAATTGGTGACTCAGAAAATTGTAACTTAAAACGAGCATTAACTTGACTCAGATTTTTAAGTTCATTTACAGTTACTCTTAGTTTTATTGTATTTCCTTTTTTTACATCAATAGGAGCTGAATTTTCGTTTGCTAAAGCTATTAGTGGTGTTTCATTAATCTCATCATCATACCAACGCCAGTTTTGAGTAGCAGGAGTATAACCTTCAGTTCTAAGTTGCGGATAATTGAAATATCCATCTAAATTTGTATCATCAGTTTTAATCATCCTAAAACAATAGGTGGTTTTTTGTGCCGCCCCATTTTGTTCAACCACCCAATCATACTCAATATCATCCCCATCTGACACCGGAAATTCATTGGCGACTGCTGGATTCTCTTCTACAATCCGACCAGATACATCAGCCACAGAAATTAATAAATCACCACCGGTGGGTGGATTCCCAGAAAGTGATAGTCCGTCAGTCACACTGGTATCGTAACCACGCCAAATTGCACCGCTGCCGATACCACCGGCGTCACTCCAAGTATTTATGGCTGAACAAGTTGTCACTCTAACACCATATTGTAATTTAACTGTCAGCAATCCAGCCGGCAAAGAAGCGTTGGCAACTCTGGCTGTCATCCGAATTCGTACTCGATCACCATCGGCCAGCGGTTCGTCTAATGAGGCAATCGGAGTATTCTCTCCTAAGTCTGTAGCCCCGGGTGGCCAAGCATCTGTTGGTAACAGCGCGTCATTATCAACATAAAAACGATAATAATTTTGACGTATCGCTAGGTCTGCGGCGGGCCACTCCACCACTTCCGTACGATACCGGTAGTTGCTGGCCGCTAATCTATCACTGTTCCATATTTCATAAGTAGACGTAGACGTGAGAATGACTGAACCTAATATACGAGGGTAGTTAGTTGTGTTCTCATTTATTCGAGACATTGAAAAAACCGATGAATTATTAACAGCTTCCACCGGAGTTCCTAACGTAACAACTGTTAAACGTGGCTCTGTCCCGGCCACAATCAAACCATTACTCTGATGAACTACCATGGCGCCATTGGCTGTTTGAGTATTTTCAATAATCCAAGCCACTGACACCAAACCGGAAGTAGTAGCGGCTGTTGATTCTACTTGAAACGAGACTGATCCCATAGACGGCAACCAAACCTCATGGCCAAAATGAACTTGTTGAGTGACCGCCCCAGTTCTTTTTTGGGTATGTAAAAAGGCCTGTGTTTGACTAATCACGGGAGAAATTTCCTCACTTTCAACTACAGTAGGATCAAGATAACTATGCTCTGCTCGTTGAATTTTCCAATTTAGCCCAGTAAATTCGACTACAGCATAACTAACATCAACAATTGGACCGGTCCCAATTCTTTCAAACACTGGTTCATCAGTAGCGGAATTCCATTTAGATGTAGCTTGGGCAGCATAATATTGAGTGGCGACTGTACTTCTACTTCGTATTCCAGTAATAAATGGCACTATGTCTGTATCATCATTAACATTTGAGACTGCCGTTCCCGTAGCAACAGCACCAGTACCAGTAAACGAAACCTCACTTTGATCACGAACAATAATTTCATTGTCTCCACCAGGAGCGCCTATATACTCAATTATTTCCCAAGCGACTTGGGTGTTATTAATAGCAGTTGAGGCTCGTGAAATGGTGAAATTAGTTGTTATGTTTCCTGGGTTAGTAATGTAAGCAGTAACGTCATCACCATTTTGGGTATTACCAGCTGCTGAGTTACCAGCACCAGTACTGAACATATTTGTTATGCGAACAAACGCAGAGCTCGAAGAACTGGGAGCAATATAATCCACTCCAGCTGTTAGTGTGACCCCCGTCCCAGTAACTGAGCTTGTCCCGTGCTGAATTTTAAAATCTCTTTTTACGGTTGTCGTTAATTCAGCATATTGATCATACTGTAACAACGGTGTGCCATTTTGTGTCACCCGAAAACAAAAAGTGGTTTCGTACGGAGTACTACCAGTTGAAGCTATACTGTATTCTAAATCTGTGTACTGCGTGGAAGTGAGGGTAGTAGTAGCTGATAGCGATTCTGTATCGCGTACTCCTCCATTGCTTACTAAAAATGTTTTTCCACCGGGGTCACTTACTCCCCCATTTGCTTCAGCAATATCGGTTGTATCTGAGCCATTAGACAAGTTGCCTGAGTCATACATTTCCCATGAAATTCCTCCACCATCTGCATCACTCCAGACGGAAACGTCTTCACACGTTGTAGCCTTTATACCGTACTCTAATGTATACCGACGCGGCACAGAAGTGGTTGAACCTTCATTGGATATACCAATCCGTAATCGTATTGGAGTTGATTTAGCAAAATCAGTTACAGTTGTATCTTGTAACCCGCCAGTGGCAGAAGTCGCTCCTGATTCACTGCCATCATCATTGCGCCAATGATAGTGAGTTTGTGTCACAACTGCGCCAGCAATCGTGGTTGATCCAGTTATATCAATCGGGATTGATGGGGCTACCGAACCGCCACCAGAAACCGTCACATTTGAACCTGAACTAATCGAGATATCAATCGTCTCTCCATTACGGGCACCTTCAGTCACATCCAAAACAACGTAGACACACATCGTGCTAGTGGTCGAAATACTTTGACTTCCAGAAAATGAAACAGTTCCATCAGGCCCGGAAAAAGTGGTGGTTGCCCCAAATTGCGATTCGCTACCTGAATATGTTTCACTTACACAGTTATACGGGGCTGTGGTATCTAAATCATAGTATAAGCGCACTCCATCCAAACCAACCGTAGCATCAACACTGCCGCTTTCATTGATAGTGATAACAGTAACATTACGGGAGGATGTATTTTCGGTAATAGAAAAGGTGCCACCAATATAAAAATTACTAGTTGGAATATCAACACTCGCCACTTGGGTACTAGTAGCTCGAACAGTAACGTCTGCCTGGATCGTACCGCGAGCATAATTAGTATACGTAGGCAATGGATCTCCGGCGTTAGTCAGCCTAAAACAATAATTACTTCCTTCCGCTGCAGTAGTTGAGGCCACGATAGAAAATTCTAATTCCGTCCAGTTGGTTGGTAGAAACGTTAAGGAACCTGATTGTGAAGAAGTATCACGTTGTCCACCATTTGGGGTAAGAAGATCAGTATTTTCATTATCTACTCCACCAATCCCTACACTAATGTCTGTAGTGTTAGCCGCATGAGTAACAAAAGAAGAATCATACATATTCCAATCATCGTCAGCTGCTCCAACATCTGTCCAACCAGTGGCTAAATCACAAGTGGAAGGATTATTCGCATACTCAAGTCTAAATGTGGTTGGTAATGAGGTAGTAGAACCTTCGTTTGAAACACCAAAACGTAATCTGACGGGAACAGATTGTTGGAGTGAGTTCAAGGCTGTATCTTGAACTCCGGCTGTACGTGATGTAGCAGTAGTTTCATTGCCATTATCGTTTCGCCAGTGGTAATGCGTTTGGGTTAAGTTCGAGTCAACAATAGTGGTACTACCACCAATCGCTTGCACAGTAGCTGGCACAGCACTTACCCCACCAGATAAGAGTACGTCAGTGACAGGATTGGTAATTTCAATATCTAAAGTCGAAGTATCAGCAGCAGCTTTTAAGACATCCATGACCACGTACACACACATCGCTTGGGTGGGGCTAATACCGACTGAACCAGTAAAAGATGAAGATCCGTCAGCACCAGAAAAACCATTGGTGTCTGTACTTCCAAACTGACTTTCACTACCAGCGTAAGATTCACTAGCACAATCATATGGAGCAGTGGTGTCTAAATCATAGCGAAGCGTAATATTAGTAAGGCCATTCGCAGCATCCACTGTGCCTGTTTCAGCAATTGTTATATCAGTTACGTTTCGTGAAGTAACATTTTCTTTAATCAAAAATTTTCCCCCAACATAAAAGTTTGTTGTACTGGCTCTAACGGTACTAATTTGTGTACCTGAAGCAGACACGACAGTGATTGGTGTTATATCAGCTAAAGTATTGCCGAAAATATCGTCTGGTGTAAGACCATACCAAGTTACGTACATTCGTTCATCACTATAGCCATTAAGTCCTAAGCCATAGATATCATCAGCTCCGGTATTAACTGGCCCCTGCCTGCTACTCCAACTAGTCATAGCTGAGGTAGAGGTTGCCCAATACACGTTAGCGGTAGTAGCGGTAGCCGGGGTGGTACGACCAGTGTAACTCACATAGACGTTTCCGTTGTTGGCGTCAATTGCTAATGAAACATCAGTTAATCCTAGGCTGCTGTTGGTTTCTACATTCGTCTTTGATGACCAACTCCCTCCAGAGTAAAGTGCCGTTTTAATACTATCATTGTTTCCACCAATTGTACCGGTCGTGGAATCATCTACATACGCCAAAAACACATCTCCAGTTTCTTTGTTCACCATGGCTGAAAAAGCTGGATCATAGACAGAGTTTTCAAGTGCATTGGCATCAATGGTTGACCAAGAAGCTGACCATGAGCTACCAGCATTGTTCCACACTTTACTTCTCATATCATCGGCCGAAATGTCTCGGTTAATAAGGAGAATATCACCACCACTGAGAGGTAGTACCAGTGAAAAATCGGCTGCCAAATCCATAGGGTTAGTACCAGTTTCAGTCCAACTAGTAGCTACTCCACAATTTGAAGAACACTCAACCACAAAACTATCACTAGCATCGGCTGATGCCATATATAAAGTACCGTCAGTTCCCTTAGTGATTGAACCGGTGTTGGCTCCTGCAGCATAGGTTGGCACTTGTCCTGAGTTTGATACCGCACTCGTTGGTGTTTGACCTAACAATCTTGTATCAGAAGTTGTATCGAGTCGGTTGTACCATAATTCGTCTGCACCAGCTCCAGCATCCATAGTCAAAATATGGATATAATTTCCATTATCGCCCGGAGTCCAACGGTCATACCAAACTGCAACTCCAAAACAGGTAGTTACAGCATCGACAGTCACCGCAGCTCCCCAACTAGTACCTCCGTTTGTTGTTTTACTATACACACAGGTACCAGTGCTATCGACATAAAACTTATACCCAACTTGATCAGACACGAACACTGTCTGAGAGCCAATATACACATGTTCAAGTTGAGCAGTACTTACTGTGGCATCAATGGTAGCTTGAGCTGCTTCTGCTTCAAATAAAAGTGGCCAATCTAAAAAAGTATGTATATCAGAGAAAACAAAGAGACAAATAAGAAAAAGAGCGAGTGTTTTTTGTGCACCTATAAAACAGCGACCACTCAGAACCCGCTTTCTCATTTTCTAAATATTTAATTAATTTTACACCGGCCACATGACTCTGTAACAGCACTTTAGTCTGATAAGAATGTAACTCATTTGGTGTATAATCAAGTTTTTTAGTTATTTGGACTGATGCATCTTTTAGAAGGTCGGTACTGATATAAACGTTACATCATTTTGATATACACCAGCTGGTTGTTGGTCGCTAACCCTAATTCTAAAGATTAGGTCACTACTTTCGTTTGTTGATGGCTGACTACTAAACATTACCTCTTCAGGCGTACTAGTAGACATGGCCGCGTATGAATCATTGGGTGAAAAACGGGTCGAACCACCAGAGAGTGCGTCATCGCCAACATGATACCCAATACAACTCACAGCTGAGCCCGGACAGCCTGTCGACCATGATACTGGAGTGTCGTTTGTTCCTGAAATTGGTTCAATTTTATTACCATAACTATCAAGCATATCCTGATTGGCGTACATAAACATCTGATAACCTTCAGTAGCGTTTACATCTACCGTCAGTCGATAGGCTGCATTATAATCGGTATCAAATGGCAATTCACCGAATGGAATACTGATTGGGGTGGTAGCTACATCTGTAGTTACTCCTTCAGTCGATTGTCCTGACCCTACCCCTTCAACAGTAAAGCTTAGTGACCCGCCTTCTGTAACAAGACTGGGGTATGAAGAAGATGCCACTAAAGCCTCATCATTGGGTACATCATACAGTCTAAAGAAGTACACAGTATTAACCCTTGGACCAGCCGGTTTAATAGCAAATTCAAATTCCATTTTCGATCCGGCCGTTTGCGTCAAGGTGGTAGTGGTAGTCGCTTGCTCATTATGATTACCACAGCCACTACCTACTCCGAGAACACACGCATCAGTATTAGTGAGTGTACTAGTAGATATGATTTGATTATCATTACCGGCAGCGTCAACATAGCACCAGGTAGATGTGGCTGTACAGCTACTGGTAGCAGTTACAAAATACCCACCGTCACTGAAATCAGCCCTTTCTGAATACTGCAACCTAAATTTAACATTTGAGCCGGACGCTCCTTCCACTTCGTGAGCCATTACTCTCAACTTAATAGCATCTTCATTTATAACATCACTCGGAGACACATTTTCCCCTGCTAAAGCAGACAAAGGTGTCTCATTATTCTCATCTCCATACCACCGCCAATCGCCAATTACTGGGGTATAGCCTGTGGTCCGTAGTGTTGGGTATTGGTTATAACTTGTTAGTGGTGAATCATCACTATTAACCATACGGAAGCAGTAATCTGAACGCTGCACCGCACCGTTTTGTTCAACCACCCAATCGTACTCAATATCTTGTCCGATATCTGCTGACCAAGGGTTAACCGCCGAAGGATTAGACTCTTCGTAGGTACCCGCTCTATCAGACACTGAAATAAGAAGTGATGTAGAAGCTACCTCAGTACCATCAGCTGGAGTGGCGTTGTACCCGCGCCAAATCTCACCACCACCGGGTGCACCAACATCACTCCAAGCAGAGATGGCTGAACAGCTGGTGTCACGTCGTCCATACTGAAGTTTAAAACTTTTCGTACTAGCCGGCAGGCTAGCATTATTAACAAGAACTGACATTCGAATACGAACTCGTTCTCCTTCACCAAGAGGATCGTCTGCCCCTGTGATTGACGTGTTTTCGCCCAAATCAGTTGCTCCAACTGGCCATGGATCAGACGGTGTCAAAGCATCGTTATCGACGTAAAAACGATAATAGTTTTGACGATAAGAAATTTCTGCCACTGGCCATTGCACTACTGCTGTCCGATACGTTTGTGCTTGCCCGGTCTCACTACGCCAAGTTCGGTACTGAGAAGTAGAAACAATACGAGCAGCCACCACTGTTCGTGGAAAAGCGGTACCCGTACCTGCTCCACGATTAGTTATAAACAGTGAACCATTATTAATATTATTCAGAGGACTACCTATACTAAGAAATTCAGCACACGGTTGGGTACCACCACATCCATTACTAGTTCCGGTACCAAGTGTTCCATTTGACCTTGATACCACCATTGCACCGTCACCAGTCTGCGTGTTCTCAATTACCCAGGCTACCGATGTATGTAGTGCAAAATTTGTTACGCTTGATTGAAGCTGAAATGATACGGCACCACTACTGGATAACCACACTTCTTGTCCGAAATCATCCAAACCAGTTTCACCAGCCCCGTTTCTTTTTTGTACGTGTACAAATGCTTGATTGGGCGATGTTACAGGCGTAATACTTTCTGTTTCTGCAGATGCACTCGTCCCATACGTATGTTCAATTCGTTGAATGTTCCAGTTAACACCAGTAAATTCAACTACGGCGTAACTTATTTGAGCCGCATCAGAACCTGAGTCACCCCTTTGAAACACTGGTTGTTGAGTTGTGGCATCCCAAGAAGCGGTTGAGAGCATAGTGTAGTACCCAGTACTTGTGTCGGGGTTTTGTTGGCCAGTAATAAACACCACCACGTCTGAATCGTCAGCCACTCCCGAAACTGCTGTCCCGGTAGCATAAAGGGCTGATGTACCATACGTAACCGCACCCTGACTCCGCACAATCATTTCGTTATCAGTGGCAGCCACACCAATAAATTCTATAATCTCCCAGTCAACCACAGTATTGTTGGACGCACCAGTCGGTCTGGTAATAGTAAAATTGGTTTCGATATTACTAGGGTTAGAAATAAAGGCTGTCACGTCATCGGCTGCTTGGGTGGTACCACTCGTATCACGCCCGGCCCCAGTAATCTGCGAATTGGTGATGCGAACAAACGCAGAGCTCGAAGAACTGGGAGCAATGTAATCAACTCCCGCGGTTAAGGTAATACTATTACCAGTAGTGGTAGCCGTCCCTCGTTGAATATAAAAATCTAATTTTTCTCGAGTGATTAATTCAGCGTAGTTAGTATAACCACTGATAGGTGTGCCGGCATCAGTTAGTCTAAAACAATATGTGGTGTTGTCTCCGGCTTCAGTTGTGGCCTCAATCGAATATTCTAATTCTACAAATTGACCACTATTCAAAGTAATGCCACCTGTTTCTGAAGATGTGTCTTTTTGTCCCCCATTAGTGCCTTGAAAGATAGACCCTCCTGGATTTGTTATCTCGCCATTAGCAAACCCACTGACATCAGTAGTATTACTTCCATCAGTCAAATTTGTAGAATCGACTAAATCAAAAGCTCCACCAGTTGGACCAACATCATTCCAGGTTCCAACATTGGCACAGGTCGTCACCTTTGTCCCGTACTCTAAACGATACTGGGTAGTAGCTGAAGTCACCGTTCCTTCGTTATCTACTTGTAGACGTAATCGTCGTGGCGATTCTTTGGGAACAGCACTTATAGGAGTACTCTCAACTCCCCCAGAAGCAGAGGTAGCACTAGTTTCGCTCCCATCATCATTACGCCAATGGTATCCAGTTTGGGTAATAACCGGGCCATTAATAGTGGTACTCGCGCTTGGCGACAATATTGAGCTCGGACCGACACTTGAACTAGTTACAATCACCTCAGTTGAGGGGTCAGTAATCTGAATTTTTAGTGATTGACCATCGGTGGCCCCCGTAGTGACATCCAACACCACGTAGACACACATTGTGTTTGAATTATTTACTGTTTGAGTACCGGAAAAAGTTGCTGTGCCGTCAGGTCCAGAAAAACCATCAGTATCGGTAGTACCAAATTGGGTTTCGTCACCATCATAAGCGACACCCGAGCAATCACTAGCTGAATCCATGTCGTACCATAGTTCAATATTATCAACATTAGTCTGAGCATCGATAGTACCAGACTCGGAAATAGTGATATCTGTGACTGTGCGATTACCGCCGGCTCGTTCAATTATAAAAACTCCACCGGTGTAGGCCGAAGTAGTACCAACAGCAAATGATGCCGTGGCCGATCCACTAACACTAACGGTTATATCAGCCGAGATAGTACCTTGAGCATACACATCATAATTCCTCAGAGCTGTGCCCTGGTCGGTTAGTCTAAAACAATAGGTATTACCTTGAGGGGCTCCTACTGTTGGTTCGATAGCAAACTCAAATTCTACGAACTGACTACTTGTCAAAGTCAGTGCACCAGTTTCAGACGACGTGTCGCGTAGACCACCATTGGTCCCCAAGAAACTTCCAACAGCTGGATCACTCACCCCACCCGAGCCTGTTCCAATATTTGTTGAATCAAGCCCATCAACCACAAAATATATAGAATCGGACATATCCCAATCTCCACCACCGGCTCCAACATCCGTCCAACCAGTGGCAGCTGAACAGCTCCCTGGATTTTGAGCGTATTCTAACCGGTAAGCAGTAGGGACTGAAGAAGTAGAGCCTCGAGTATCAACCTGCATACGTAAACGTCGAATTGTACCATTAGCAAAACCTGTGGCGGCTGTATCTTCGTTTTCAATCGCTGTAGCAGATCCTTCAACCCCATCATCATTGAGCCACCGGTAGTGAGTTTGAGTAAGTTCAGCATTACGAACAGTAGTTGAACCGGTTAGACCAACATTAGTATTTGGACCAACTATGCCACCGAGAGTAACTGAAACATCAGTACTCGGGTTTTCAATACTAATTTGAACAGTATCACCATCTGAAGCAGCTTCGGTAACATCGTATACGATATACGCACAAAAGGTCTGAGAGGTAGAAATACCTACTGAATCAGAAAAATTTGTCACACCGTTTGGACCAGAAAAGCCGTTGGTATCTGTTGCCCCAAATTGTGTTTCATCACCATCATAAGCGACACCCGAGCAATCGCTAGCAGAATCTAGATCGTACCAAATTTCTATATTATTTAGACCAATTGAAGCATCAATGCTGCCACTTTCGGTTAAAGTAATACTAGTCACGTTTCTTGGGGTGACATTTTCGGCAATAATAAAAACGCCACCAAGCTCGGTATCGACGCTCGGTATATCGACACTAGCGTTTTGAGTTCCAACGGCTGAAACCACCGTTGTAGTATCAACATACGTTAAGCCAGACAATTCAACAACGCCATATTCTACCCCTACAGTATTACCACTTCTGTGAACCCAGTGCTCGATAGTACCAGTTGGATCAGTGATACGGGCATGAAGACCTCCGCGCATATGTGCCGTACCAACTCCACTGGTATCCGTAAACCATTCTAGACTAAGACTATCAAGGTCAGCAGACGTGCTAGCCCCGCTAGGCCAACTGGCTGTTCCATAAGTTCCGTTACCTTCGGCAATATCAGCATCAGACGCACGATTAACCACGAGATCATCGTTTTGTAATACATGAATCCAGGCTGCCCCATCATTGAAAGCACCACTGTCTTGCAGCAAATCAAATACCACACTAGTAGTATTTGCCCCAGGTCGCACCAGTGCCAACGTATCTGAAAGCCCTGTCTCACTAGAATCTCCCTCCATAGTAGCCTCGATAATAGTCGCTGTACTCCAGTCGCTAACGTCGCACGTGCCACCACCCTGTCCATCTGAATCAGTATCGAGAGTAACAGTTTCTACCACACCATCATGAGAAGCAGAGTAGCCATGACACACTAACCAATCAGAACCTGTAAATTCAACTACATCAACATACACTGTCGCGGCTGTACCAGAATTATTACGACTTACAACTAAGTTGCCTGAATCATCCATATGAGCCGCTATAGTGGCATCTTCCCAATCATTGACTGTACCAGCATTAACAGTATATCCAGTAACAAATGGTATTACTTTATCAACATCTGTAATTCCAGAAATCGCCATTGATGCAGAAGCACCAGTAAGACTCATTGTAACTCGATCGCGTACAATAAATTCATTACTACCACCAGCAGCACCTTCATATCGCCACACTTCCCCAATAACTTTTACAGAAGTCGAATTGACACGTTTAACCGTAACTTCATTTGTATCAGTAAGTACAAGACCGACCGTACCAACATCTGGACTAGTGTTTGCAGTTGAACCAGTCGGACCAGCACTTGTTTTTCGAGTACCTCCACTTATCTTGATAAAAGCAGAAGTAGTGGCACCGACATCATTACTTAATGTAAATGTAGATCCATCAGTAGTGACATCCTGATCAAACGACTCTACTTTAATAGCCGGAAAAACACTCGCTTCAACATTTTCTACACTTGGTAAAAATGTTAAGCGAAAACCAAAAACATCTACTAGCCACTGTTCTGTATTAGAAAAACAAAAAACCAATATCAGCCAAACTGAAATTAATTTGTAGGTAAACAAAATAAGCCGGTGTTTTTTACCCGTATTAAACATACCTCTGTATAAGGTCATTTTACCCCGCATCACCAGAAACCTCAGTACTTGAGCCAGTAATTGGGGGGATAACTAAATCCGGTATATTAATTTCCACTGAAGACAAACTGGTACTAATTATATTAGTATCTACTTCTTCAATTATGTTAGTTGTGGTGCTAGCCTCATTATCAACAGAGGCTGTTACAACGATATCTAAAGATGTGGCGGAGCTGGTGGCGTTATTATCTACACTAGAATTTGGTGTTGATGAAGCGCTCAGGCCATCACCATTTTTTATAATCTCTTCTTTTGAATCCCTGCTAGTAGGTTTGGTTTGAACCAAAGCTTTTGTTTCTCCAGTTTGTTCTGGTTCTGGTAATTTCTCTGGTAATTCCTGTGGCATACTACCGAGTCGAATGGCTGACTTTGTATCGAAGTCATACCCAACAGTCGTAATATCACCATTGCCATTTACCTGATCAAACACAAGTACAAAACGCGGATTTTCTGCTATGCCAAAATCATCCAAACCTTCAATATACTCAACTTTATTTGTGTCAGTATCATACACAGCAACTTTCCAACCCTCAGCAAATTGCGTCTGCCACACTATATAGCCACCCCTCACGTTTGGAGCTATGTCATGCATGTCGTTATTGGTTAACTGTAAGGTTTTATTTCCATCATTCATCATAATTTCCCAGTTATTACCAATCCATGCTTGCCAGAGTGTAATATCGCCGTCAGCCACAGGCTCCATGTTGTTATAGTTTGTGTCGGTCATTATCACAGAAGTGTTTTTCTTGAGATCATAGGAAACAATTTGGTACCTATCATTAATTTGGGTATGCCACACTACTCTATTTGAATCTGCGTCATAGTATGGTGAATTATCATCAACTGTATTATGTGTAAGTTGTACCTCTGTACCCTCTGTTCTCACAAAAATCTCCATATCCCCATCTTGGTCAGGGGCGGCGAATACTCCATCTTTTAAAAATGGAGCGGTTTCTTCAGCTTCATTACAATAATAAGCTCCGTTTCCAACAGCCACACAGTCTTGTTTTGAAAATTGATAACGATTAGCATCACTGATATGTACTGGTTCCTCTTCAGGAGCTAATAATAAATCATCACTAGTAGTGGCTGAATCATCATCATCATTAAGGACAGTTTCCTCGTTACTTGAATCAAACTCTGTATTTGTCTCGAGATCAATAGTATTAATACCCGAATCATCTACAACAGCCTCTCCATTATCTTCAGTATTTGAAGACTCAGTAGATGTAGCCTGATTAGAAGCAGAGGTGGTAGTGGTAGTAGAATTATTATTTGTAGTAGTACTAGCAATGGAATCGCTAACTATTGAACTATTGCTTGTTGTAGCCGCAGAAACATTAGACTTTATTTCTGATTCACTAGAGGTAGCCGAGCTGGTTTCAGCGACTTGATGCTCACTTACTGAAGATGATGTAGTTGACACAACAACATCTACAGCATCAGAATCATCATCTAACAAACTAGTTTCTGTTGTCTCAGTTTTGGTTGTGTCAGATTCAGCAACTTCACCAGGTTCGTCGGTAATTACCTCTACCGAAGAAGTGTCAGTAACAACTTTACTATTATTTTCAGCAACAATAATTGGCTCAACCTCTACCACTTCAGGAACATTGACTGTCTCAGCATTATCAACTTCTTCTTCAGCAAATACCCGTTCAATCGGTTGTAAGAGAAACGAAAAAATTAAAGACAAAACAACCATCACTACAAAACGTGAAGAAAAAACTATCAGGTAAAGTGTTGAGTTACACGTATTCTGTTTTAGAGAAAGATTACTCATGTGGAACAGTATCTACAACCCATGTGTAACCTTCAGGTGCTGCTGAGCTATCAAAAACCTTTCTTTCGATAGCTTTATCTAATGACACCGCAAATATGTACAAAAGGACTAGTAAACTAACGGCTAGTAGACCAACAACGACATATAAAATATATACACTAAAATTTTCGGCTGTTTCCGTTACATTACTGCTTAATTCTGGGTGATGAAGGGATTTATTTTTAGCCGCTAAATACTCACGCACAGACGCTTCAGTGGTTACCCAAGCGACATTACTATACACTTGCTGGCCTTCAATTTTTCCTGCACGAATTAACTGACCGACATAGTCAGCTGAGTAATTAGAAATATCCGCTGCTTCCTTCAGCGTTATATAGCCTTTTTCTTGTGCTCTACGTTGTTCTATCATGGAAATGGTGTACTGGCTCTAATCAGTACAAAACTATTGTTTTAAGCCATTTCTCGCCTATCGAGACAATAATCTCGCTACGCGAGACTGGTCCCATCACCTACTTATTCTACTACTTTTCCCCAGACTTATTCACAGTTATGCACATAGTCTTTACATGCTCAGACAAACCTTAATTTACGGAATACCTGAGTGATATGTATCATATATGATAAATATGATAAATAGTTTGTTTCAGATATATAGTAGTATCTCAACAGTTCCAACAATCTCACCACAAGGGCATTTCTACCCCAGGGTACCTTCTCTTGTTTCGCAATTCACCATACGTTTTTATACTTCTTCCAGTCTTTAAAAACCAGGCCTCATTAAGTAATGGCGGATTAGGAACCAAACAAGAACAGAAAGCGCAGAGTGTTTTTATCATAACTTTACCAGTTCCAACAATCCGCATTAGTAATAGCAGATTGGGAACCAAACAAGAAAGTAGTCGCTTGCGCTCGTCGTTACTTGTTTGTCGTTAGGTCTCGAATCTAGCTGAATTCTCCTGTGTAAATTCCTCATAGTCGCTTCGCTCGTTGAGTCATTTAAAGAATGAGTCAGATAATATGATTCCGAAATCTCTAAATGTCATTTTTCCGTCTCCATTAAAATCAAAAATTACATCTTGATTACGCCAGGCGGATAAAAACACGCTGATATCTTTTAAGGTTACTTGGCCATCACCGTCTATATCAGTAATAATCTTAATAATTCTGATATCACCAACAATTTCACCATCTTTATTCGCAATACTTATTTGTACTTGTTGGTTGCCGTCACTATCTGAAACAGAAACTTCAGTTCCTTTACCATCGCCGGCCAGCAGCTTTACATTTTGAGCCACAATTTTTGCAATGCCACTTTTTTGGGCGACCGCATCGATACGTGCAATAAAATGATCTCCTTTAAAGCCCTTTCTGTAAGTACCGCCCTGAAAATAAGCGACATTATCTTTTATAAATGGATCTTTTGTCCATAAAGTTATAACTGATTGACCAGCATCGATCCCGGTAATTTCAACTTGCGACTTTGGGTAAGCGATTGCCAAATCAATTGCATTGACAGGTTCATGGGCATAAATTCGAACATCAATGGAAAATGACTGCCCTTCTTTAAGCGTACTGGCCGAAGATTTTAGAGTAAGATATGAGGAACTAGTAGAGACAATGGTAGCTGCCCCTAAAAAGGCAATTGAAAAGAAGAGTAGTGGAAAAGCATAACGAACTGTTCTACTATTTGTAGGTTTATACCCTACATAAATACGATATAAAATTCTTTGAAACCATATTTTCATATACGGATTAGAGCATCACGCTCTCCGTTGATTTGAATACTTGTTACGTTCAATGAGTCAGCAACCTTCTTCGCATCTTCAAGTAGTATGTTTAGTGTGTTGGTATCGTTTTTAACTAGCGCTTCAATGATTCTGCCTTGTATCTCATATTGTTGTCTTAGGAGTGTCGCCCGTGTTGATTCTTTCGTAACCAGAGATCGCCAAGCATCAACAGAGTATTCTTCCGGTTCAACATTTCTAACACTCTCCAACACTGAAATTAATGATGTATATTCTGAAAAAAGCTCTTCCAATTTATAAACCATGAAAGCTTTTTGCGTCGGGTAATAATGCGAACATTGAGCATGTAGCTGTTGTACTTCAACCAATTCTGAATTGTTAAGACTTTCTAATCTGCCGAGCAAACTTTCATATCGTTCACGTACACCACAATCACGTACAACAGTATCAGCTTCAGCATCAACTTGTGCCAGGCCAGTAGTTTTAGCTGCTTGTTCCATCTCAGATCTGGTTTCATTAATTTTTTCAACCAAGCTTCCGGTTATCACAGACTCTTTTTTTTGAATAATAAAAAATGCTGCAATTACTATCACTATCGCTATTAAAATATTTACCGCTATTGCTTTCATACTATATTTATTATTTATCTCTATACTATATCATCAACATCTGACACCTCTTTCTTGACACGACGCTCAGCAACCTGTAATTCCTGGCGCAAAGCCTCGATTAATTCAGACTCGGCTTTGGTCAACTGTTTAGTTTTGCGTGAGGACGCTAAAGATTTTGCGTGCGTATCTAGTGTATTTTGTAACTTAGAGAAAGAGGTAGCCACCATAGCTTCCGCCTCTTTTGTTTCTTTGACTACATATCCACCAATATTTTTTATTCTTCTAAAGAAATATACTGAAGACAAAACCAGTAAAAATAACAGAGCGACTAACGGTACAAACAACGAAAGAACACTGACTAACATTGAACCGAATTGTATATAACCCGGTGGTGCAACCACTATTCGAACCACATCAGAACTATCACTTTGTGCACCATACTCATCAATTGAGTAAGACACTAGTTCAACGATACCCTCTTCAAAAGCATCGTCAGGTATAAAAATAAACTTTCCTGAATCATCACTTTTCACAACGTACTCAATTGGAGAAACAGACGAGTTTACTCGAGTGACTGATATGTGAACTTCAGACCGTGGACGAGTGCTACCGGTAATTACAGGTGTTACACCAGTAGTGAGCCGAGCAGGATACTCAGTAAACACAGGCTTTTCAAATGAAGCAATATCGAAGGCAAATTGGTTGACAATACTATTGCCTGCTTCATCAAATGCTTCTACTACCACTGAGTGTCTACCTGGCTCTAATCGAGGAAGTTTATACGTACTGCTTCCGACTTCATCTATATATTCAATACCTTCCCCACCATCAATTTGTATAATAAATCTTAGTACTTTTGAGGTAGCATCTTGAACATCAAACTTGAGAGTTGGCTCTGGGTTTCCAGTCTCATTAGCATCTAAAAGAGAAATATCAAATTTTGAAGGTCGCTCACTATCGACTGCCAATCTATAACTAGTTACCTTCCCCCAACCATTTTCATTTTTAAACTGGATATGGAAATACTGCACTCCTTGTCCAAGGTCATCAATTGTTTTACTAGAAATTGGTGGGTCATACACAACAGTTGGTACACTATTAGGGCTAGTATTTAATCCCGTACGAACCGCTGTAATTCCTGACGGAATCGTCCATTTTAAATCAGCTTTAGTTGCTGTAGACCAACTCTCAGGGTCAGGGTGTGAAGTTGATACAACAACTGGAGCAGATGGGGTGTTGGCTGGTGCAATATACTCAATTTGTTCCGGTTCAGGGGTAGCAGACTGCGCAGCTATAGTAAATGTACCACTTCCCATACTAGTAAGAACGTTAGTACCAGAGCCATCAGCCGCTAGTGCTGAACCCGAGCTAAAAGTCACTTTGGCAGTACCAGCACCTTGCGGGATAAATCGAATTGAAATAATTGAACCGCTGCTTCCGGTGTAACCTTTTGGAGAACCCCCACCAAAAGTAATGGTTCCAGCTGAATTAGAATACGTTGGTTCTACTGCCCATAGGTTAAAAACTGAACCAGCTTGACTTACGCTCTGTACCTTAAGCTCATTTGGATTAAACTTTAACAGCCCCTCAGCAGCGTTAACTGCTTTTCCTTGGGTATTGAGAAGGATGTTAACAGAAAATGGTGAGCCAACAGTGTACACACCAGTGGCAGGCGAAATAGAAAGAGTTGCTGCTTCTGCAAGCGATGCAGTATTGAAAAACATCAACCCTACTACCAACAAAAAAGACAGCCGAAAAAAAGTTGAGTACACATGCTCTGTAAGATTATTCTTCACTATCATGTTCTTCTTCATCTTTAAGTTTAGTATCTTCATGTTCGATAGATCCCTGATCTTGTCTTCTTCTGAGATGAACTACCAACAGCCAGATGACTAAGAGCAATACGATTACACTAAAAGCTAACAACACATACAAAATTGCTTTGTCAGTATTAACACCACGCATCGATTCATCTGGTACTAATGAAGCAACGTATTCGTTTCCAGCTTTATCAATAGCTCTCACGCGAATCACACTATTGAGTGATTGGTCCTCCAAAACATATGGACTAGTGGCTCGTTTCCATGGAGCAGTCACGCCTCCCCATTTAAAGAAATCAAAATCACCCAGATTGTTGATCGGCTCTTCAATGACCTCATAGTGGTCAATTCCTGTTTGTTTATCATTAGTGTTAAAAACGATAAAGTAATCTCCATGAAAAGCAGACTCATCCCTCGTAAGCGTTATACTAAATTGTTTTGGTGGAAAAGTATCTTCTTTCACACGTGCACTCCATTCGTCATCAGCTCCACCAGAAAAATTATCACCGACTATAATCTTTGTGCCACTTGTATTAGCTTTTATTGCGGTACCAAGACCATCATTTAAATATAAATTAGTTGTGTCTGCAAAAGTCACTTTTCTTTCAGGACCTACACCAGAATCACCGATTGAAAAACTAGGAATTTTAAAAATAATCTCCGCAATACTATTAGTTAATTCAGGATCACCATCTATACGCCCACAATAGCCATTAGGAACACCGCCGGCAAAAGATATAGTGCGAGCGTCATTATCAAACACTGGTGGTTCAATCCATAAACTAAAAATTGAATTTCCAATTGAAACATCGGCTACTTGCAACCCAGGATCAAAATTTATAACGGCGTCAATTGAATTAATACATTCATCAGCCGAAGTATCTAAACGCAAGGTTAAAACCACACTTTCACCTTTATTCGTGGCTGTTTCACTTGGGTCTAAATATAGAGTCGCAGCAGATACTGGAGCAGCCCAAAAAACAGCAATTAAAGAAAAAATAACCCCGGCACATAACCTCATATTACTCTAATTATAACAGGGAGCTGTTCATTTTTTAGTTATAGTGGCGTGTATAAGGATGAAGATAGATATACTTTGCAAACCGCACAGGGCTAAGTAATGAAGCACAATAGCGTCCTCCTATCGCCTTGTAAACATCGGCGATTTCAGCCTGGAAGCAGAACCGGATGAAAAGTGTTCTCAGAATATTGTATTTGTTAGTATTGGAGTTTCTTCCTCCTTTGCCTGCTTCGTCCTCCGGACTCAGATCGGCAATTTTTTGCTAGCGCAAAAAACCGGATAAAAAGACTCTCAAGGGTCTTTTTATCCCTCCTCGTAGATTTGTAGAGAAGGGTTTTTCCTTTCCTTCTGAAGCTTCAGAAGGAAAGGAAAAA
>JBGSYZ010000004.1:0-3258 GCA_041750655.1 Minisyncoccia bacterium | reverse complement strand
ATTTCACCAACCACTGGCCAACCAATCAACCCAGCGGCCAACGTCACGAAGAAAGTTAAAGCTACCAGTGACTTTACCGAGAGTTAGGAACGACCCAGCCAATACCCAAAACCCGACCTGATGGTCGGGTTTTTTGGTGGTTTTTTGTTAGAATATAACCATGATTAAAAGTTTGCTCTTTATTTTAATAGCTTTTTTGCTGGTAGCAGGTGGAGTCGGTTTATATTTTTATCAATCAAAACCAGCGGCTTCTTATCCGGTCTACAGTAGTTTTGCTGAAATTGATCAAGAACTGTATGACACCAGTGAGGAACAACCATTTTTACCAATGTTGGTTTCAGATATAACTTTTGACCCAACGCCGTACCCAATTCCTAAAATTAAAGATGAAATAAGCAGGCTTATTGGATTATTGTCACAGCGAACCGACTCGCTTATTGTTGAGCATAATCAAGAATACAAAGACATAATGGCGATTGATATCGGTAACGGTCAAAAACTCGGAGATTATATTGGCTCAGAAAAACATCCTTTAACCAATGAGGTGTACCGACTTCTTTCTGGGGATATAGAAATAATAGTTGCTAATGAAAAAATTTATTTTAATGTTCCTCGCCCGAAACAGTTAGATTTACGGGTAAACACCGAAGTTGAGACACCAGCAACACCGTCATACCCCAGTCTTTTTGCGGCCAAAGCTTCTTTGGCAGGGGAAATCTTGGCTCACTTCATGACGCCAGAAGATTATTCGGTTATTGCTAAGGCTATAGATGAAGCGATTGTACGCAAACAAATAGTCGGTGTGAGTACTAAGTTTGATACTGACTATGGTTCTGAAATAGCTAAACAGTATGGTGGTGTAGTCTTAAACCACGAAGAAGGGAAAGAATTTTTAAATTTAGTACGAGAAAAAGAGTGGTCTGGCGGCATACCTTGGCAACCGATTAATAGTGGTCAGGCACTTTCTAATCTAAAACTTTCTAATCCAGTGGTTATTCAAGAAGGTAAAAAACAAATCTTCAAATCTAATATAGAAAATACTGGCAAAGCTAGAACCCCCGAAAGATTTACTGTTACGTTAGAGTTTGATAGATATAACGACGGCAGTGTTGATAAGACTATATCATTTGCCTATGGTGCAATTTTGCCTGGAGACTCAAAAGAGTTAGCTTATATACTAGATATAGATTGGCCAGGTACCCACAGCTTCCGCTTTGTGATAAATAAAAATCTAGACTTTCTTGAAGAGTATCATTTCGACAATTATGGTGAGTGGGCGGAGTTTACGATTGAGGAATAAACAAAAACGTACGATTCAATATAAAAAAATGCGCGTTCTCCCCAAAAGTTGAGGGAACGCGCATTTTTGCCGGCCCCCCTTTCAGGAGGTCTTTTGGGCGACGGCGTAGACCGGCCCCCCGACCACAGACTGCTGGTAGATGGCGTAGGTAACGTCGCCGACGACCGTGTAGCCAACGATCTTGTCCGTCGGCTTCTGCACGCCGGCGGAGATGTCGAGCATCTCGCCGTTGTGAAGCAAAATCATCGGGGCGCCCGGCACCGCATTGTAGTATCGGCCTTCGGCGGCCATTGCGCCGGTCGTTGCAAGAATCAAAAGGATCGTGGAAAGGGTGGTGCGCATAGCAACCTCCTTACTTATGTATCAGGTAAGGCCTGACTCCTATGTATAGTATACACTATACGTAATATTTGTCAAGCTAAATCGGCGGTGTCATTAAGTATTTAAAAATGCCTTATTTATATAAATTTTATATAAATAATTCGCCCGACCCTATCTTATAGGGTCGGGCTGTTTTTGTAGGGCCGTTCAGTTTTGGAGAGCGGCTGTCTTGACGCCGCAATCCTTATCCAGATAAGTGAAGCTGGCGTGGTAGAGGCCGTCGGCCTCAACCTGAACAGGTTGAATGGCAGTCGGTTTTTGGCCGTAACCTTCAGCCATATGCCTGGCGGCATCAAAGATGCCAGCGGCCACGGCACCATCTTCGTGACTGATGTAGTAAACACAGCTACCGCCATCTTGGGCAGAAGCTGTGTTGGCAGCCGCGAGTGCCAACATGATGAGAAGTTTTTTCATTTCCCGTACTCCTTTTCTATCGAGATTTAACCATAGATTGATTTAAATGTAAATAGCATGGAATTTTTAACTTGTGCACAAAGCGACATGATATCTAAGATGTGTAAGGTTATACTGTATACAAATAACTAGCATAACTAACAAATTTTATTATGGAATCTGATTATCAACAAAACCAAAGTGTAAACATATCCAAAGACAAAAATACTCATCTCGTCAAGTTACTATTTGCACTCACGTTAGCTGTAATACTATTAGCAGTAGTGGTTTGGAAGGGTAATCTAGTAACATTTGACGAAAATTATAATAAAGAATTACCGAAAGAAATTCAGATAATTAAAGAAAGAGCCGAGTCTGCTCCATTTGAATACAAACTGGTTCCAAATGCTATTGAAAGAATTAATTTACCAAAACCGCCTGATAGTAATGAGCTTGATCAACAAGTATACGATGGACTTCGTTCCACTGAACCAGTGGAAGACTACTCGGATGAAAACAACCATGTGTATTATCTTGATTTTCAAGGACAACCATTGGGCGATTATGTAAATAGTTTGCCTGATCAGTCTCAAATATTAATATTCCAAATAAATGATGAGTTGACTAATCTTACACAACATTTTAATAATCTTTTCCAAAGAGGGCGTTTATCAGAAAGAATCGATGGTGTTGTAGAGTACGCTACTATTGAACCAGCATTAGCAGGTAGTAGAAACAATGGAAATTATGTTTCTGTATATCCAAGTATTCGCGCAGTGATGGTGTATGCCGCCGGCGAACTAATGTCCCGCACAGACCCAGAAAATAGAGAACAATATGAACAACAAGTTCAAAATTTAGTTAATCGTCAAATTGGATATGGTTTGTATGGTCAAAGCGACGCTGAAGCTTCATTATCATTAGTTAATCAGTATTTCCGATTATTAGATTCTTCCGAAACTAGTCCCGACGAAGTTATTAATGATGGCAATAATTAGCATATGATTTTTATTAAAAGAGTGATAATAATTTTCCAAACCATAGTTATTGCAGGTTTTTTATTTATAATGTTTTCTCCTACATCAACTGGTTCGTTATCCGATACAGTAATTTCTTTTGCGCTTAAGACTTCTATTCCAATTGCTGAAGCTGGTGGCGGCGGCAGTAGTGGCGGCAGTAGTGGC
>JBGSYZ010000003.1:0-8067 GCA_041750655.1 Minisyncoccia bacterium | reverse complement strand
ATTTCACCAACCACTGGCCAACCAATCAACCCAGCGGCCAACGTCACGAAGAAAGTTAAAGCTACCAGTGACTTTACCGAGAGTTAGGAACGACCCAGCCAATACCCAAAACCCGACCTGATGGTCGGGTTTTTTGGTGGTCACAATAGTTGCATATATTGTATTTATAGGTTATATTTCTGGCCACTATGCCAATAACTACAGGAGCAAAAAAGGCCCACCGAGCGTCATTACGAAAGCGTGTGTTTAACGTGCGTCGTCGTCGAACAATGAATGATGCAGTTAAGAAAATTCGTACGCTTATCGCTGCCGGAAACGCTAAGGAAGCTGAGGCGCTCGTGCCAACTGTGTACAAAGAAATTGATAAGGCTGCTAAAAGAGGAATTATCAAAGACAACACCGCTGCCCGAAAAAAGTCACGACTCATCGCAGCTATTAAGAAGGTTAAATAAACAAAAAATCCCCGGTCGGGGATTTTTTTGTTTTAACATCAATATTTTTTAGAACCGGGGTTTTTCCCTACACGAACGGTACACCTTTCATATCGTAATCGCTTTGCTCCGTGCGATACATTCAAGGTCTTCGATTCCTGACCATTGAATACGAGTCTCTCCTTACAGGAGCAGTATACCTTTTGGGCACATTCTCTCTTTGATCGAACATGCCTCAAAAGCTTTCCGACTCGCGCCACGTTTTGTATTCACAAAACTGCACCCGGCGGGAGCACAAATTAAAACATCCCCATTAGGGGATGTTTTAATTTGTGCTCCCGCCAGGAGTCGAACCTGGAGCACCGGTACCGCAAACCGATATTTTATCCATTAAACTACGGGAGCAAGTAAAGAATTAAGTTTCTTGCGTCCGAAGATTCTACATTAAAATCCAAAATATTCCAGTACTTTTGCAAAGAAAGGTTCTTCCAAATGTTCTTCTGGTAATTTCATGGCAATCAAATCTTCAATCTCGTCTACTTCTTCTTCTGGAAGAGGAATGACAATCAACGGCATAATTAATCGTTCACCTTTTATAAGAAGTTGTGGACCCTTAGGATCGTCTTCATCGATATAGTAGGACTCAAGAGTGGTATAAGGATACAATCGGTCATCAACTCGTACACCACGAGCGGTTACGGCAAAAGGAATGGTTTGTGGAGTGCGCAGTGAGGTAAGGGCGGTAGCAATAGCCATAAGAATAATTAATACACTGAAAAGTATGTTACCCACCATAAAAGCCGCTGCCGAGGCAGCGAGGGCAATAATACCTAAAACAGCAAACCACTCCGGGTTTTTTTCAACGTGATGGTGTTCTGGTGCTTCCCAGGTAATTGAGCGTAGCTGCTGAGTTTGTATTACGTGCGAGTCGTTTATATTTTTGTTCTCCACTTGTTCCATATAAGAAATTGTACCACGCAGTTTTCTTGCTAGTAGGGGTTTTTCAGTACGTTCCTTTAAGTGTACAAAGCACCACCATTTGGTAGAGAAAGAGAGTTAACCCTTACAGTTTCAGTACAAGTTGTTGATATTTCTGTTCATAAACTCCAAAAATATCTGACTAACCTTTTCTCATCCCGTCCTCCCATTATAAAAACCGGACGCAAGGTTTAACTTTCATAATTGGTGCAAGCTCCTACGGGAATCGAACCATCATGTGCTACCTGCAGATTTTTTAGATTTTCCATTAAAATTTAAAAGCATTTTCTCAGACTTATTAACATCTACGTTTAAAAGCGTATAATTGTAGTATAGTGAATATCTTCTATGCAAAATCAAAAAGTCATAGAACAGCTTGGATATTCTCCCAAGGAAGCGAAAGTTTATCTCACAGCCTTAACTCTCGGTGAAGCACACATTTCAGATATTGCAGAGAAGGTAAAATTGCCGCGCTCAAGCGTACAGATGATTGTAGACAAGCTCCATACAGACGGCCTGATGAATTTTTATGTCATGCGTCGATATAAATACTGGGTAGCTGAAAACCCTGAGCGGATTCTTACAAACCTTGAACGTCGAGAGAAAAACGTGCGAGATGCTATTCCTGCTCTGCAGGAAATACGCAAGCAGGCTCGTAGTAATCGACGCTATAAAAAAAATGACGACAAGAAACTGACACTGTTTCGTATGATGGCAGACGTATCACCCCAGCCTGTTCTTATTGTTAACGAGGAGGCCGCTATTGAATACGTGAACGCTGCCTGGGAAGAACAGTTCGGGTATTCACTCCGTGAGGTCAAGGGTAACAATCCAAGGATGTTCAAAAGTGACAAAACACCCCCTCAAGTCTACGTGCGTATGTGGAGTGCTCTTAGCAAGGGCAAAATGTTTCAGTCTGACGAAATTATTGATAAGCGAAAAGACGGTTCATTCTTCAATCTTCTCACTACCATCTTCCCGCTCATACATAACGGTCGCACACTCTACGTGCAAATACTTGACGACATTACGGAAAAGAAACGCGTCGTTACCCTCAGAAAAAGTTTTATTGGAATTACTGACGAAGCAAAAGAGTAACTCCTTTCACACTCTGATGGCAACATTTTTGTTGTCATGTAAATTTCATTCTACGCTCACAGATTTGAGTATTTTAAACGTACTAATTTTTTTATCGAAATTTATTGACCTCTTTTACCGTAGGTTTAAAATTGTAATGACAAAGTCTGAGACTTTGGGGGTAGTAAACGTAGAGGGGTCGTTTTAGTCATCTCTAACTCATTTTGTACATATGATGAACAAATGGATTAGTGGCATTTCGGGTCTAGCGATAGCAGTCGTGCCGTTTGTGGCACTGTCAGAGACAATGCTCACCTGGATACTCGTGATTTTTGGTTTAGCAATTACGATCAGTAGCATCTCCGGTATGATCGCGGAACCCGGTAATAGCCGCCGCACTCATGGCATTGGAAGCCATATCTAGTTCTTTTCAGGTACATGTCTTCCTGTTCTTTATTCAAGAACGTAGGGTACGTCCGAATCCGCGTAAGTGCCATGACTTTCGGTAGGGCATGAGGACACGGATCATATTATTTATCAATTCACTAACAAAAATATATGTCATTAATTAAATGGGAACCATTCAGCGAGTTTGATCGATTATTTGATGCACAATCATTTCCATCTCTCCCAAAAATCGGTTGGGATTTAGCAGTCGATATTTACGAAGAGAAGGGAAATGTCATTGCCAAGATGAGCCTACCGGGTATAAAGCCGGAAGAAATTGATGTTTCAATCGAGGGAGACATGCTCACTGTCTCAGGTAGACGTGAAGAAGAAAAAGAAATCAAAGACAAAGACTACTACAGTAAAGAAATTCGTCGTGGTTCTTTCTCTCGTACATCTACCCTGCCTAAAGAGGTCGATGCAAGCAAAGCAAAAGCCAAATTCGAAGACGGTATTCTCGTTATCTCGATGCCTGCAATCAAGGGCGCAAAGGAAAAAGCCGTAAAAGTTACAATCAGTAAGTAAACGCGTATGCACTCCTTGTATCAAAACGGAGGTTGGAACAGTATGGAATTATTTGGGATGGGAGGACTCCCGTTCCTTGGGATTTTACCACTCCTTTTGTGGTCCCTCGCCTGGAAAGGCTGGGCACTCTGGCTCGCGGCCAGGCGTGGCGAAATGGTGTGGTTTGTCGTGCTTCTCGTCGTTAATACCTTTGGACTTTTGGATATTTTCTATATCTTTGCAGTCGCTAAACGCAGCGATACAAAAGATATCGCAGAAAAAAACACAAGAGATACCTCAGCTATCCATGAAGAAAAAAGTACTTAATAACTACTAATCTAATTCAAATAATCATGACACAAACAAAATATACATTTGCAATTGCAATAATCGCCCTCTCAATTCTCTTTGTTGCTAGTTTAATGTTTGCTGGACAAGCATTTGCCCAAGGAGGAGGAAGTGGCGGTAGCGGAGGCGCCTCAGGATCTAGTGGTGGACAGGGAGACCAGACACAAGATCGCGACCGAGTGCAAGATCCAACTACACATGATGGGGACGAACCGATCCAAGATCGCAACCAAGATCAGCTCCAAGATGGTTCGGGTGATAATTGTATCAACGACGGAGATTGTGACGGCGTACCTGATCAAGATCGTCTACAAACCCAAGACCGTGACCGTTTGCAAGATGGTACTGGAGACGGGGTACCTGATCAGGATCGCACTCAAGATCGTGATCGACTTCGAGACCCGAGTCTCCACATAGGAGATGAGCCGATTCAAGACCAGGATCAGCTTCGTGATCGGTTACGCGACCAGCTAGAAGATCTCGATCAGGACCGTGATCGGGATCGCATTCGCGCGAGCGATTCAACAGGTCTACAAGAAGTCATCTCAACGAGTGAAGCAGTAAGTGACGATGTCACCGGTGGTCTTGAAGTAGAGATTCGTGAATTGGCACGCAATCGCAATCGTGTTGAGGTGGGTGTGATGGCACTTATTGCCGCACAAAACATGATTGGCCAAGAAGGCAGACAAATCGCCACTCTTGCCCAAGAGATTCATAGTGCACACCGCACGATGGCGCAAGAGGAAGAGCAGATTCAATCACGAGGTTTCCTCAGTCGATTCTTCTTCGGCGGAGACAGTGACAGTGCGACTGCAATTCAAAACCAACTACAGCAAAATGAACAGCGGATGGAGCAAATTAGACAATATCTCAACGACTGTGACTGTGATGAACAGGTGCGAACCATGCTACAAGAGCAAGTTCAAAACATGGAACAAGAACATGCTCGACTACAACAACTTGCAGAAGATGAATCATCACGGTGGGGTCTATTCAGCTGGAGGTTCTAACAACCAACTACTATGTTCTTCGATAGATATGATGCCGGAAAACAACTCGCATCAAAACTACAAACCTACAAAGACACTGATTCGATAGTTTTGGCACTGCCGAGAGGTGGTGTGCTTGTCGGCTATGAGATTGCAACGGCACTTCACCTACCACTCGATGTCGTGATCACTCGCAAGATTGGCCACCCTTTCAACAAAGAGGTTGCCATCTGTGCGGTGACTGAAGACGGCCGCCGAGTGTGTGACGACTGGGGGCTTTACGGTCTAGATGACGATTCGTGGCTTGAACATGAAACAGCTATCGCCATGGAGGAGGCTGTTCGCAGACGCAAGGTGTTCGGTGTGCAAACATCACTGTCACTCAAAGACAAAACCGTGATTATTACTGACGATGGCATTGCCACGGGACTGACTATGAAAGCAGCACTTCTGACGATATGTTCACAGAAACCGAAGAAGATTGTACTTGCAGTTCCTGTTGCTCCGCATGATGTGCTTAAAGAACTCAGTGCTGAGGTCGATGAAGTAGTGGTACTTGATACCGGAGAAAATTATCGAGGTGCAGTGGGAGCCTACTACACACACTTTCCCGAGGTATTTGACAAGGAAGTGATCACTTGTCTCAAGCGGAGTCACTCAGTACGAAGTGATCTGCTAGACCCACAACATGCATAACCTTAAACCTTGAACGGCATATGATACAAACAATCACAAAGGGTTCATACACCATGGTAGGGACCAAAGACCATAAGATACTGCTCTATCTGGGCAAGCAGGGGTATTTGCGAAGCTACGCACCAAAGATCGGAGAATTGCTGACCTTCTCTAAACGTGAACACAACACTGAGTACGTCATTGCACAAGGCAACTACCGGATATACAAAGTTAAAGATGAGCCGGAGCTGGTTGACCTTGAGCATCTTGAGCTTTCACTCGGCGGGGGTGCATGGCAAGGATACCTACTTCTCACCGGACTTCCCACTGAGGAGAAGATCCGGAGTCGGATTGTGCCAACGGAAGAAGTAATTACAAATCGAAAATATAAATAACCATTATGACACTCATAACTGAACATGATTTCGAAACCAAAACTGGACGTAAGAAAATTGTGTCTGCTATCTATGAACTGGAAACAAAGGTGCGTAATCTAACACATCTAATTAATGAGTGCAGGAAAGAAGAGCGGCAGTTAGAAAAAGACATTGAAGGGTACCAATAAGAAACATTACAAATACATGAATAATTATTACATATGAAAAAAACAAAACAACACACTATATATAAAAGTGTAAAAAATAATCCACACCGTGTTGCGGCACGACTTGAGGGAGTTGTTAAAAATGTCGGCATTAAAACAAAGAAAAAGAAACCAAAACATGAAAAGTGATAACACCACTACTCATACTATTTTCTACTACCTACCTCGGATTATTGGTGTGTTATCTATACTGTTTATCAGCAGTTTTGCACTCGATGTATTCGTTGCTGGCGAGCCACTTTTACGCATACTAGTTGGTTTATTCATCCACCTTATACCTAGTTTTGTATTAGTTTTCATTCTCGCTATCGCGTGGAAGTTTGAACGTCTTGGTGGTGTATTATTTATTTTAATCTCCTCCACACCATTTTTTCTACTGAGTAATGAGTGGTGGGTAAATACACTCTTAGCCGTTCCATTTTTTGTAACGGGTATTTTGTTTATTATGCAAGATACACACAGTTTAAGTTAAGTAAAATATTATCCAAGTAACTAATTAATAAATCATGTCTAAAATCAATTATATAACTGTCGTCGTCATTCTCGTGGCAATTGTACTTATTGTGTATTGGTACTTTTTACAGGGGGTTTCAGAACCACTACCAGATAATATTCAGGCGACTGACACCATCATTGAGGAAGATACACAAATACCGACCTCAACTTCTGAAGATACACAATTACCAAATCCCGCTTCTGTTTACTGTATTGAATCAATGAATGGGACTCTCGATATCATAGATACTGTTGATGGTCAGGTTGGTATATGTAATCTGCCTGACGGTAGAAGATGTGAGGAATGGGAACTATTTCGAACTGGTTCGTGTACCCTACCTATAGGAATCAATGAGCCAATCCCAGGAGATAAGGGAGGCTATTATATTGAATAAGAAAAAATATGAACATCAAAAAACTATTTGACTATTCAGTTCCGCTCGTTGCCGCAGCGACGGTGTTGGCTGTCGCAGCTGTGGTGGTTGCTGGTATCGGTGCCTACACTACGTACGACATCAAGCTCTCGCGAGACAACGTCGAGGTCACCGGTTCGGCGAAAGAAGCGGTGGTGGCAGACAGAGCTCGGCTCGTTATTAATCTGGAGACAAAGACAGGTGGCGGTGACCAGCAGGCCGGGTACACCCGGCTCGAGGCAGCGACAGGCAAAATTACTGCGTATTTGCAATCCCAGGGGTTCGGTGATTTTGAAACACCGTCAATAACCAGTTTCCCAAACTACACCTACCCCCAGTACGGTGAACCAGTATTTACGGGCTTCACGGTTAGCCGTCAGATTATTCTTCGTAGCGACAACATCAGTGGCATCAGCGCGCTCGCGAACAGCATCGAGCCGTTTACGGGCAGCAACTATACTGTCACGACTCAGTCACTGGAGCTAACGTACAGTAAGCTTGATGAGATGCGCGTCACGCTGTTGAGCGAAGCTATTAAAGATGCTAAAGCGCGCGCCGAGGCAATTGCTTCAGAATCTGGACGTTCAGTCGGAGCGCTGCGCAGTGCTACCAGCGGAGTAGTGCAAGTCTTGCCCGAAGGCGGTGTCGACATTAGCGATTACGGAATGTACGACACGCAGAGCGTGCGCAAAGAGGTGATGGTAACCGTCAGAGCTACGTTCGAACTCTAACACTAAAAGGTGCAGTGTAGGTTTACAACAGCGCACACGAGACAGGTGTCTCGTGTGCGCTGTTTGTTGCGGAGGGAGAGGGATTCGTCTTGACGGTTTCTAGATTCGCCTCGCTCATTAAGAACCGCGGGACACGACTCGCCGACCCAAAGGGTCTCCGGCTCCGTCGTTCGAATCCCTTACTCTCTCGCTCGCACAAACGAAACAAGTCCTAACGGACTTGTTTCGGTTCTCGCGGGCCGTCTCGGGCAAGAACCGTGGACGGTCAAGCAGGGATTGACCGTTTCGCTATCCCCTAGATTCTTAAGTCGAAGGGTCTCGTGCGCATAAAAAGTGACAAAAGTGACACTTTTTACCACTTTCGCCTTCGTCTCC
>JBGSYZ010000002.1:0-13394 GCA_041750655.1 Minisyncoccia bacterium | reverse complement strand
GAAACTTTATTGCCGTTGAAACCGGCGTCGGAAACGGGAATATGAGCGCGGAAGCCGAATGGCTCCGCGCTTTTTTGTTTCGATTATATTTTTACTTCCACCTCAGCGTCAGCTCGTAAATCAGCGAGTATTTCGCTCAACACTCCTTGTTGTTTTTGGACTTTAATATCTGCTTCCATTTGAGCTTTGATATCCTCCATTGGAGGTAACTGGTCACCATACTGTGTTTTAAGATTTTCGTAAAAGGCAGCAACCTCTTCTTCACTAACTGTTATTGAACCAACAGCTGTTTCTTTTTCAAGATAATCACCAACAATAATTTGCTCACGTACATCATTGCGTAACATTTCTTTAGTGATATTAAGTTCGTCAACCCGAGTTTGTAATGCTTCTTCTCCACCAAATTGTGTAGTCAGTGCATTTACTTGTTCATCAACACGAGCATCATCAGCGGTATAGCCAGCTTTATTGGCTGCTTGCAATAAAAGCTCAGTATTAATGAGTCGTTTTACTGCCTCGCTGTTAATAACTTCTTGGGTAGCCGGGTCAGTTACATCGACACCTTGTTGAATGTACGCATCGGTCACGTTTTTCACACTGTTTTGGAATTCAGTCTGTTTTATTGGCACTCCATTAACGAGTGCTACCGTGTCTTTGCCAAAGGGCACAATAGTAGACAGCTGTATATCAGTAAAAAGAAAGATATACCCCAATACTAAGGCGGCTATTGCTACTCCAACACCAACCCACATACTGAGGCTGGAGTTTTTGGTTTTGGTTGGAGTCTCTGGTGCTGTTTCTTCAACAACCGTCGGATTGTTGTTTTCTGTCGTGGTTGGTTCGTTCATCATAATTTTGTTAGGCGTTATTTCAGTCGTGACTTTTTATTAGGGAATAAAAAATACGCGTTATTGGTGGCCGATAAATAATTGTTACTAGCGTTGGCTATCCTGTACAGTTGCGGACCATGCCCAAGCAAAACATAGCCAGCTGCCAAGATAATACCTGCCAGTCATGGCCAGTATTCTTCTGTGCGAATTTCTAGGCAGTATTACTATACTACCGTGAATCTAGTTTTCAGGAAATGATTACTTTTGGGTAGTAATATCAGCGGCGGATAGACGTATTGTTTCTCCTTTCTTTAGAGAGCCAGCGATAATTTTTCGGGCTACTGCTTCTTCGATGTGATCTTGAATGACTCGACGCATCGGGCGGGCGCCAAACTCGGGATTATATCCTTCTTCAGCTACCATCTTTGTTATATCGTCACTAAAATCTAAATTATATCCTTTTGCACGCATTCTATCTTGTAATTCTTTCATTAAATACCCCGCCACCGTTTTTTGCTCAGTATGCCCCAGTGGCTCAAAAAGAATAACGCCATCGAAACGATTAATAAGTTCAGGACGGTATACTCCATCTTTAATTATTTCGCGTATGATTTCTTCTTTTATGTCAGTTAAGTTTTGATTGTTCTGTACCGCTCGAATAATAAATTGGCTACCTGCATTTGAGGTGGCAATAACAATCGTGTTTCGCATATTTACTATATTTCCTCTCGCGTCGGTAAATCGGCCCTCGTCAAGAATTTGTAAGAACAAATCGTGAACTCCTTGCGTGGCTTTTTCAAATTCATCCAAAAGCAGTACAGCGTACTGATGCTCTTGCATCATGTCAGAAATAATTCCAGAGGTGTGACTATTCCCTAAAAGTCTTTCCAGTGCATCAAAACCGCTGAATTCAGACATATCGATTCGTAACATAGCGTTTTCACTACCAAAGAAGACACTCGCAAGAGCTTTGGCGGTTTCGGTTTTACCTACACCAGTTGGGCCCAAGAATAAGAACGAACCCATCGGCCGGTCTGCATCTTGGATACCGGCTCTCGCTCGGCGCATAGCACTACTAATGGCGGTGATGGCGGCTTCCTGACCCACTACTCGTTCGTGTAGTTTGTCTTCTAATCCCAGAAGCATTTCTCGTTCTGTGTCCTCAATTGGTCCCACCGGTATACCGGTTTTTTGCCGGACGTACGATTGTACAAAATCTTCGGTTACATGAGTGGCACCAGCCTGTCCCGCCGCCCCCATAATCTCAACCATTAAATCAATCGCTTTATCTGGCATCACTCCGGTTGGTACATAACGATCAGCATCAATTGTAATAGCTTGAAGTCCAGGATAGGTGAGAACAGTTTGATATTTTATTTCGTAATTTCGAACAATATCTTGCAGTAGACGCTCGGTCCCCAAAAGACTTGACGGTTCGACGTATACCGTTTCTATTTTTTGCATGACGCTGAGTGTCTCAATTTCGTGATGGTAATTATTGGGTGTTTCTGTAAAAACAATGTTTAAGTCTTGGGCTCCCAGATATGGTTCAATCAGAGCGACAATATCAACAGCAATACTTTCGCCGGCTTTGATAAAACCAGCGATATTTTCAATTACTAATATTACGTTACCAGCTCGTTCGGCTTGGTTCAACATGGTGAGGAATGTTCGTTCCAGTTCTTGTTTGCTGTCAAACTGGGCCAAGATTCTGTCGGTATCCAAAACTATAAACCGTCGATCATTTAAATTTGGATGCGACACCTTTCGTTTAATTCGTTCAGCTACACGAAGTAAGATATCCATTTTCCCCACACCCGGTTCTCCAACCAACATCACGTTTGATTCTCGTGAACGAGCCAAAATTATTTCTATTTCTTCAACTTTCTCACTAGCGTAAGCATTGTCATTGATAAGGTTAGAAAATATAGAATTGTTAGCAATAGCCCTCGAAAACCGATTGAGAAGATAGGCGGTGCCATACGACCATTCACGGCCAATGCTCGTGAGGTTTGAAAGACGTTCTTTCGACCACCATCTTTTTTCATTCTTATAGGCATAATAGCGTCGAGTTACCCAACTGAGCGTATTGAAATAAATTTCAGCAGTTACTCCTGCTTCCACCAAAGTATTTTTATACACCACATCTGTTTCGAAGAGCACTAACCCCAAATCGCGGAAAGTAATGTATTGATTATCTGGAAGCGGCAACGCTCCGACAGAGAGTTTAGTTCTGTCGCGAAGAAAAAAAGTTTCGATATCTTTATCAGTTAAACCAAGTCTCGTAAGGGTTTCATATCCTTGCGGTGAACGAGCAAAAGCACCAGTTACATCATCATTAGCATTATAAAAAATTCTAGCCACTTCATACGTTGTCCCAATAGCTTCCCGTTCGTTAGTTCCAAAACCACGATAATAAAAAGCATTATGAAAAAATCGAAGCAAACTGACACTAATAAGAAAACTAACTGAGATAGCACCAATACCAAGAAATGTTCCGGCCAACTCTGACGGGGCAATATATGTGCTATATGTATACCCAGCGACCGAACTTACTCCTGCAATTAGAAATGCCGAAGTAATAACTTTTTGCCAACGACGGTTTAGAAATTGTTCTAAGGCAATTGCTGGAGTGTATAACAGAATTTCCGGTGCCTGTTTGTTCATATTAAAAAAGAAGATACACACCACTCATAAATAGTATGGCGATTACCACTGGCGCCACTACCCAAAACATATACAGACATAATCCTAAAATAAACGTAGCCAGCATAGAAACAAGTCCCGTTACTATGACCGACATCCGCACCATTGCTCCTACCAACCTCGACATCAGGTTTACCAATTTTCTTCCTGCCCAATCTTCCAAGTCAAACTTTTTACCATCAGTTTCTATGATTCGTTTCCAGGGCGAAAAGAGTGTCTGTAGTAATAACGGAATTGAGAATACTCTATTAATAGTCCAAAAAGCGTTCATCCACAGATGCCAAATGTCACGAAAAGCTAACGTGTAATGCCACAAAAAATACCCCGGTAAAATTAAGAGCCATTGCATTCTCTACATTATACAGGAGTAGTTTTAAAAAATTGTCTTTCTAATCAAGTTCCAAGTTTTTGCGGAGCTCGTTTCTAATTTCTAGAAGTTGTGGATTAGCATACATCGATAAAATTTTAGCGTCTTCCTTTTTAAAACCACGAACTGGTTTCTTTTCGAGCACAAACGCAACAAACGTTTCAGCAATGTCTTCCTCTGGGCTATACGTAGCATAATCACTCACGAAGTCATTTTTATGATTACTATAGTAATTCTCGAGTTCTTTATCCGCAGCCTTATCATCAAGTGTAGTCAGTTTTTTGGCATGACGGTTATCCTCGGCTGTCCAAAAGGTATCTTCAAAATCCTCTACAAAATTATCCATGTAAAAAGTAACCAAATGTGCGTATTCATGAATCATTAATACTTTGTATATGCTCTCGCTCTTGTCGTTGCCGACTTCAAAGTCATCTCGATTGAATCCCACAATCCATTTTTCAGCACCAGGTTGCAGTTCTACAAAGCCTCCCAACGTACTTTCTTTATCATTAAAAACTCGAAATTCAGTTATATATTCCCGGGCGGCTCTTTCTCCAATGACATTGACAAACATATCCCACAAATCTACATCCAGAGAACGCGGGCCCGTTATTTTGTCACGACGAATCAAATCTAAATTTTTATTTACTTCATAAATAGCCTCAAAGTCTTTACCGTAATAAAAAGTATCGACTATTTCGTAATTGTCATTCGAGCTGTAGGTATAAGGTGTTTTTTCTGACTGAGCCGCTAGTTGAGCCTGTAAAATTTTAATTTGCTCCAAAAGCCAATCAATTTGAGCGAGCATTTGTGCTCTCGTGGCTACTACTGCTGTAGTTTGAGCGGTTGTTATGTGTGGAGTGCCAGAAAAAACCAAAAAAATGGCTAAGAATAAAGCTCCAGTATAGATACTACGTCGCATAAATCTCACAAATTATACTATATAGTACACGTCCAACCTATATTTATTTCAATATTTTAATTAGGGTATACTATTTTAATGAAAATTTATTCCTGGAACGTCAATGGTATCCGCGCAGTAGAAAAAAAAGGCTTATTTAAGCCGTTTTTAGACAAACATCAGCCTGATATCTTGTGTTTGCAAGAAACCAAGGCTCAGCCAGAGCAAGTCGAAGAAGATTTTGCAGAATTATACGGAGAATATGAGCAATTTTGGCACTCAGCCGAGAAAAAAGGGTACTCAGGAACGGCAGTTTTTTCTAAAATACCGCTAGAAAACGTATTTTTTGGAATTCCTGACGATATCAAGCATACATACGAGCTTGATGATGACTATGGTGACACCACCAAAGAAGGTCGGGTCCTGACGGTAGAATTGCCCACCTGCTACTTAAGTACAGTCTATACCCCAAATGCCAAAGATGATTTATCTCGCATTCCTATGCGTGAGCACTGGGACCCAGCCTACTTAGAGTATATGAATCGACTGCAAAAAGAAAAACCGGTCATATTCTGTGGTGACTTTAATGTCGCCCACACTGAACTTGACCTAGCTCGGCCAAAAGAGAATCGGGGCAAAAAAGGATTCACTGATGAAGAGCGAGCTGGTTTCGAAGCTATGTTAAAAAGTGGGTTTGTCGACACCCTGCGACATCTGAATCCCGGTGTCTCCGACCTCTACACGTGGTGGAGTCACTTTGGGGGTGCTCGGGAACGCAATGTTGGTTGGCGGATCGACTATATAATGATTTCAAGAACACTTTTACCACTATTGAAGCAAGCACGAATTCATCCCGAAGTCATGGGCTCAGATCATTGCCCGGTATCGATAGATATTACTCTCTAAAATTTGCAAATAGGATAACAAGTAATCACACGAAAGAAAAAAATGTCAAGTTAGCTTATTAAGCTATTATAATATGGCTAATTAGAAGCCTATAAACATCTTTAAAAATATTTGTCCGTTATAAAGGACAAATATTTTTAGTTTATCCCCACACATTTTTCACTATGTCCTTTACACAATGTTCTAAAGGACATACTATATGTGCAGGCCCAGAAAGGGCAGGCAAGTATCTCCAAGATTCTGCACAGAAGAAAATCTTCCGCTCAGAATCTTGGAGAAACCCCTAAAGAGTACGTTCTAAAAGTAAAGAGTTAATACCTCCAAATAAACTCTCTAAGTTCAAAATAACACCCACCTATGACATAAATCTTTTATGTCAAAGAAGCAAAAAAATGGAATCTCTCTTCACCCCATTCGAGAGAAACCACCTGAGGGAATTACCTCAATAAAAAGCTTCAATCTCTAAAGCCCGATGGGAATCGGAAGCTGAGTCACACAGACTCGGACCTCGATTCCCACCGGGCTTTTTCTTAAGTGAGCAAACGAGCGTAGCGACTATTGCGAACTTACACAGGAGAATTCAGATACATTTGAGATCCTAACGAAGAATGTATCGAATTCTGTCGTGAGTGACGTTGTCTCACCGCTTAACCTTTTGCCTTCGTTCTGGTTTCAAAATACATAAAGCTATAAAACATTATAGATTTATGTATAATTAGCTCCAGCACAAACTTGGAGCATAATTATGAAAATCGATGATCTTTCGCTTGACCCACTTATGGAATTTATTTCCCGAAACTACCGTTTCGACGGTGATTCGTACCCAGAACTTCGGGAAAATCCTGATAAAGCCTTTAATTTCGGCATATCACATACGGCCCACCATATGATGAAGTCCACTGCAATGGTGGCAACTGAAGCAGAAAAGGCTGATCATGGAGGTGAAGTCGACCCATCCAAGCTAGAGACTGTTGTGATAAAGCAGCTAGTTAATACACTAAAATTAGCATCACATATCGGTCTTACCAGTAGCGATCTGATTGCCAGTATTCATGGTATGTACGAAAAGCGTTGATTTATCATTTTTTTCTAAAAACGGCCCGGAATCTGACGATTCCGGGCCTTTCTTTACGGGCACAGCATTTGCTGTTGACAAATTATTTATATATGCTATCATTTACACATGAAAAGTTCATTCGACAAATTTCCAGGGAGGAAATAATGAGTATATGATGGCTAAAGGGGGTTGAGTGAACCCTCAAAGAACATCACTGTGAGTTGAAACCCATGAAAAACTGCTTTTAGGGCCCAGCATAGCCTTAACTAACTGATTCACAGACGTTTCAAGTTAGGTCACTAGCGGTTATCTTGTCTCGCGTCAGAAAAGGTTTCTAGGGCGTCACGTTGAAATACACGTGACGCCCTTTACTATTTTACACCACCTTATGACTCTTTTTTATTTCCTTAATAGCCGCTGCTTCTTCTTCGTGTTGTTTCTCTTTCCCAGCTTCACCGAGCTTTTGCAGTTCCCCATCAGGGAGTTTTAATAGCTCAACGACACGGTTATTTAGATATTCTTCAGTGTTTCGCGCAGGTTCTATCAACACCTCTTCCAACAGGGCGTGCAGTACATACCCTAGTCTTTTCCCCGGCTTTTCCCCATACTTTTCCATAATAATATCCCCGTTTATCTTAAGCATTTTGACCGTAATCGGGTCGCGCCGGGCTTCATCTACCATTGCTTTATATTTACGGAAACGAAACGGCTGTTCTTTCGGTCGGCCGGTACCAATTCGGTCACACACCCGCAAATTCAGCAAATCATCAATATTTTCCTCCCCTATTCGCACAATAGTGCGACGCACAGCTGCTAAGGTAATTTCATCGGGGTCAGCAAAAAACATGTGCCACCGCACCAAATTGACCACTTTATCACTCATTTCCCGTGGCAGGCGGAGGTTTCTAAGTATATTTCGGGCCATTTTAGCGCCCACTACTTCATGGCCATAAAAGGAATATTCCTTATGTTTCCCCTTCCCTCGAGTGCGGGGTTTGGCGATATCGTGCAGTAAGGCCGCATAACGCATTTCAACAGTAAAACCTTTATCGGCGGCCGCTTGGCAGGTGCGTAGATTGTGTTCAAAGACATCATACGCGTGAGTGCCTCCTTGCTCGCACCCAATTCCCTCTTCGAGTTCTGGCAAAATATATTGGAGAAGGCCAAGTTTTTGAAACATCACAATTCCCAACATTGGCACGTCACTAGCGAGAGTGCGGGTAAATTCATCGGCGATACGTTCTATCGAAATAAGCTTCAAATTAGGGCTGTTCTTAGCAATTGATGCCATGGTGTCGCTTTCGATAGCAAAATTAAGTTGGGCAGAGAGTCGCACTGCCCGCATCATACGTAAAGCATCTTCAGCAAAGCGTTCATCGGGATTACCGACTGTTTTAAGCCGTTTTTTCTTAATATCTTCAGTGCCACCAAATAAATCTACTAGTTTTTCATCATAGGGGCGGAAAGCCATGGCGTTGACGGTAAAATCTCGCCGTTTGAGGTCTTCTTCCAGAGATACCCCGAATTCTACGTGGTCTGGGCGGCGGGAGTCAGAGTACTTCCCTTCGGCACGGTATGGTGTCACCTCTATCACTTTCAGTGATTCGTCTTCAGTCTCTTCATTTTTCACACCCACTGTTCCAAAATCATTATTGTGAAATGACTCAGGAAAAATAGTCTGAATTTGTTCGGGGTGGGCGTTGGTAGTTAAATCCCAATCTTTCGGAGTCTTGCCAATGATAAGGTCGCGTACACACCCACCGACCAAATACGCCTCAAAACCAGCTTTTTCTAAGCCGTCAGCAACTGTTAAAACTTCTGGGGGAATGTCAGTTCTGGTAATCATTGAGGTAATTGTATCAGATGTACTGTTTTTATTCGTTGCTTTTTAGTTGTAACAAACGTATAGTATTGGCCACACGTTTCTTATTTAGTTACGTAGAATTTGCAAATATTTTGCAAAAGTCCCAGACCAGCAAATTTTTGCAAAAGGCCTCAGAAATGCAAATTGTCTCCCAGACAATTTGCACCCATGGTGAAATGGATATCATTACTGACTTCGGATCAGTCGTTGGGGGTTCGAATCCCTCTGGGTGCACCTGAAATAATAAAACCGGCAATATGCCGGTTTTATTATTTTAGGCAAGGGATTCGAAAAGGTTGCCTGCTATTTCGGAGAAATAGCGACAACCTGAACAGAATCTGTAAGAATTGAATCCCTATATTGTTTATATCTCCAAAATGAACACTTGTAATATTATATAATATACTAGTTATATGGTACGAAATAAAGAAAAATACGAACAAGCCTTGCAATTTCGCAAGCGAGGCTTCACCTATTCGGAAATCTCTAAGATCTGTGATGTTTCAAAGAGTACGGTTAGTAATTGGTTCTCTAAGCAGAAGTTCTCTAAGCAAATTGCCAAAGACAATAGTGCTAAAGCTGCTAGAGACAACAAAGGTCGTATATTGCTTTTAAACAAAGCTAAAAAAGCGGAACGGGCTAAACGATATAATGAAGCCATAAAGTCTGCAGAGACTGAATTTAAGCACTACAAGACTAACTCTCTGTTCATTGCAGGTCTCTCGGTGTATATGGTAGCTGGTGATGCAAAAGATTCCTCCCCTATTCGCCTATCTAGTAATAATCCTTCGGCTCATGCCATATTTATAAAGTTTGCAACTGAGTATCTTGGTGTTGATAAAAACCAAATTAATTTTTGGTTAATTTTATCGGGAAAAACTAAACTGGAGACAGCTATGCGCTATTGGTCTCGACAAATTGGCGTGTCAGTGGCTCGTTTTGGTAAAACTCAGTTCGTTAACCCCAAGTCTAAATCGTTGCGTAAAGGCACAGGAAATACTATAATCGGCAGCACTGTTTTAAAGCGGAAGCTAATGCGGTGGATTGATTTGGTCGAAAAGGGTTTAAAATAAAATATACGCGGCTTTGGTTAAGTGGTATAACATATCGTTGCCAACGATAGGTCGGGAGTTCGATTCTCCCAAGCCGCACAAACGAGGAGAATAGAAAAACACCGTTCTTAAGAACGGTGTTTTTTTATTCTAGTACGTGACCTGCGTCACGTACGACTCGTTTGTGAGCCGGAAGCATGTTTTGGCTATTCCTGATGCCAAAACGGCTGGTAAAACAGTGTTTAGACACTGTTTTACGGGAGAAAGTTCTTATGAGCGTAAGCGAATTAGAAACTTGACCCCAAAAACTTAGGAATAATCTCCCCAATCCCTAGCGTAGTGCCAGTTGGGTTCCCACTTCACAAGCTCAGCTGGTGAAAACTTATCCTCTAGTGTTCGGATAGAGATAACTTGTTCAGGTGTAATTGATAGCGGGTGTTCTCCCGAGGAGCTATCTAGATCCATGAAATGATATCTGACTTCCGGGCTTGAATAGCGACGCGATGGACCAAAGTCCATTGGTGCGCAGGTTCTTGTAATCTCACCCTTTTCTTTTGAGTCGAAAGTGAGTTCGACTAGGTTTGTGCCATTTAGGGCAACAAAGAATTCGTTGTGCATAATAACTTAATTCTTATTATGTGTGAACACTCTCATTGATTTATAACTAAGGTTTGTTATATTGAGGGTGTTCACACGTTTGAATAAATTTCGTAAAAGTCCGTATGTTTCTACGACCTGCGGGCTTTTACATTGTCTATTATAACATTTTCAATATATTGACCGCTTTCGCCAATTCTGTTGGAAACGTAGGACAAACTGTTTATAGAAACTTATTTATATCTTTTGCATCACCCCTTTAAGATTCAATACTACCTAACCAATTTCACGTGAAACGCTAACACTCCTTCTTTAACCTCTTTATTCTCGCTCCACCAACTTCGTAGTCCAGAAACAAGCCCTTCTTTGTCGCTTAGTCGTTTAAAATCTTTTTCAATAACCTCAAAAAGTTCCTTAAAACTTGGTGCTCGATAGATATTTTCAATTTTAACTACCAATTTTCTTGAATTTGCCGATGGCCCTTTCTGCCAACCAGTAAAATCTTCCCAAAACTCAATACAATCCCCTGCTTTCAAATCTTGCAAACTTCTTGATCTAAGCGAAAATCAATAGATTCACCGTTTTTCAATATTTCATCAAGAGGTTCGGTGGTTAGTTGAATAGATTTTTTAATATTCATAAAAAAAGTATAGCAGATCTACTATAGTCTAGATTTCTCACATGTCATCAAAATTTGTTCCATATGAAACATAGTATTATTAAGAAGGAATTTAATAAACGGTTTCACGTGGCATGTGCTGTCTGTTTTAAGTAAAAGCAGCGAATTCTATACTATTTCATGTACTTTGTTGCACATGAAACCAGTTTTTCAAGATTAAAGTTATGATTTAATTCGTAAACTTTTAAAACTAATTCTGGCAATAATAAAGTTGAGCAAAAATATGTAAGTTACACATGAAACACCAACGAAATCTCATCTTTCCAACCTGTCATCCTTTCACGTGTAACACCCCAACCATACTAAGATAAGTTTCACGTGAAACAAAAAATGACCATTTCTCCGTGCAAACCTGTGTATAAGACAGTGGATAGGTGGATAAAGGACAGGATAGTCTGTGTCTTTTAAATTCACAGTTTTGAGGTTTGGTCTCTTTGAATGCTAAACTGGGATGACTAAATAGTATTTATGATGATGCGAGACAGAAAAGGAGCACATAATAAAACTGGAGCGATGGGGGAGTTGGTCGCCAGGAACTGGCTCATAAACAAGGGTTATTTAATATTAGCTGACAATTACCAAAAAAAATGGGGTGAAATCGATATCATTGCTAAGCAGGGGAAAGTTATCCACTTCATAGAGGTCAAGGCCGTTTCTTATGACTCTAAGGCTGATTTAGAGCGGTATTCTGGAGATAATTCATGGCGTCCGGAAGAGCTGGTTCATCCCAAAAAACTATTGAAAATACAGCGTACAATTGAGAGTTGGCTGATAGAAAACAATTATGAAGGGGAGTGGCAGATAGACATTGCCGCTGTCCGTTTGGTTCCGAATGAGAAGTACGCAACTGTGGATTGGATTAATAATGTTATTTTAGGGTAACAATCCTCGCTTTTTTGAGAGGGTAGTGTTATGATTTTGGCCACGAAACGTTTCAAATGCGTTACTTCGTGCGACTACTTGCTTCGGCATTAAGCCTCAGATTGGTAGTCGAACGAAATTTTTGCGCAAGCAAAAATTTCGGGGTGTAGCATAATGGTAGTGTACGCGGTTTGGGACCGTGTGGCCGGAGTTCGATTCTCCGCTCCCCGACAGTATTCTGGTAGGTGGAAGTGTTATTTTTGTTTATCTTCATAATGGTGGATTCTGTGACAGTTGGCGCAAAGGATTTCGCACTTTTTAATTTCTGCTTTTAACCGTTTTTCACAGAATTGATGGTAAAAATAATCTGATATAGCAAATTCTTTTTTAGTCCCGGCTTTATGGTGAAAGTCCAAAACGCGATGGTCTTTATTATTACAATCTTTACATCCAAGTTCAGCTTTAAAAGTAGCTAACCAACCGCGTCTCTTATCTTTTAGTTTGTTTTTTGTCTCACGGTAGCAATAACGGCATTTGTTTCTACGATAAATTTTTTCAGGAGTAGTTTTAGCTACGCCAAAATCTATTTCTGGGTATGAGTTATTGCAGTACGTACATGTTTTCATTACAGCAGTATATCATTTGGTATGATTATGTTGGTCCCAAAGATATTCAGATTGTTTATTTTGCTATAATGAAAAAATGAAATTTTACGTAACGGGGCGTTCTAATAATTATGAACGAGTTAAGGAGGTGTTTACAAAACTTAAAACCGCAGGGCACGAGGTAACTTTTGAGTGGACTGAGTTACCAATGGTTAAGCCGTACAATGAACATGCAGGCGAAGCAGCATCATTTGCTAAGCAGAGCGTTGATGCAATGGTGGACGCTGACGCGTATATAATTTTTGCTCATGAAGATGGAAATGGAGTGTACTGCGAGCTCGGTACTGCTTTGGCTACTAATGCAATCAAGGGCAGTCCTCGTATTTTTGCTATTGGTAAGGATGTGCAATGGTCGGCTATGTTTAATTATCACCCAGCTATTGAGTGGTTTGATTCACTTGAAGACGTATATAAAGAACTTTCTATCTAGTAGCATATGAAACAATTTCACGGAGTTAATAAAGAAGTTATGTTGGATACTAGCTTTGATATGGACCGATTGGTGGTATTTTTACCTGGAATTAGCGGAGGAGCACACAGCAACCGTTTTATTGGAGTTGATAAATTGGCAGACGAAGATGGCTACGCCTGCGCTCGAATTGATCTCTGGGAAGGGGAGGAGAGTTTGGCTAATAAAAGCTATGAAGATATTTTTGCCCAACTTGATGACTTTTTTGCGGAGTTTAAAAAGATGGATTTTATTGATGTGTTGCTAATTGGTAAAAGTTTTGGTGGGGGAGTGGCACTGGCCTATGAACACGAACTAATTTCTCGCAAAGTCTTGTGGGCACCGGCTATCGGGGTTGGCGCTGGGCAGGGGAATTGGGAAGAGATGCAGGGGAAGAAGTTTGGGGAGATTGATAATTTACTTAATGTTGAGGTGGGGGCGGGGGGGGGGGGGGGGGGGGG
>JBGSYZ010000001.1:0-53779 GCA_041750655.1 Minisyncoccia bacterium | reverse complement strand
AAGTGTGACCTCTGTATTAATATGCGCGGAGCCTCTGGCTCCGCGCTTTTTTGGTTCTCTACTCTGTATCTCTTTCAAAATACAACGCTTCGAAATTAGACTTCATATATTTTAATTCCGAGGGATTGAAACTTCGAGGATCACGCGTATCACCAACAAAAAATGGTAGCTCGGTCACTATAAATTTATAGGTATTAGCTTCAGTTTCTTTTACTTTAAAAAGAGAAACTATTTTGAAAGCAACAGATGTACCAGCCGGTACTTTATAATACCCATCAACAATTTCTGCTTTAGCAATTATTAACGCTATTGCTTCACCGGCTTTACTTGAGCCACCTTCATATCCGGGCTCAAGTGAAAATCCAAAACGATTTTTGCGAGTACCATTAGCTAAATCTCTTTCGCCAACAATCGGTATATACAAATCTTTTGAAGAATTACCAATAACAAAGGACAGTGTATACACAGCCTGACCTGTGTCGGTGTTGGCAAAACTATATCTATCAACTTGGTCTTTAGAGAAAGCCTCGGCTGGTGCCGTATACAGCATAAATAAAAAAGCGGCAAAAAAAATACCGAGGGCAGCAGGAATACTTAATTTCATATGAATATATTGTACTACGAATTTATTTGGGAATGAACAAACAAACGCAAGCTTGATTTGGCTACCTGCCAAGCGACTCCATAAAATCATACCTACGTTTGTTTCATTTACGGCCGTGAAATTTTTTATGAACTTCTCGTAAGTGTTTGTCGGTGACGTGAGTATAAATCTGAGTGGTGCCGATATGGGCGTGACCGAGTAGCGCTTGCACCGAACGTAAGTCGGCCCCATTGCTCAGGAGGTCGGTGGCAAAGCTGTGGCGAATAACGTGTGGAGTGACTTTACGGGTAATACCTGCTTTCACTGCATAGTGTTTCATTAATCGTTGAACTGCCCGAGGTGAGAGTCGGAGATCTTCAGAGTTTTTAGCATTTTTACCATACTGAATAAAAAGAGCATCGCTCATATCTTTCCGCGCTTTGATATATGAAGAGATAGCTTTTTTGGCTTCATCGGAAAGAAATACTACTCGCACTTTATCACCCTTACCGCGAACTGAAAATTCATCACGAGTCAGATCCACGTCATCGGTCGACAGGGAACAGAGCTCGGAGACACGCAAACCAGTCGAAAAAAGAAGTTCAAGAATCGCTTGGTCACGCAAGCCTTGGAGCGTCGTGGTGTCTGGACCTTTCATCAACCGATCCAGTTCATTGGGAGAAATCAAATCCAGTGAGCGCTCGGGCACTTTAGCGAGTTCAATCTTTTCTGGTGAAAGTGATTCGATACCACGTTTGCGCAAGTACTTTAAAAACGCGCGTAAAGCAATCAGATAATAATTTTGCGTCTTACGTTTGAGCGGTTGTACCTCACGACCAACCTTCGTACCTGGCTGGCGGTTAAGCCACAAGCGATACTCGCGCACCATAGTTTCAGTTACTTTCTTTGGGTCTTCGGTTTTGGCGTATACCAAAAACCGATCCATGTACCGATCGTAATTTTCCACAGTCTTTATACTGCGTCCACGTTCAATTTCTAAATACTGCAGAAATTCGCGCTTGAGCTCTGATAGCTTTGCCATACATACATAAGTATAACAGGCCTATACGTCGCACAATTATGCTTGACTTTCATTAAAGATGTTATATATTTAATAAAGTTAATTCAATGGAGGCTGTCATGACCACTACTGTCTGTTCGCTATTTCCAATTGGTACCACCCTGGTGACCTACAATCAGTGGACCAACTGGCAAAAACCGGCTGACCAACACTGGTTCGAGCCACTTTGTCTTGGCCGGGTAGAAGAACTGGATCCCGGCGACCAGGTATGGGTCGATGTAGACCCTCTTCATCCGACGGGAAAGGTCTACGGCCGGAAGTTGGTGAAAATTAATAGCCGGAAAGGCAGTATTTCCAGCAGTGAGGGTTTGTGGATTAGCCACTCACTTGGTGGCTGCCGCTTCAAGATTGGAGAAGACCGGCAGAAATTCGCTCGGTTGACCAATGAACGAGCGGTCCGTTGGTGGTGTGACCGCCACCCGCTGGCCTACAACCCGGGCTACCACTACTCGGATTTCATTGACCCGCGGGAAGTTTACCCGCTTTGAACATGAAAGGTCGCGCAGCCATGCTGCGCGACCTTTTTCTTTGCTATTTTCACAATATTTTAATAATTTGTATACTATATTTGACATTCGCTCGGGTTATCGCGTAATCTTGCCAAATCCGTAATCTGTGCTATTATATTAACAACCTTCGCAGGTTTATTACTACTGCTGCTCTCCCGTATCCTTCCACGTTAGGTGAGCTAAAGCGGTTAACTGCATTTATTGCACTGAAAAAACATGTTAACAAAACGAAAGAAAGAGAACGCCCTGAAGGTTGGCCAACGTCACGATAGTGATACTGGTTCGGCCGAAGCGCAGGTATCCCTGCTATCTCGTCAAATTGACGAGCTTGCGAAACACCTCAAAACCCACAAGAAAGATTTTCACTCCCGACGAGGTTTGCTCCAAATGGTAGCGGACCGACGTAAGCATTTGAAATATCTAGAGCGAAAAGATGAAAAATCCTACAACGCTCTCATCAAGAAACTAGGTTTAAAGAAATAATCTTCCAAAAACAATCGCTTGCTAAAGCGGTTGTTTTTGTTTAAGGTAGGCGCAGCTAGAAAGAGAGGGTATAACATGTCTAAAATATCACCGCAGGAACAACTTCATTTCAATCAATTAGTGAATCTCACAAGGTTGATGAGTAGACAAGATCCGAGTGAGACTTATTTTCTTTTTACTCCACTTGGAAGTAACAAAAATCCACCATATGTTTCTAATGATTATAATACTTCAAAAGGTTACGGAAGTTGTACCGTCGATAAGTTTATAAATGGTACAGAAGACAGGAGTGAAGATATTTTCAGTCTCCCTTATGATACAGACTAATTTGGTTATTGATGTGGCGGCTTTAGCCGCCACACCACCCAAATCTTTGCTATACTTTCTTTAGAGTTCTTTTATTAATAGTAGAAACAAAAATTAATTTTAATATTTATATATGTCAGTTATACGACACCCGGATCAACGGGTTGCTATCATTATTGATACGCAAAACCTGTACCACAGTGCCAAAAATTTATACAAAGCTAAAGTAAACTTCGCCAACGTACTAGAGGCCGCTTTAGGTGATCGCAAACTTATCCGCGCTGTCGCGTACGTAGTAAACACCGAAAGTGGAGAAGAGCAACCCTTCTTCGAAGCCCTCGAAAAAGTCGGTATCGAAATAAAAACTAAAGACCTCCAAATATTTTACGGAGGCGCAAAAAAAGCCGACTGGGATGTGGGGATGGCAGTCGATGCTATCAAGATGGCCCATAAAGTAGACGCGGTAGTCCTCGCTACTGGCGATGGGGATTTTATTCCTTGTGTGGAGTATGTAAAAAGTCTTGGTTGCCAAGTGGAAGCAATTACGTTCGGCCGTAGTGCCAGTAGTGGACTAAAAAATGTCGTTGATGATTTTATCGACCTTGATGAAGACCCTAAAACTTACTTAATTGGTCATCGGGGTAATGGTCGAGGCGGGAACGGAAAAGGAAAATTAAGTCTCAAAAAACAAATCCAAAAAGTGGTGGGGACCGATACTGATGATATTTAGAAATTGGTGACGATATAAAAGTACGAGGGCGGCCGGAAGAATTCCGGCCGCCCTTTGTGTTACAAGACAAACCACCAAACAAACAAAATCGCTGCCATGCCAATAAGGATATAACCCCAAAGGGCCTGGAGACGAGAGTGGTTGCGTGCTTCAACCGCTTCTTTAAAAATGGTGCGTACCATAAAAATTTCCTCACAGTGTACGCCCCAACCCAATTTATATTATAACATTTTAATATTTTTTGTACAGAGCAGCCCAAAAGTACTTGTACTTTTGGGCTGCTCTGTTAATTTATATACATTACTCATGAGTGTGGCCGGTAGGCAGGTTACAACCTTCGCATGAAGTGTGTTGCAATCTGAAACCGATTCCACTCGTAATCACAATTACATATGAAAAAACAATCCTTCTCAACCGAGATTGGCGGCAAGACATTGACCGCCGACTTTACTGACCTAACGAGCCAAGCTCACGGTTCGGTTATTCTACGCTACGGGGAAACGGCCATTTTAGTGACAGCTGTCATGAGCGAACGGGATAATCCTGGTCTGCCGTATTTCCCTTTGTCTGTAGAGTTTGAAGAAAAATTTTACGCAGCGGGTCAAATACTTGGCAGTCGCTTTCAACGACGGGAGGGTCGGCCAAGTGACGAAGCAGTGCTGTCGGCCCGCGTAGTCGACCGGACAATTCGGCCACTGTTTGATCACACTATTCGTCGTGATGTACAGGTGGTGATTACCGTACTCGCCATGGGCGAAGAGGACCCAGATACATTGGGAGTGATTGGGGCATCACTTGCGCTTTCGACCTCTAATATTCCGTGGGATGGACCTGTTGGGGCCGTCCGTATTGGTCAACATCGCACTACCGGTGAAGTCATCATTAACCCAAATTATGAAATACGAGACAACAACGAATTAAGTTTTGAGGTGTTGGCGTGTGGGAAGGGTGACACTATCAATATGGTTGAAACCGCCGCCGAAGAAATTCCTGAAAGCGATATTGTTGCCGTACTCGAAGCGACCACTACAGTCCATGCTCAGTTAGTTGAGTGGCAAAACAAAATTGTAACTGCTATCGGTAAAGAAAAAAGAATTATCCCAGCACGTGAATTACCAACGGCCATGACTGAACTTTTTGCGAGCCAGTTTAAGAAAAAACTATACGAAGTAATTTTCTCAAGTACAGCTGGCAAAGATCATATCCATGCTGTGCGAGATGAATTTATAACTGCCCTTGGTGAAGCTGATATAGAAATGAACATGGGTCATGCTTCAGAATATTTTGAAGACATGGTCGACGAACTCTTGCATGAAGGTGCTTTGAAAGAAGGCAAACGAGCGGATGGCCGTAAGATGGATGAAGTCCGTGAACTCTTCGCTCAGGCCGGTGGTGTTTCTCCAGTGTTACATGGTTCAGGAATTTTCTATCGCGGTGGCACGCATATCTTTACAGCCCTGACTCTCGGTGGTCCGGACGCCGCTCAACTCATCGATACAATAGAGTCACAAGATGCTAAAAAACGTTTTATGCATCACTACAACTTTCCACCTTTTTCAGTCGGTGAAACTGGACGAGTCGGTGGTTTCAATCGCCGCATGATTGGACACGGTGCGCTCGCTGAAAAAGCTCTGGTGCCCGTATTACCACCGAAAGAAAAATTTCCGTACACCATTCGGTTAGTATCAGAAACCATGTCGAGTAATGGTTCAAGCTCAATGGGTTCAGTGTGCGCTTCTGTCTTGGCCATGATGGATGGCGGTGTGCCGATCACTCGACCAGTGGCTGGTATTGCTTCGGGACTTATGATGAACGCCGCGGGTGATTATGTTGTCCTTACTGACATCCAAGGACCAGAAGATGAGCATGGTGATATGGACTTTAAAGTGGCTGGAACAACCGAAGGGGTGACTGCCATTCAAATGGATGTAAAGGTTGGTGGCGTCCCGGTGGCTATGTTAGCCGAAGCCCTCGAAAGCGCAAAGGCTGCTCGACTTCATATTCTAAAAACCATGTTTGAAGCTATATCAGAACCGCGGGCAGAAATTTCACCACGAGCGCCAAAAATTATTACTCTGAACATTTTGCCAGAACAAATTGGTCTGGTTATCGGTGGCGGTGGAAAGACTATAAATGGTATCAAAGACGAAACTGGAGTGGAAGAAATTTCGATTGAAGATGATGGTTCAGTCTTTATTACCGGGAAAGGTGATGCACCAGAGGCGGCAGCCAAGCGTATCCTCAACCTAACTCGAGTATTTGTTGTTGGAGAAAAACTACAAGCCACCATTACTAAGATTGCCGACTTTGGAGCTTTTGCTCGACTTAATGACCACACTGAAGGACTTATTCATGTGTCAGAAATAGCTCCGTTCCGAATTGATAAAGTAGATGATGTATTAAAAGTTGGTGAGGTGGTACCAGTAGTTGTTAGCAAAATTGAAAACGGTAAGGTTGGATTGTCGATTAAAGCTGTGGCACCAGATTTTGCCAAGGATAAAGGTGTCACACCACCACAGAAACCCAACATTAACTAACCACACCTAGTACATCGAGACCCGAGAATCCATGAGATACTAGTCTTAAGATGCAAGAAAGTAGTTCCAAAGAGCCTGTTTCTCAATCCCACAGCTCAATTACCACAAAAACTGATAGCCTCGTTGGCTCATCTGGTGTCAGAGCTGCCACTCAAAAAAAATCCCAGCTACAGAAAGCCTTGGGGGAATTTAGTAGAGACGGAGACAGCAAAGCTGCTCAAAAAAAATCGTTGCTTTCAGATGAAGATACTGTGTTACACGTCGGTAATGAAAAAAGAGGCACCATTATAAAAGACACGAAACGTAAGCGCTGGAGTTTCACATCTGCTGTGAAAAATTCTTTTGGTGGCTGGCTACACGATGAAAAAAATAAAGTCGAGAGTACTTTTAAAAAACCAATACCAAAAAAAATAGTCGAGTCCTCTAGCACCCGTACCGAGGTTATTAAAAAGGCAGCCCACATGGGAGCAGTAGCGGGCACGGACTCGTTAAAAAGGACCGTAATAAAAAAACCAATACCTACATCTACCCGCTCATCAATACGAATTAAACCCAAAGATGTACCTAAAGAAATAGGAGATACAAAACCCCGATGGACTCATGTCATTGAAGAGGATGATGCGGAAGAAGTCGTTTCACACAAAAAACCAGTCAACGTAGAAACAGTGAAGCCAAGTACACCGAACCAAGCCCCACCGCAACTACTTGAAGCTCCTGACACACAATTCCTAATCCCAGATCATGTTGGGGTTGTAAAAAAAGAAAGTATAAAAAAGGAGTATCGAACACCCCGTGTTTCTCAAGTAGTTACTTTTGCGCAACCTGCCCCAACCGCACCAAGAGTACCAGTAATGGAAAAAGTAGTGGAGGCAGCTGAAGTTCCGGAAGTAAAAACTAATGACAATTTAGAAACGGAAGTTCCGACTCCTAAAGTTTTAGAGAATAACATTAAGAAAGAACCAGAAGTTATAGTTGCACCTAAACCAAAAACGGAATCAGTGACAACCGATAAAGATGTCCCGACTGCCCCGCCAAACATAAACTCCCAAACAACTGTTTTAGCTGGAACTCCTACACTACCAATTTCTACAGTCATAATGGTTATTATGTTCATTGCTATTATTGCTATAAGCACCTTGTCGTGGAACACGATCGAAAATAGAAATTCTGATGATAACCAAGTTGCCGAAACAGTTTCGAGTATAGATTTAATTCAAGCGGATAAAACTACCTTAGTGACAAACGACACTGGTTCAATCGACAGTACAATTGTTGATGCAATACATTCAAATACTGGTTTCACAAAGTTTGCAATCACTCCTAGTGACTATTTGGTCAAAAAAGTTTTAAGTTGGAATAACTCTTTTAAATTAGGTGTTACTCATGTGGAAATGGGTGCCCTGGGTAATAATCCGTTTTTTGCCATTGATACTGATTCTAAAGAGGTGGGTTTGGTCGCTATGTTTTTATTCGAAACAAATATCCCAATGGAGCTCAGAGGTGTATATGAGATAACTAATGAGTCTCGATTTTCTAGTGCAAAGATTGATACGTATGATGTTAGATTGTTGAGCGATAAAACTACATCTAATCTAGTCTACTTTGTGAGGAGCGATGGCCTGATTTTGATTGCTAAAAACAAAGACGATTTAATGGCCCTCATCGACCGAGCAAAATAGTGATATACTTTTTTCATATGGCAGTAAACACAGAACAATACAAAGAACGGCTTGAGACAATGCTCGCCGAATTAACTGAAGAATTAAAAACCTTAGGAATCCACAACCCGGAAGTACCGGAAGATTGGCAGGCGTTACCAGCTGATGTCGAAACATCACAGGCCGACCCCAATGTTGGTGCTGATCGAGTAGAAGATTGGGAAGAGCGTCGGGCCACACTGGCCGAACTTGAAACTCGCTACAACAACCTTAACCGAGCTCTTAAAAAAATCGAAGCTGGTACGTTTGGAGTATGTGAGTTGGGTGGAGAAGAAATCGAAGCTGACCGATTGGATGCTAATCCGGCTGCTCGCACCTGCAAAACACATATTAATAACGAAGCAGACTTGCCTCGCATCTAAACACTATGGCTGTCGCTCAAGTATTTGGTGCCCAACCAGATGTCCTTGGAGCTACGATTATCACTATTGAAGCAGACCTCTCTCGAGGTCTGCATTCTTTTTCTATTGTGGGCTTGGCGAGTAAGGCAGTTGAGGAAGCTCGTGACCGCACCAATAGTGCTATAAAAAATTCTGGCTTTAAAGCACCTAAGAGTACCAACCATAAAATTATTGTTTCATTGGCACCCGCAGACATAAAAAAGGAAGGACCACTGTTTGATTTGCCAATTGCCATTGCGTATTTACTTTCGGCAGGAGAAATACAGGCTGATATTTCTAAAAAGTTATGTATTGGTGAACTAGCCCTTGATGGCACGTTGCGTGGAGTACGAGGAGTGTTACCTATTGTACGTAAAGCTAAAGATGAAGGATTTATAGAAGTAATCGTACCGAGTGAAAACGCAGATGAAGCTGCTCTTATTGAAGGAATTATAATTACTCCAGCAAAAAATCTTTTGGAGGTAGTACGTCATATCGATATTGCGAGGGAAGACGCAACAGCAATACCGCCACACCCTACCCAACACGTGGCCAACGATTGGGAAGACACCCTGATTCGTCTAGAGGATATTCGAGGCCAGGAAAGTGCTAAACGAGGACTACTTATCGCCGCCGCTGGTCGTCATAACGTACTAATGGTTGGACCACCGGGGACTGGTAAGACTATGCTCGCGCGAGCGTTCCAAAGTATTTTACCGCCACTTTCAACTGAAGATGCCCTGACAGTCAGTAGTATTCACTCGTATGCTGGAACACTTGAAGATGAAGTGTCGAGTAAACCCCCATTCCGTGCACCACACCACACAGCTAGTCACACCAGTTTGGTTGGCGGAGGAGCACACCCGAAACCAGGTGAAGTAACGTTGGCTCATAAAGGAGTTCTGTTCTTAGACGAGTTTCCAGAATTTGAACGTCGCTCAATTGATGCATTGCGACAACCCCTTGAAGACCGCGTTGTTTCAATTTCTCGAGTACAAGGTTCGGCTATCTTTCCGGCTGACTTTGTACTTGTAGCAGCTATGAACCCATATCGGGGTAGTGAAGATGGGACTACCGACTATGCGGCAGCTATGATGGATGCGTATAAAGGAAAAGTGTCGGGGCCAATACTCGACCGTATCGACCTTTGGTTGGATGTGCCACACGTACCGTACGACACCTTGACTGAAAAACGTGATGCTAAAAAAGTAAGCGACGAAACCAAGTTGGCTCGACAGCAGATTACTAAGGCGCGCGGCCTTGCGGCCGCGCGCCTTAAGGGTCGACCGGTTAGCACCAACGCCGAAATGTCCGCTCGAGATATTGAGGAGTGTTTTCATCTTTCAGATGAGGTTCAAGACTTACTTAAAGTCAGTAGTGCTAAACTGAATCTATCCCCGCGCTCCTATCACCGTCTGGTGAAGGTGGCCCGTACGATTGCTGACCTTGATACCTCAGAAGAGATACAACCAGAACATGTGTTAGAGGCCCTACAGTACCGAGTAAAGATATAAAAGGTTTACAAATTCTCACAGCGGTATAGACTGCGAATAAATACTGACAAAAATTTCTATGAAATACTTTAAAAATGAGGCGGGGAATATAGTTGTAAATTTATTATTGGTAGTGGTTTTATTTACCATTGCGTACGTGTGGTACGACAACCAACCAGAAGTACAACCTTCTAAAACAAAAGACGAACTCCCGGCAGAAGAGTTAGCAGAAAACCAAAATTCACCAACCCAAAGTGAAGTGATTCCAAACATTAAAAATCTGGGTGTAAAAAGTGAAGAAGTACCAGCTAACCAAAATGTTCAACCAGAACCAACTCCCGCTCCACTTAATAGTGTCGTGTTAACAGAAAATGAAACCGGTAACTTTGTCACTATTGCGTATGCCAATTTAACCCAACCAGGCTTCATTGCTATTTATAGAATTAATAGCCAAAACAAAACGGCTCCAATTGGTCATACAGATTTATTGTCTCCAAAAATTATTACAAACTTAAAATTACAATTAGATACACAGATCGCGAAAGGTCAGACAATCGTAGCCGTATTGCATAAGGATGACGGAGATGGAGAGTTTGAATTTCCAGAATCTGACCCGTATGTAAAGAATGGTGAATTTATTGTGAGTGATGTTGATGTGGTAGATGTACGACCGGAACGAGAAGCAAAAAACCTTAAAAATCAAATAGATACATATTTTGAAAGTAGTTTTTAATTGAAAAGGTATTATAAAAAAAGTGGTGGCCCATTGGGCCACCACTTTTTATATGTACATCAATATTAAATTGATTTCTAATAATAATTAGAAAGGATTAGCCGCACCGCGAACCTCAAAGTGTAGATGTGAGCCAGTACTCTTACCAGTACTTCCCACATATGCAATGACCTCACCCTGAGCAACGTATGCTCCTACTCCAACCGCGTTACTTGAGGTATGAGCATACAGAGTCTGAGTACCATTACTATGTTTAATGACGACGTAATTACCATAGCCACCATTCCAGCCAGAACTCTTGGACACAATAACCTCTCCAGCAGCTGCTGCTCGAATCGGAGTTCCGTTTGGTGCACCGAGGTCAACTCCATTATGTCCATGAATCCCCTGGGTACGACGAGCGCCTGGTAATGGGTGTGAGAAATAGCTACCACTTGAGACGGATGCACCACTTACAGAAGTCGGTTTGGCGGCACTGGCTGTCTTAGGAGCACTTTTTACTTCACCATTTGGAATTACAACAGTATCACCGACTGAAATATCATTAGCAGAAGCTAGTTGGTTGTAGGAGAGAATTTCATCAACATCACCACCATACTTTTTAGCAATACTTGAAATAGTGTCACTTTCTTTCACAACATGGCGCACCCCGTTAACCGGAAGAATAACAAGAGTTTGACCCGGCTTAATAACACCATTTGTAATATCATTTGCCCAATAAATTGTATTGATTGACACACCAAACATTTCGGCAATCTGTGAAGCTGTGTCACCAGGCTGTACTACATACACACTAATCTCATCAGAAGTCAGACTTTTATCAACATCATCTGGCCCAGCAATCCCCGTCGAGATAAGGGAACCATCGTCAGCTAAAACATCACCACCACCGATGGCTGCTTGTGGATCACTATGAATTGCAGCGCTCAAAACTGGAGCTTCGTAGGCTGCGGTACTTCGTAGTACCACTTCTTCTTCGGCTTCAGCATGTTTCCAAAATGACACCAGAGAGTTAAAAACACCCGCATGAACTGATACGGGAATAGCTACGAGTAGAAACACGGAAATAAATTCCGCCAGGTGAAAACGTAGAACGTTTGTATGTATATTCTGAGCTATAGACTTTGTATATGAGTGCTCAGAGTCTTGATTGTTGGGTTTTATACGTTAGTTATTAGGCCACGCCGCCATCCATCCATTTACGGTACATTGCTTCCAAACAAAAAGAGGACTGCTAAGTCCTCCACAGACTTATACCTTTTAAGGTATGAAAACAATCATACAAAACCAGTGGGAAGGGTCAATCTTGTCATACCACCATTTCCACAGTCTGCCATTTGACGTGTGAGATGGCTTACATAAGCCGTAAAAAACTATTGACAATTAATCATAATATTTTATAGATTTTTTAAAACTAAACTTTACTACGTGCTATCATGATGCCTCATGACGTATCTTGAAGGATTAAACCCGCCGCAAAAAGAGGCTGTTGAAACCACCGAAGGGCCGCTTCTGGTCTTGGCTGGGGCTGGTTCCGGTAAAACACGAGTGATTACTTTTCGGATTCTCAATCTGATTGAAAAAGGAATTGCTCCACATAATATTCTGGCCGTAACCTTCACCAACAAAGCCGCCAAAGAAATGCGCGAGCGAGTACACACTCTTATTAATGAACACTTTGGAGCTGCTCGAGCGGGGTTCGACTCATCTCCAGTTGTCACAACTTTTCACTCCCTCGGTGTCCGGATTATCCGCGAACACCACGCCGCCTTGGATTTGCGCCGGCATTTTGTGATATACGACCGTAGTGATCAAGTAAAAGCGGTTAAGACTGGTCTTGAGAAAGCGGGCTATAGTCCCAAACAATTTGAACCGCGAAAAATTCTCTCGATTATTTCTAAAGCCAAAGGTGACGCGCTATCTCGCGGCGAGTATATGGAAAGTGCTCGCGGGTATATCGAACGAGTGGCGGGAGAAATTTGGGAACACTATGAAAAAACCCTCAAAGCTGAACATGCTTTAGATTTTGACGACCTGCTTCTCAAAACACTAAATCTTCTAAAAACTCATCCGGAAATTCTCCAACAATACCGTGACCGTTTTAAATACATTCACATTGATGAGTACCAGGACACCAACCGCGTGCAATACGAAATTGCGCGACTACTGGTAAATGAAAAAGAAAACATTTGTGTGGTGGGTGATGTGGACCAAAATATTTACTCTTGGCGAGGAGCGGACATAAAAAATATTTTACAATTTGAAAAACATTATCCCAACGCCAAAACTATTTTCTTGGAAGAAAATTACCGCTCAACTCAAACTATCATTGCGGCCAGCAATGACATTATAAAGAAGAACATCAACCGGCCGGAAAAAAATGTCTTTACCAAAAACCACGAAGGGGAATTGATTTCCGTGTACGCCGCTATGAGCGGGAGTGATGAAGCGGAGTATGTGGCGCTGAAAGCCAAATCTCTTATTGCTGATGGTGCCAGCCCATCGAACATCGCCGTGCTCTACCGCACCAATTTCCAATCCCGGGCTTTGGAAGAAGCTTTTCTAAATTATGGTGTAGCGTATCAGCTTTTAGGTACCAAGTTTTTCGAGCGACGAGAAGTTAAAGATACACTTTCGTACTTACGATTAGCACTCAACCCAGGCAGCACCGCTGACTTAGCCCGAATTGTAAACGTGCCGACTCGGGGCATTGGCAAGGTAACGCTACTTAAGATGATTGAAGGGAAGCGGGAGGAAATAAAGGGTGCCACCCTGCAAAAAGTGGAGGGATTTGAAATGATGATGATGGACATTGCGGAAATTGCTAAAGCAAAACCACTACATGAAACTATTAAGTTCATTATGAAGCGCACCGGGCTTGAGGAAGATTTACGTCGTGGTGGAGAAGAGGGTCTCGAACGACTCGAAAACCTCCGTGAGCTCGTGACACTGGCGACAAGGTACAACGAGTACGAACCGGAAGAAGCGGTGGAGCGTTTCATGGAAGATGCCGCCCTACAAAGCGATCAAGATGAACTCAAAGAAAAAGAGGAACAAGATGCTGTACGTCTTATGACCATCCACGCCTCTAAGGGTCTTGAATTTCCGTATGTTTTTATAACTGGATTGGAGGAAGGACTCTTCCCTCATGAGCGACTCGATAGTGAAAAGACCGACCACGAGGAAGAACGACGTCTCTTCTACGTAGCACTGACGCGGGCCGAAAAAAAAGTGTTTCTCACTTTCGCACATATGCGAACAATCTTTGGTAGCCAACGAATAAATGTACCGTCCCAATTTATTTCTGACATCAGCGACGACTTGATGGAGATGGATAACCCAGGTGGGGGGAGTGAAAGTGGGTACGAAACGACGGTGTGGTTGGACTGAGTTACTAAGTCGACGGATTCCTTGCATACCTATATATAGTGTCGTAGTCTTGCCTATACATATATATGAGCGAAGGGAAGTTTCAACATAAAAAGAGCCTGGGGCAGCATTTTCTTAAAAGTGACGTGGTGCCAAAGTGGATGTGTGACGCCGGGCGCGTAGCGCCCGGCGATATTGTGTTTGAAATTGGCCCGGGTTCTGGAGTGTTAACCAAGGAAATACTCGTTCGCGGCGCTACTGTAATCGCTCTTGAAGCCGATGCCCGAGCCATTGAAATCCTTGAGAAGCAATATACGGATGAAATTGCCCACGGCACCTTTCATCTTCACCACGGCGATGCCCGAAGCCTCAATCTCACTGATTTAGGCTTAAAAAATGGCCAATATAAAGCAATTTCTAACATTCCCTACTATTTGTCGGGTCACTTGTTTCGCACTCTTTTAGAATCAAATTGTCAGCCGAGCGACCTGGTTTTTTTGGTGCAAAAAGAGGTAGCCGCTCGTATTGCCCGTGACCCAAAAGAATCCTTACTCTCGTTATCAGTCAAAGTCTTTGGTGACCCTACATACATCAAAACCGTTGGTAGTGGCCACTTCACTCCACCACCGGCCATAGATTCCGCCATTATTCTTATTTCTAACATTAACCAAGAAAACTTCTTGGATTTAGATTCACAGTTGTTTTTCGATCTCATACACCTAGGTTTTGCGTCTCGTCGCAAACAATTATTGGGTAATTTAAGCAAACAGTACCACCGCAAAGAACTTACCAACATCTTTTCCACACTAGGGTTACCGCTTGATGTTAGAGCGGAAGATCTATCGCTCGATAAATGGCTAACACTGGCTAAGTCGATAGCAATCCACATGAAATCAACAGCTCGTGAGTAGTACGAACATTTTTTATTCACACAGTTACACACAGGATTGTGCACATCTCCAAATAAGACCGAACTGCGTTGCTATACTACTGGTATACGTATGTTATTAAGCCGAGAAATGCTCGTTGCGCTTGGTGTCGGAATTATATTAGTGGCCGGCGCTTTCTATGTGGGAGCCAGCGACGAAACTATTGAAGGAGACATCACTGTAGTTTCACGACCTCCAGAGCGAACATATATTCCTACTAAAGATACAGATGGGGATGGTATTAGTGATTGGGCTGAAGAATTATTAAGTGACCGCGAGGCAATTAGTAAAGAGCTTGGTCCGGAAGAACCCTACGTGCCTCCCTCAACACTGACACAAAAATTCAGTATCAAATTTTTTCAGGATTATTTATATAGTAAAGGTTTAGGTCAATATGGTGACAACAAGGAGGAACTGGCTGAAAAGGCGGTTGAGGTGTTGGGAAATGAAGCGAGAGATATAGTGTATACAATTGATGATATTGTCATCGGTTCAGATAATTCACCTGAAGCTCTTCATCAATATGGTAATCGTATCGCCCAAATTGTAGTTGAAAATAGCCAACCAACAAAAAATAATGTGGCCGAAATGGATATTTTAAACCAGGCCATGGAAAACAAAAATCAAGCTAAGTTGGCTGAACTTGATCCAATCATAGAAGCATATAGACAATACTTTGAACAAACAAAACTCGTTCCAGTTCCACCAAATCTTGTCCAACAACATATTGATTTAGTAAATGTGTATAACGCTGTTTTAAATGATTTATTGGCAATGCGATTAGTTTTTGAGGATCCACTCTTAGCGCTGTTGCGAGTAAAACGTTACCCGGATGATGTTGGTGGTATGGTCTATGTGTACTACAACATTGATCGAGTGCTGCGCCGAGAAGGAATTACCTACGAGGATGATGAACCAGGTGCCTTATTTAAAGGTATTGGTGTATTGCGAGAAATCATACAAAAAAACTAATGACTACTTTTTTATACAACAACATAGGAAAATACCTTGTACTGACATTCATAATGTCAGTAATAGCTTTTGCACCGTTCAGCCCAACATTTCAATACCAAAAAGCTGAAGCTGGAGGAGGACTATGTGCTGGACCTTGTTCTGATAAGGCTGGGCAAGTGGTGCAAGCCGGCTTAACCACAGCTGGTAACGCTATCAACTCAGTGACTGCGTGGGCCACCAATATGCTAGGTCTTAAGGAGTTTGCACTTGATGGATTTGCGTGGTACGCCATAAATATTATCCTCGAAGAAATGATTAGAAGTGTGACCGCCTGGGTAAACGCTGGTTTCCCAGCCGGTGGTCCGGCCTTTGTTCGTGACTTGAAAGGTTTTTTGCTTAATATAGCCGATGGTATTGCTGGAGATTTTATTCTCAATAACACCAATTTGGGATTCATGTGTAGCCCCTTTCAGCTCGATATTCAATTTGCCTTGTCGGGGCAGTACATGGCCAACCGCGATGGTGGGTTAGGCTACCAGCCGCAGTGTCGTATTTCGAGCATCCTCCAAAATATTAAAAATTTTACCGTCAATGTAAACGGGCAGGTTGACCTCGATGCTGCCTACGACAGCACCACCTTCGCCGCTGGTGGGTGGGCTTGGTGGATGGGAGCCACTGAAGTCCAAGAGAATAACGTCTTTGGTGCCTACGCCAAAGCACAAACAGCCCTCAATGTGGCCCTTCGTAATGCAAAAGGTGAAGAGGTAAAACTACTCGATTTTGGTCAAGGTTTCCTGTCTCGAAAAGAGTGTAACCCCCCGGGTAGCAAAAATTGTCAGATTGTTACTCCAGGTCAAGTTATCGAGTCACAACTTAACGAAGTACTAGCAGGTGGTCAAAAACGTCTCACTGTCGCTGACGAAATTAATGAACTTATCGGAGCGCTTTTTAGCCAACTTGTAAAACAAGTCCTTGGGGGTACTGGTTTGTTTAACGCCACCACCCAACCTTTCCAAGACCCAAATACTGGTACTAATTACAATTCACTAATTGATGCACTTTCTAACAACACTGCATTTGCTGGCTACAGTTATGGTGGGTATGCTGGGGGTGCTGCTATTGGTGAGGCCCAGGCGTACATTGCTTTACAAGATCAAATCATCCAAGCAATTGATAATGAAGAAGCATACTTAAATTACGCAAACATAACCTACCCGGGACAAATATCAGTATCCTCACTTCCATCATCCCTAATAACTGCCAGAGCAAATGCCGTGTCTGAGAAAGCGCGTGTGACTAATATTATTAATCAAATCCAAACTCTCCAAAATTCAATGAGTACTCAAACAAATAGTACTCAACAACAAACTACCCTCAACCAAATCAATATACTGACCGCCCAACTACCGACCGCTACTCAAACAGCCCAGATAAACCAAACAATGACTGGTCAACTACTACCGATAATTCAATCGTTCCGCGCAAGTGTTGACGCTGACATTACTGCCGCTGGTGGTACACCAACCAACACTATTCCGACTGCCACTAAACCTACAGTTACCCTAAGTGCTAACCCAAGCTCAACCATAATCGGGAGCAGCACAACTATTACTTGGACAGTATCAGGAGCTAATAGTTGTATTAAAACTGCTGGTTGGTCTGGATCAGCGAGCTCAGGAGGTGGCTCGAGTACCTATGGACCAATCACTAGTGCTACGACGACACTCGGTGTGAGTTGTAGTAACCAGGCTGGTACCACAACTAAATCTATAACCATTACAGCCTCATAAGTATGAAATTTCTTGCCTTATTCAAAAATAAAAAATTTAGGCTTAGTCTGAGTATTGCTATTGTGGTGTTAGTTATTCCAAACTTTGTGTTTGCTTACGGCATCTTGGATTTTGGTGTACTCATTCTTTCACTCTTCGCTCGTCTGACTGGCTGGGCTGGTATCTTACTTAACCTAGCCATTATGGAACTAGTGTTCAATATGGGAACAGTGTTAAATTCAAGTATTGGTCTGTCAGTAGAAAACGCCTGGTCAGTTATTCGAGACATTATGAACTTGTTGTTTATCTTTAGTCTTATTTATATAGGTTTTCAGACCATTCTCGACTTCGGAAACCCTCGCCAGCTACTACCAAAACTAATCATTGCCGCCCTCTTGATAAACTTTAGTTTATTCTTTACTAAATTTATTGTAGACGTATCCAATGTAGCGGCGGTAGAAATCTACACCACCGTTGGTTTCGTTCCTTCCAGTCTCATTGGAGCGGCCAATCCCGACCCTAAAGCTGCTGAAGACGCTTTAATAAATATCGGTGTCTCTGGAGCTTATATGCAAGCCATGGGTCTGAAGGATTTGATTTCTCCTCAAAACAATCAGACGAATAATGCCAACCTGTCATACGCTACTAAACTGGAAGCCGCTTGTCAGGATAATGACGATGCTTCAGATTGTGATGTCACTATTTTGGTCTATTTCTTAGCTTCAATTATTTTCTTCTTAATAGCTGCCTACGCATTTGCTATTGGTGCTTATATGTTGTTGTGGAGATTTATTGTCTTAATTATTTTGATGATATTTTCACCATTTATGTTTGTAGGTATGATTTTCCCGAAAGCTGGTAAATACCAATCACGGTGGTGGAGCACCTTTCTCAACGCAGCGTTCTTTGCTCCCGCCTACATGCTCATGCTCTATATTGGCTACGCCATCGCGAGTAAGGTAAACGTCTTTACACCAGGCAAAGGTATGTTCGATGCAGTGGCTGGTTCGTATGCCGCAGTAGATTTGATTCTCAACTTTATGATTGTCGCCGGCTTCCTCCTTATGGCTGTAACTGTCGGTAAAGAGATGAGTAGTCAGGGTGGTAAAGGTGTCCTGAGTGTCATGGATAATGTCCGTCGCCGCGGGCAGCGTGTCATGGATAATGGCCGTCGCCGCGGGCAGCGCGTCATGGCCGCTGGAGCACTTGGTGGTGGGGCGTGGGCGTTGAGAAATACTGCCGGGCGTTCTGCGTATCAAACTGCAAACGGAATGAATGAACGAGGCGAGAAATGGGCAGACCAAATGAATGAGCGCGGTCTACGCGGTTGGTATGCGCGTCAACGTATGGCCGGTGCTGAAAAATTATCTAAAAGCAGTTTTGACCCACGTCAATCTATGGGCAAAGATGCTCAAAAAAATCTCGGTACGGGAGCGAAAGGTGGTTTTAATGCCAAAATGGATGCTCGTAAAAAGGTTGAGGAGGCCAGGTCAAAACTGGTTGGAGGAGACAGCCAGGTTTACACTGATTACGGAGCTGGTGAACAATATAGTGTGTATAAAAAAATTGGTGACGATGCTAATAAATTACGAAAAGAGATAGCGGCTTCTACAAATGAACAGGAGCGTAAAAGTAAAACAGCATTGCTTATAGCTAAAATTGGACAACAGAAAACCATGGAAAAAGGTCAGTTATATGACGAATTTGGACAAAGCTTTGAACAATACAATAGTAAAGGCGGTGCTCTTACACAAAGTCAGTTTGAGGTTGAAAAGAAAAAACGTCTTGACGCAGTAAAAGCCTTCGCGGATGCTAAAAAACAAGAGGCTGGATATGGTAAGCGTCAATACGCTGAAAATCTTAAGAATAGGTACACAGGAAATAGAGTATCAAAACTGTTTGGTTGGTTCTACGACGACCCTCTAGCCCGAAAAGTGGCCGCTAAAGATATTACCAAGAAAAACGCCTCAAAGAGTAGCGGTCAAAAAATTGAAGATATTGTTAAAGAATTACAGAAAGAAGAAGGTGGTGGTAGCACCCCACCAGCCCCAGAAGGTGGTGCAGCCACAACCTAAATCTCAAAATTATTATGGAACCAAATTCATCAAACACAATAAATCGGAAATCAAGTCTTGGTATTTTGCCTGAAGAAATTCAGTTTATCTTCAATAATGAAATGGTGACCAATAGTGTGGCGGCTATAAAAGAGCTACATGCTCTTGACGTCACTCAAGCTACTGATCTAGAAAATGAGATTGTTTTGACCCTACTGGGTTTAGAATTTGTTTCAAATTTTGAATCACGAGCCAAGCAAGCGGTGGGAGCGACCGATGAAAAATTGGCTGACTTACTTGAAGATGTAGCCGGTATGCTTTTTACCGCTGAAATAATGGCCATACTAAATGAAATGGAAGAAGCTGCAATCAAGACAGAAACTTTTGTTAAAAAAGCCGAACCTCTCACACCAACAAACCTACCGACCGCTGAAAAAGCACCAATCCCACAACCGGGTATCACTGTCAAACCTCCAGAACCAATTGTTCCGAGTGATAAAGTAGCGACCTTGCGAGACCTACCAGAGCGACCAAAAAAAGAAATACCGACTGGAAAAATGGTCGGTCTTACTAAAGAAACGGCTGAGTCGACTATAAAAGGCATGCGGACAATGCGCGGTGATATCAACCGACTACGTGGCCCAGAAAATGAAAATGGGGGTGGCTCAAGTTTTACTAAGCCTTTTAAAGGAAATTAAAAAGTCTGGTTAAAGTGACTTAGACTTGGGCAAGCGCCCTGGAGCGGTCACTTTATTTAACCAGACTTTTTAATTTCTTTTTCCATATCAACGCACCAACCCCACCAACCACTATAAATCACGTATAATACAACCATGCGTTTTGAGGTTCCTCAGTTTATTGAAATTGAAGATAAGATTTTTGGCCCACTCACCTGGCGTCAATTTATCTACCTAGCTGGAGGAGCGGGTTTTGCAGTGGTAGTTTTTTTTCTCCTACCATTTGTTTTCTTTGTTTTTTTAGCTATACCGGTTGGGGCGCTCTCAGCAGCGTTGGCTTTTTATCCAATAAATAATCGTCCCTTCTCAGTCTTTTTAGAATCGGCGTACCGATATTTTAAGGGTAGTCGGTTATACTTATGGAAGCGGCGCGTGTCTGCTGTTACACCAAAAAGAGTCTCAGCGGAAACAAATTACGTGCCGCCCTTGAGCGAGCAACGCTATGCCCAACCACAAAATCAAGGAAAATTAAGCTCGTTGTCGCGACAACTTGAATTAAATGCTCTACAAAAAAAAGAATAATTTATGGCAGTTACCAGCTCAGCAACCCAAAATTTCGTACCGATCCGTGATATTCGTGATGGAGTTGTTATTATGAAAAATGGTCAGATGGCGATGGTGCTTTTAGCAACTTCGATTAACTTCGCTCTCAAATCTTCTGACGAACAACGAGCGATTCTCCGTCAGTTTCAAGCCTTTCTTAACACGCTAGACTTTTCACTTCAATACTACGTACAGTCTCGTCGGCTTAACATTCAACCGTACCTGGAACTTTTGCAATCCCGCGAACCAGCCCAAGATAACGATTTGATGAAAATTCAACTTCGCGAATATATGGAATTTGTTCGTTCTTTTACTTCCGAGGTTGATATCATGACTAAAAACTTTTTTATTGTTATCCCGTATACTCCTTCGAGTCTTGATTTAACCGAAGGTATTTCTGGTGGAATATCAAAAATCCTCAAACGTAAACAAGAAGCAATGTCCGCTAATAAATTTGAGGAAGAAAAGACCCAGTTGGACCAGCGAGTATCAGTGGTCGAACAGGGTATGTCCAGAATTGGAATCCGGACTGTACCACTGGGTAATGAAGAATTGGTCGAGCTGTACTACCACATATTTAATCCGGACGAGGTAAACAGTACTCCGCCAGAACAATCACGTTAAACTTAGGTATATGGGAATTTTTGATTTTATAAAACCGAAAGAAATACCAGAAGGCAGTACCGCTGAGAATATTAAAGCGATGCAGTCGGCTTTGATGACGCTCGAGGACGTCATCGCTCCTTCGGCCATTAGTATTAGCCCAAAAAATATCAACATTAGTGGTAAGTTGATGCGCATTTTCTTTGTGGTGGCATATCCTCGATACTTAAATGACGGTTGGCTGGAACCTATCCTTAATCTAGAACGAGAAATGGATGTCAGTATTACTATCCACCCTATCAACACTGCTGACACGTTAAAAAAATTCCAGAAGAAGGTAGCGGAGGTACAGAGTCAAATAAATACCCGGGCAGAAAAGGGAATGGTACGCGACCCTAAGCTCGAAGCAGCCTACAATAACCTAGAGGATCTGCGTGATAAACTCCAGCAAGCAGAAGAAAAATTGTTTGATGTTGGTTTATATATTGCTATTTATGGTAATTCTGAAAAAGAACTTAACGATACCGAATCAGAAATTAAAGGTATTCTTGATTCCCGCCTTATTTACACGAAGCCGGCTCTTTTCCAACAAGAACAAGGTTTTAAGAGCATTATGCCAACTCTAACAGATGAACTTCAGGTGTGGAACAAATTTAATTCTTCACCGTTATCGAGCTTCTTTCCCTTTACTTCCTTCGATCTCACGGCCGACACCGGTATTCTATACGGGGTAAACCGACACAATTCATCATTGGTCCTGTTTGATAGATTTTCATTGACTAACTACAACTCGGTAACCTTTGCTACTTCCGGCTCTGGTAAATCATACTCTCTGAAGCTTGAAATTCTACGCTCCTTAATGTTTGGGACCGAAGTGATAGTTATTGATCCAGAACGTGAATATGAATACCTGGCCGAAGCCACCGGTGGACGTTTCTTTAATATTTCATTATCTTCAGCTCATACTATTAACCCTTTTGATCTACCGCCTTCGGAAGATGATGAAAGCCCGCTTGATGTTTTGCGTACTCATATTATTGAGCTCACTGGACTATTTCGTCTTATCTTGGGTGGCCTCACTCCCGAAGAAGAAACTGTTATCGATGAGGCGTTGCGAGAAACGTATGCTCTGAAAGATATTACAGGTGATACCGACTATACTGGTCTTGAACCACCACTGTTGTCTGACTTTGAAATGGTACTGGCGGGAATGGAGGGCAGTGCGTCACTTATCAATCGTCTCCAAAAATACACATCTGGTACGTGGTCTGGTTTTATGAACAAGCCAACCAACATTGATATCAACCAAAAGTTCATTGTGTTCTCACTTCGTGATATGGAAGACGAACTTAAGACGGCGGCTATGTATATTATTACCAACCATATCTGGGGGGCTATCCGTCGCCGATTAGCCAAGCGCTTGTTGGTGATAGATGAAGCGTGGTGGATGATGAAAAGTGAAGATACCGCCTCATTCTTATTTATGCTCGCTAAACGTGGTCGTAAGTATTATCTCGGCATGGCTACTATTACCCAAGACGTGGAAGACTTCCTACGCTCACCCTACGGAGTACCAATGATTACCAACTCGTCTCTGCAATTTTTGATGAAGCAATCACCAACAGCCATCGATACTATTCAATCAACCTTTAATCTGACCGATGAAGAGAAGTTTCTTCTTCTTGAATCTGGAGTTGGTGAAGGTATTTTCTTTGCCGGTATGAAACATGTGGCAATTAAGGTGATTGCTTCTTATACTGAAGACCAAATTATTACCTCTGACCCATCCCAAATCCTTCAAATCCGTAAAGCCCGAGAAGAATTAGAAGCATCTGGAGGATGATAGAATAAAAGTATATGGCAGAGCCAGCAGGACAATTTAATTCTTTCCCGGAGTACAATGACCAAGAAGCTGATTTTGGTGTGACTGCCGAACAAGCCGCTAATATAAACAACGAACCACAGGGTACATCAAACGTTATTCCGTTTGTAAGTAGAACGAGTAACGTTCAAAAAAACTACAAACCAGTCCCAAATCAAAAAGACTTGTCTTCACGGGTAAAATCTGTAGGTACGGCTGCGCAGGTGACTGGAGTGGCTACACAAGGTGCAGGTGTAGCGGTACAAGGAACAGGAAAAGTTGTTAGTGTAACCGGGAGGGGTATGACGCGTGCCGGTGCTGCTCTATCTTCTACTGGCGTTGGGGCAATTGTCGGTGTACCGTTAACAGCTACCGGAGCAGTGGCAATGGGTGCTGGACGAGGATTGGAAGCCGGTGGCAAAGGTATTAAAAAGAGCGGGGCAAAAATAACCAGACAAGGCACACGTCTGAAGCAGGCGAGTAGGGCTGCCGAAGGGATGAGTACGCGGAAATTTATAGCCCAAAACGCTACGGTCCGTTACCGCAACAATCCTGTTTTACGACAACGTTTAAACCGCCTTATTCTAGCCAATACAGAAGAAGACGTAGACAAAGCGAAGATAAAAAGCCGAGCGCGTTTTTTAGTTATCATTGGTTGGATATTTTCTTTTCCTATAGTAATTTTTAATGGTTTATTTATATACTTATTTAATGCCTGGAACGAAGTACAAGATGGTGGGGTGTGGGACATTGCTAAATCTGCCGTTACCTTAAACTTGGACGAAGCAGCTATAAAAACCGTTTATTACTTCAATTCAGACATGCTTATGGGTTTTATGGTGTTTTGTTGGGCGGCTGGTTTTACCTTGGCCGCTATATTTTTGTTTATGACTATTAAAGTATTAAGTGGTGCTGGAGCCCAAACCAAAAATACCGCCGTGAAGGAGGGATTATTTATGGTTGCCTTGATAGCTGCTTTTATGCCGTTGGCTAACGTTTGGCCGTGGACAAACAGTTTGGTCAAACACGTAGCTAAACACCCTGAATAACAACCATTTACACTCCCGTAAGCGTGGTATTCTGTTGGTATATGAACATACGTGGTGTTTTAGTACTCGTTGGTATACTTTTTTTTAGTGCGTTATACAGCACCCCGGCTTTAGCTCAATTTAATATTGATTTTGGTAGTATGTTTGGCGCTGGTACTGGAGAACTATCACCAGTACCTTCCTTTGGTACAGTCGCCCCAGGTGTCGGCGGTTTGTTCACCCAATTGTCTCTAATTGCTACTCCCAACTATCCTGAACCGTATGAAACCTTCTCTGTTGAATTGAGTGCTCCTGATGAAAATTACTCTGGAGCTTTAATAAAATGGTATGTAAACGGTGTGGAAGATCTAACTGCTAGAAACAAAAGGCAACATTCCCTTACTGCTGGAGCGTTGGGAGAAAAAATGAATATTCGAGTAACACTTGAAAAACAAGGTGGTGGTGTAGACGAAACAAGCTTAGTTATTACTCCAATACAAATTGATGTGGTGATTGAAGCTCCTACCATGGTACCTAGTTTTTATGCTGGGCGAGCACTACCTTCACGGGGAAGTAAAGGTCGTGCTACAGCAGTTATTCATACCGGCAGTAAAATCAATCGAGACAACTTAACCTACCGCTGGGAATTAAATGGTAATGTCCTAGCAGCTGGTGCTATACGGGGTTTATCTTCAATTGATTTTGATATGCCGCTTGGATTTGAATCATATCTTGACGTTACCATTTCAGACAGTAATGGTGCTGTCGGTAGAAAAAGTGTCCGTATAATCCCTGCGGAACCGCACATTCTTTTTTACGAAGAGAACCCATTACTCGGAGTTACTGGTGAGGCTTTTTCTCGTCAAAAAACAATCTTAGGTAACCAACTCACCATAAGGGGTGAACCATATTACATAAATTCATATAAAAATAATCCAAAATATTTAGTTGAATGGTCGCTTGGTAACCGAAAAACTAATAATTCTAATACTGCTGAACCAAACGTTATAACTTTACGGAGTGATGGTACAACAAGCCAAGGCAATGTGACCTTACGAATGGCAGATTTATCAAAACTATCAGAAGCAACAAGTAACACTTTTTACTTAAAATTTGGCTTTTAATACATTATGAAAATTCATCACATATTATTCTCAATCCTGGTCATTGCTGCTTTTTCATATGTTTCTTTTACAAGTAACGCTGAAGCAAGCTGTTGGCTGGACCCAAATGGAGGCGGCGGACAAAATTGTAACTACTCTCTGAATTACGTACCGATGATAGATTTACCTGGAGTTACTAATCCTAATAGTTCTACTTCTTTTGCTTCCTATGCGAGCGCACTTTACTCTGTAGCGATCGTGGTAGCGGCCTTATTGGCAGTTATTCGCTTGGTGATAGCTGGAGCCAAATACATGATGACTGATGTGGTTTCAGGGAAAGGAGAAGCTATTAACGACATTAAAGGAAGTTTATTAGGGCTGCTTATCATTATTTCTGCCTTCGTGATTCTTAACACAATTAACCCGAATCTAACTAAAATTTCCATCGTGGGTACAATTCCAGGTACACAAATTTCTGGAGGGGGGTTAAGTAGTCTTATTGTTGTAGGCTCTGGTTCAGGAAACACTTCTACAAATCCTCTTTCTGGATATAACATAATGGCAATCGGAGATAAAATAAGAAACTGCCAATCTTATACTGCCGCTGTTTGTGCCACTAATATATGCACACCAGCGGGAGGAACGGTTATAACTAATGGTTTATTAAATCCTTCTGGTTCAACCCAAATGATGGCAGGTATACCGGTCTGTTTAATAAAAGCTGGTCAAGGAAATACAACGACTCCTCCGCCTTCTGGAAGTATCACCTTTAGTAACGGTCTTATCCTAGTCCCCGGCAAACAATACACTGCGGCGGAACAGCAAAATATTATAGCGGCAGCTACAGCCGACAATAAACTTTTAGGAGCCCCTTTTGCAGCTGCTTTAGGAACATTACAAGAGAAACAAACAGCAGCAACCCAATATTGTAACTCTCAATACCAAAATAGTACTGCTTATATAATTAGTAGAATTCCTCCAGCCGGAGCTACTGCAATATGTGTGGGTCCATAATTTAAAGTATGAAAAAAATTCTTCTCATCACCTTAGCCATTGTCCTCACTATCGTGGGGGGGATTTGGTTGTATTTATTTTTGTTTGGGGCACCAACTTCTAGCCAAGAATTTTTTGCTGACCTCGGCTTTGGTTCAGCAACAGCTCCGACAGAATTTACCAATGATTTTGTCCGTGACGATTTTGAACCAGTAGATATTCAAACTGGTGTAGACACAAAAAAGGCTTTGAATCTACTTACTTTGCGCCCTGTGGCTGGAGCAGTTATTGTAGGTACAAGTACCGACACCCAAACTGTGCGGTACGTAGAGCGTGGAACAGGAGTAATATACGAGATAGATATAGCGGCCAATAATGAAATTTCACTTTCAGATAACGCTATTGCTCAAGCCACTATGGCCACCTGGTCAAACGATGGAAACTCGGTAGTTATAGAATCAGGCAACTCAACCAATAAACAAGTGCAATTACTTTCCTGGCACAAAAATACCAACGCCAGTGGAACCAGTGAACAAGGGCAGTTTATTTCTTTTGATTTAGCTCCAGACTCATATAATTTCTCTTTTTCAGAAGATGGTAAAAATCTATACTACTTACGATCAGATAATGACGGCTCATTTGGCTACTCGTATGCTTTAGCTACCAACAAACCAACTCTCACATTTTCATTACCGTTTATTGCACCGGCGGTTGAGTGGACTGACACTCCGTTGGTCTATAACCGAGCTGGCGAAAAACAAACTGGGTATGCGTATCGCCTGGTGGGAGGAGAGTTGGAATCTGCTGGGGGAGGCGGTGAGTCTTTAGTGGCTAAAGCTTTTTATGATAAAGGATCTGTACTCAGCAGTGTTACAGACAGTGGTCTTCGAGGTATATATATAGGTAATAACAATTTTGATGTGGCCATACCGGCTATACCTGAAAAATGCGTCACTGGTGCTAAAAATTCGCCAAAAATATTTTGTGCGTACCCTATTACTCAAACTGGAAATTTGCCCACAGATTGGTACAAGGGAACAACTAAACTTCAGGATTATTTATGGTCAATTAACTTAGATGAGTCTAGCCCTGATAGAGGTACCGCTGTCTTAGTGTCAGATCTCACTAGTGAATCAGGGCAAGTTATTGACGTAATCGGCATGAGCACAGATTACACACATTCACGACTACTCTTCAGAGACAAATATACCCACGCTTTGTGGATGTATGATACCAATCTTAAAGGTAACTAAGTGGCACTTTCTTCAACGGTATTATGAAGATCCTGTTTATGCTTGCGCACAATTAATTCTTGGGTGATGGCCATGAGATTACTCACAGTAAAATACAAGGCAATAGCCGCTGAAATAGTGTAGGCAAAAACAAAGATTATAACTGGCATAACGTATCGCATTTGTAATTGCATACTACGAGCAAAGTCATCTTTAAAACTTGGCGCTGAACCTTCTTTTTTAGGGGCTGAAGCAGGTACTGCTAACCGCGCCTGGATAAATTGGGTAGTACCAGCCAAGATAGCTAACGGCAGACTTCTCGCAGCAATATCTAAAAAACCTAAAAAGGACATACTAACCACAGTGGGGTTAGGAATAAAAGAATATAAAATATCCACATTTATGGCTGGTAGTGGGATACCACCACCGCGGGATACTGAGAAATAAAGGGAAATGATAACGGGAATCTGAATAAACAACAAAAGAATGCTGGCAAACGGATTAATACCGGCTTTCTTGTATAAATCCATCATCGCTTTAGCCTGTTCTTCCCGTTTATCTTTAAATTTTTCTTTAAGGGCTTTCAATTCGGGCTCAATTAACCTCATTCCGTATTGGGTTTTCACTGCTTTAATTGAGAGGGGAAGTAGTAGCGACTTAACAACAATAGTAATTAAAATGATAGCAATACCAACGTCTCCACCAGGTACTACGTCAATAAAAAAGACCAATCCGTTGTAGACTGGATCAAAGAAGAAAGTATGCCAAATCATGCCCCACATAAAGTCGGCTTATTCTAACGCGGTTTATCAATTACTCCAACCAATTTTTGCAACTCTAAAAATCTATCTTCTGTGGTGGTAGTTACAATTGATTTTTTAACTATAAAAATAAAAACTCCAGTTTTATTAGCTAAGATAGCTTTTAGTAGTGGGTATAGCTGCCTTCGCAAACGATTACGACCAACAGCGGTTGTAATAACCTTTTTAGGAACTACTACTGCAACTTTAAGGGCCGAATAGGGAGTATACACCAATTGAATATTCTGACTGTGTTTTCGCAGTCCACTGTTAAAATAACCCTCAAATTCACCACGGTTAAGTCGGTTAGATTTTTTAAACATACAGTAGTACTAGCATACTATACATATGCTGTTGGGTGGGTTTAAAGGGGCTTTTTTAGGAGTTTACCGCTAGTTTGGCTCGTCCTTTTTGGCGTCGCTTCTTTAAAATCGCTTTACCAGCTTTAGTGGCACTACGAACAAGAAAGCCGTGGGTAGTAGCTCGCTTTCGTTTTTTTGGTTGATAGGTTCGTTTCGGCATAAAATGAATCGTGTGTTAGTGCCGCACATAATACATTGTTTTAATAATTTATCAACACACTAATGGTTTTTTCTTCTCCATAGTTTCTACACAGTTTATACACATCTTGACATAGAGTTGTCTTTTAAAAACCCATATTTTTGAAAATAGTTTACAGTTATACACAGGGGGGTATAATGCTTCGTACTTACCTGAAAAGTTTATTTTGGATATGAATCAAATCTCACAAACATCGAATCAGAACAGTATTGTTCGCACCGAACAACTTGATGTAAAAAAATTGTGGGATGATGCACTAGTGAAAATTGAACTTTCAATTACTCCAGCCAACTTTAAAACTTGGTTTCGTGATACTCATATTGTCACTCTAGAGGATGGCACTATCACGTTAGGTGTGCCAAGTGTCTTTGTTCGAGATTGGTTGTCAGATAAATTCCAATCAATGATTTTAAAAGTGCTTCGTGAGCTTACTCCGTATGTTCGAAGTATTGAATACGCAGTCGTACAACGGAGTGATAAAAAACCAGAGACGAGTAAAAATCAAACTGTTAATGCTGCACTTCCACTTGAGGAGTACTACATTAATAAATCAGATAACTTAAACCCAAAATATAGTTTTGATACTTTTATTGTTGGTTCGTTTAATGCTCTACCACACGCTGCTGCTAAAACTGTAACTGAAAAACCTGGTATCGCGTATAACCCACTTTTTATTTATGGTAAAACTGGTTACGGTAAAACCCACCTTATTCAAGCAGTGGGTAATTCTTTAAAAAAGAAAGGGAAAAAAGTTTTTTATGTTACTAGTGAACGTTTCACAGTAGATTATTTTAATGCTTTACAAAATGGTTCTGCTAATAATTTTAAAGATAAGTATCGTCAGTATGATGTACTTATCATGGATGACGTTCAATTTTTAGCTGATAAAGAAAAAACTCAAGAAGAACTATTTCACTTATTTAATGCCTTACATGATAATAATAAGCAAATTGTTTTTTCTAGTGATCAACACCCAGCATTATTAAATGGCTTAGAAGAGCGCTTACAGTCTCGTTTTGCTCAAGGAATGATTGTTGATATTCCTGCTCCTGATTTAGAGTCTCGAGTAGCAATTTTACGAGCTAAGGCCGCTCAGAATAGTATTACGCTCTCTGAAGATGTTATTAAACATTTAGCTAATACTATTGAAGGAAATATTCGTGAACTGGAAGGAGCTTTAAATACTATTATGTGTCAATCACAACTTCTTGGTCGTACTCTTTCTTTAGATGAAGTAAAACAAATTATTAAAAATAGTACTCGACCCCGTCGTTCACTCGCGGTAGCTGATGTGGTTGATAAGGTAGCTCGATATTTTGATATTGACCCAGCGAGTATTTATGAAAAAACTCGACGTAAAGAGGTGGTAAAACCACGACAATTAATAATGTATATTCTACGTGAAGATTTTGCAGTTTCGTACCCCGCTATTGGCCAGAAACTAGGAGGAAGAGATCATACAACTGTTATTCACTCGTGTGAAAAAATTCGTAATGATCTAAAAGGTAATCCAGAATTAGAAGAAGAAATTACCCAAGTACGACTTTTACTAAAATAAAAATTTAGTTTTTGTCGTGCCTGATGGGTGTGGGTAAGTACGTTAGTAAGTAGTATATAAACGCTTAGAAAAAGTTATATAAACTTTTAATAAGTAACTATTAATTGTTAATTAATGTAGAGTTATTAACATAATTTATTATACTAAAAACTTATTAACATAATTTTGGTTTTAAACTTTAATTAACACCATCATTAATTAACACCAGAGAGATCAATAAAACGATTATTATTAGCTCTAAAATACTCTTTTCCACAGTATCAACAGGGTTATTAATAAGAAAAGTAAGAAAAAAATAATTATAAAAATATGCACATCGAATTAGATAGAAATCAACTACAACAAGCACTTGAGTTAGTTGGTAGGGTGAGTACAAAACATGTAACTCTTCCAGTTCTTCAATGTGTGTTATTAGATATTAAAAAAGATAGTCTTACATTAAAAGCTACAAATCTAGAAATAGGAATTGAATCTAAAATAACTCTTAAAAATAATGAAGAATTTGTAATAGCAGTTCCAGCTACTACATTACTACAAACTATTACTCTTTTAGATGATGTGAAGGTGACTCTTACTCAAGAAGGTGATGTACTAGTAGTAGAAGGTAAAAAAGCTAAAACCAATATTAAAACTTTTGCGTTTGATGAATTTCCAACTATTCATAAATTATCTGAAAAAGGTCAAATTATAAATAGTAAACTTTTCTCTATTGGTATACGTACAGCCGCCTTTGCTTGTTCTCAATCATCAATTAAACCTGAACTAGGCAGTATTAATATTTTTCAAAAAAAAGAACATAGTCTTACTTTTGTAGCTACTGATTCATTTAGATTAATGGAAAAAACAGTTCCTCAAAAAAGTGTCGTTTTAGAAGAGGCTGTATTAGTCCCTCAAAAGAATGCATTAGAATTAGCTCGAGTGTGTGATATGGATGAATCAGATCCAGAATTACAAGTAAATGAAAATCAGTGTGCTCTATCATTTAAAGATGGTTTATATATAACCTCACGTCTCACTAGCGGCTCATTTCCAGATTATGAGCAGATTATTCCTAAGGAGTATGTCTCACACGTTACTATTTTAAAACAAGACCTTATACAGGCATTTAAGAGATCATCAATCTTCTTAAATAAATTTCAACAAGTTAGTATTCATGTGAGTGAAAATGATTTAACTATATCTGCTAATAATGGAGAAATAGGTACTACTACTGAATCAATTAAAGCTACCACTGAGGGGGAAGATTTAGTGTTGAGTTTTAATCAAAGATATATAAGTGATTGTTTATCACATTTTAATGATGAAAGTATAATTTTACATTTTGCTGGTATTGGTCGCCCTTTAGTAATTACTGGGGTAAATGATACTAGTACTCGATATCTAGTAATGCCAATGAATCGTAACTGAAACAAGTAATAACGAGGTGAAGCTGACTATATTCTTGTTTCGTTCCTAATTTCTTTCTTTTTCCTAAAAGAAATTGCTGGAACAATCTAAATTTATATATAATAAAGTTTTTTAAAATTAATATGAAAACTCGAGGTCAAGGTATTAAAAAATTATCAAGTCTTTTTGATAAATATAAAAACACATTAATAGCCCCAGAACGTTCAGTTATAAATTCTTTCTTTGAAGTAATAGATGATTTATATGGCTGGAATATACCAAGAAATTATGTGATATATAATACAAAAACAAAAATAATTTCTATCAAAACAAGTGGTACTTTAATGAGTGAAATAAAACTTCATAAAAAAGAAATATTAAATCACTTAAAAGGAAGGTTAGGAGAAAAAAGTGCTCCTAAGGATATTATTTAATTATTATTTCTAGGATTATCACTATTAGTATCTTCAGTCTTTACTTCTTCATCAGGGTTGTTTTGTTGAGTAGTAGAAGCAATTGCTCCGAGTAGTTGATTTTTCCACAAAGATACTGGGTATTCCCATAATTGGTATTGGCCATCGGAGGCTGGATTGCTTGGGTATGGTCCTCGAGGATTGTTTTTATCTACGTAATATAAGATTGAATGGGCACCAGCTATAGTATTACTTAAATCAATAGAACCACTATTTTCATTGTTAGTTTCATTAGTATCTATAGCAACTGGGTTAAACCAGAGACCTCGTAAAACAGGTTTTAAATCAGAGGGGGTAGGGTTTGGTTGAGTAAATGATTCATTTTCAATTTTAGGTAAAGCTACATCCATAAATTCTCGCCACATTGGAGTAATAATAAGTCCTGATATTTTTTTAGCCATCGAACGATTATCATTATTACCAGCCCACGCTCCAACCACTAAATTTGGAGTGTACCCAACAATCCAAGCATCACGATAATCGTTTGTGGTACCGGTTTTAGCAGCTACATCTCTGTCGCCAAAATATAAAAGTGAATTTGAACCGTAGAGAGGGGTTCTCGCTACGTTATCAGAAAGAATGTCAGAAATTTGTAAAGCTATCTGTTTATCTAGAACTTGCTGAGAATTAGGTTTAAATTCTTCGACTACGTCACCATTTCTGTCCTCTATTCGGAGAATGCTAATGACATCATTACGAACACCTTCGTTAGCAAACACACCGTACGCATTTGTAAGTTCTAGTAATTTAACCTCACCACCACCCAACACTAATGTAAGGCCATATCGATCTGGATCAGTTAGGGTGCTAAGCCCAGCATCCCGAGCAAACTTTAAAGTATCTCGTACACCAGCTAAATACAGTGTTTTTACTGCTGGAATATTTAATGATTGAGCCAAAGCATTTCTCATAGTAATTGGTCCCCGGAATTTATCATCGTAGTTACTTGGAGTGTAACAACCATTATCTGATGTAAATTCATCAGGACGACACGTAGTAGAAAATTGAGTTTGTAAATCAAAGAGAATTGTTTCTGGGGTGTATCCTTTGGTAAAAGCAGTGGCGTATACAAAGGGTTTAAAAGAAGAACCTGGTTGTCTGTCAGCTAAACCAATATTAAAATTTCCATCAATTTCTTCATCAAAATAATCACGAGAACCAACCATGGTTAGTAACTCACCATTTTTTGGGTTAATAGCCATTAAGGAAGCATTTTCAGCGTTAAAAGCATCTTTATTATATAATGCTTTCTCTTTTACAATTCGTTCAGCTTCTTCTTGTAGACTGTAATCTAGAGTTGTAATCACCCGAAAACCCCGTTCCGAAAGTGATTCTTCACCGTAACGCTTAGCTAGTTGTTCCCTTACATACATCACAAAATGAGGGGCCCGGATACCTGTTGTTGCTTGCGGTAAGAAATGTACTTCCTCGGCTTTAGCGGCGTTGTATTCATCAGCTGTTATAAAACCAAGCTCAAGCATTTTCTGCAACACCCTGTCTTTTCGCTGATCTAACAAATCTTTATTGTTACCGTAGGGAGAATATCGAGTCGGAGCTTGAGGAAGCGCTGCCAAATAAGCAGCTTCAGCTAACGTAACATCACTCGCATGTTTTCCAAAAAAAGATTGACTCGCTTCCTCTACACCATAGATGGTTCCACCATACGGAGACTCATTTAAATAGTGAGAAAGAATTTCTTCTTTGGTTAGTTCTTGCTCTAATTTGAGTGAGAGAATTGCTTCCTTAATTTTTCTAGTGATAGTTTTTTCCTGCTCTAGGATAGAATTTTTAATAACCTGTTGAGTGATAGTTGAACCACCTTGCCCCCCAAACAAATCTCCACCACGTAAGTTAGTTAAAGCTGCGCGTACAATTGCCAAAGGTCGAATCCCCATGTGTTCAAAAAAAGTATCATCCTCGATTGCTACAGTGGCGTTTTTTATGTTGTGAGATATTTCATCATACGGAATAATGGTGCGCTTCACATCTTGGTGTAAATCGTATAGTAATATTTCACCCGTACGGTCATAGATTTTGGTTGATTGTAAAATACGACGTTGTTCGAATGAAGACAGATCAGGAATTTCTATAGTTGAAACATATAGAAAAAGTAACCCGGTTGCTACTAAACCAACCACAAAAAAACCGATCATTCCGTCAATAATTAATTCTTTCGAATTAATTTTAAGCCATTTTTTAATAGATTTTTTCACACCGATGTATATCGCTATAGTGCAATATTATCATGAAAACTGTCTATACCAGGCCTATATTATGTGTGGTAGAGTTATTTAAATATAAATCCTATTAAAGATAAGTAGTTACCTTATCGAGAAAGGGTTAATATGTATCGTATACGTCGAATAAAGTTTAATAGTGATGTAATCAACGAAAATGTGTAGACATTTTCTATCTTTAACGGATGAAATTAAGTGAGGAATTGATTGAACGAGGTTTTATTCATCAGAATACAGGTGAATCCTTAAGCGAGGTTATTGATATTACAAAAAGGACTGTGTATCACGGGATAGATCCTTCGGCTGACTCTGCACACGCCGGTAACATGGTGATTTGGATGTTGTTGCGTCACCTTACCAATGCTGGGCACAAAGTTATTTTCTTAGTTGGTGGAGGTACCGGTATGATTGGTGATCCAAAACCAGATGCTGAGAGAACTCTCAATGATACTGAAACTATAGAAACTAATGTTAAAAAAATAAGGCAGCAAGCCCAAAAATTGATTGGTGGCGATTCTCACATCGAATTTGTTAATAACGCTGACTGGCTTACAGAATTAAATTTAATTACTTTTTTACGCGATATAGGCAAACACTTCACCGTTAACGAACTTATAAAAAAAGACGCTATTGCTACTCGTTTGGAAAACGAAACTGGTTTATCGTACACTGAATTCGCCTATCCCTTATTACAAGGTTTTGATTACCTTACTCTGTTTAAAGAAAAAGATTGTACCCTCCAAGTTGGGGGTTCAGATCAGTGGGGTAACATTGTATCGGGGGTAGATTTAATTCGTAGGAAAGAACAAGGCACCGCACACGCCATTACAGTACCGTTGGTGGTAGATAGGGCGACCGGGAAGAAATTTGGTAAAAGTGAAGGTAACGCGGTGTGGCTTGACCCTGAGAAAACCTCACCGTATCAATTTTATCAATTCTGGCTTAACTCAAATGATGAGAGCGTTGGTTCTTTTTTGAGGTTGTTTACGTTTGTTTCTTTACAAGAGATAAAGGAGCTAGAAATTAAACATCAAGAAAATCCAGGAGAAAGAATGGCGCAGAGACGATTGGCACACGAAGTAACAGCCTTTGTTCACGGCGAAGAAGTAACTACAAAAGTTGAACGAGCGTCTGCAGCACTCTTCGGGGAAGTAGACTTAGCTGAATTGTTAGAAGATGAAAAACAGATTTTGATTGAAAACGCTCCCACAATAGAAGTGTCTGGAGATGAACAATTGATAGATATTTTAGTTAAAGCACAATTAGCTACCAGTAAGAGAGAAGCAAGAACTTTTATTGAAAGTGGAGCTATCCAAATTAATAGCGATAAAATTAGTGATACAGAGACAGTAATTAATAAAAATAATTATAGTAATCCAACGCTCTTAAAAAGAGGAAAGAAAAATGTGGTGGTAGTGCTATTCAAATAAAAAAGTGCCCTTTATACAAGGGCACTTTTTTACATTTCATCTTTATCATCAAACGAGTCGTAATCAGCATCGTCCACATCATCTTCTAAGTCGTTACCAAATTCGTCCAACTCTTCTTCTGCTTCTTTTACTTCATCAACCTCCTCCTCTTCTTCGGTCTCTTTATCAACTACAGCGAGCGGGTCAACCTCACTTTCTTCATCATCCAAGTCATCACCATCGGTGAGCTCATCAAGCACATCATCATTCAAAGATGTGTCTTCATCATCCTCTTCTTCTAGTTCATCATCATTTATTGCTGTGTGAAAAAAGATCATACTAAAAATACTTAACATTACTTATTGGCATACTTTGTACCAAAGTGTAGGCAATCGTGCAATAGGATAATTTACTTCTAAAAGTATTAGACCGCTCGATAGTGAGCTAGGCAAGTGACAGCGACCGCAATAGCGTCATATTCATCGTCCAAGGCATCGTCAGGAGTATTTGAAACTAAGCGTTTTATCATATCAATGACAGCATTTTTATCACTTTTTCCATAGCCGGTAACAGCGACTTTTATTTCTTGGGGACCGTACTCATACACTACACAACCTGCTTCTAAAGCCAAAAAAACTAAAACCCCCCTCATTTGAGCCACCCCAATAGCTGTCTTAATATTCTTATTAAAAAAGATTGTTTCCAGAGCCACAGCGTCCGGTTTGTATTCTTCTAATATTTTTTTAAAAGCATTTCCGGCCGAATGAATACGGTTAGTTAACTCACTATCTTTATTAGTTAAAATACAATCAGAAAAAATAAGATTTTCTTTGTTATTCTCTTTTTCTACTACCGCCACTCCCAATCGGTCGTAGCCAGGATCAATGCCGAGCACTTTCATAATATGAATATACTACATCAGTTTGCGTTTTTTTTTGTTTTTGGTACTATCAAATTAAGAACTAAGTTGGTTGTAGGTTAATCCGTGATTTGCGGTTCCTATACGCCCTGTGGGGGAAAGTGCTTGCACGCAATCAGCTTGGCCTGTCTCGGCAAATACTTGTGGGGTAAAAGCCTACAAACACATGTCGAGATAGCGGCTCACATCCTTCGGGACTGAGCCGCTTTTTCTATTTTACAAATTTGAACCCAATTATAGCCAGAGTATTTTAAATTGACTTAGTACGAGGCGCGCGATTAAAAGTTGAGGAGCCGTATAGGTATTACGGTAACGAGACTTTTATGAGCAGTAACGAAGTACTAAGTCAATTTAATTACTCTGGGGTGTCGGCAGTGGTATAGACATCGGTAACATCATCGTTATCCTCCAACTTTTCAATAAACTCCGCTAATTTTTCACCAGTGGCATCGTCCAGCTCCATCGGAGTATTTGGTATATACCCCTCAGCGGTTTTAGTGAAAGCCCAGGCAGCACTACCCGGCGTACCGAGCTCCAAACCAGCTTTAGTAAAAATGTGTCGAATTTCTGGAGCAGTCCGGTTATTGTTATCGGTTACCACTTTAATCATAATAGCTACCCCGCCTGGACCATAACCCTCAAACATAATTTCTTCTAAAGAAGCACCACCAGCCGCACCCCCTTTAGCAATAGCGCGCTCAATGTTTTCTTTAGGCATCGAGTCCTTCTTGGCACGCTCGACAGCAGCAATTACATTGGCGGCGCCAGCGTCACCATTAGCTTTACGCGATTCCATGGCTATTAACGCCGCGTGCTTAGAAAACACCTTACTCTTTTGCGCATCTGTGGCGGCTTTTTTATGTTTTATTTTTGACCATTTATTATGTCCTGACATGTTATTTAAATTAAATTGTGGCTATTGTACTAAATATTTTGAATGTGACTATAGGCTTCAGGGCTAGCGACGCGGCCCCGAGGAGTACGTTCGAGGAGCCCAAGGCGAATAAGGTACGGTTCGATCACATCCTCAATCGTCGACATTTCTTCACCGGTGGCAGCGGCAATGGTGTTAAGACCCACTGGTCCGCCATTAAATTTTTCAATAATTACCTCAAGAACAGCCCGATCGGGTGAGCCTAAGCCGAGGGTATCGACGCCCAGTAACTCAAAAGTTCGGTCGACTATGTCAGTACTCAAGGAAGATTTTTCCAGTTGGGCCATATCACGACAACGTTTGAGTAGGTAGTTCGCGGTGCGGGGTGTTGCCCGACAGCGCGTAGCAATGTCATGGACTACTGTTGGTTCTACAACCACATCAAGAAGTCCAGCAGAACGACCGAGGATTTCTGCAATTTCTGCTTCGGAATAAAACTCTAGTCGAAACGTTCCTCCCGAGAAACGAGACCGCAACGGAGCGGAGAGGAGGGAAATACGAGTAGTAGCAGCCACCAAAGTAAACGGCGGCAGTTCCAGCTGTACCGTTCGAGCCGACGGCCCTTTACCAATAATAATATCAAGCACACCTGATTCCATCGCCGGGTACAGTACTTCTTCGATACTTTTACTCAAACGATGGATTTCATCGATAAACAACACATCACCGGGAGAGAGGTTGGTGAGAATGGCAGCTAAGTCACCAACTCGCTCAATAGCTGGCCCAGAAGTGGTACGCATATTGGTGCCCAGGGTCTTAGAGATAAGGTGAGCCAGGGTAGTTTTACCAAGTCCAGGCGGACCGTATAGAAGGATGTGTTCAGCAGCGTGCCCTCGTTCTTTAGCGGCAGTTAGTAAAATACGTAAATTCTCTTTAGTTTTAGCTTGTCCCACGTATTCCTCCCACGTTTGAGGGCGGAGTGTTTGATCGAGATTGCCAGCGTTATCACGCGTTACTGGAGCTCTAGAATCAGTCATAAATATCATTATATAGGGTATTTTAAGCTAGACAAATAGCCTCAAAAATTACTTGACAAATATTTTAAGCGTGCTAATATTACTGGCAATACGTACCCCATAGGTGTTTGGGAAATCACCGGTCTTCACAAATAAAACACAAAAGAGCGCCACAAAGGCGTATTTTAATCTGTGTTCCAGACGATAACTCTCTAAGTAACGCGAGTATGTTGCGAGGTTTTCCTGGTTCTCACCCTAGAGTGAGGCGACTGGGAAATTGCCTTGGCGCGATATTCACTTTCTTTGCGGAAGTTTTACTTAGAGAGTTATCCGCTGGAGCGACACTGTAAACGAACGTACGTTCGAATATAGCACAGCCACAAAACTTTACCCCTTGACCCGTAAAATAATCTGGGGGATTATTTTAGTTGAGTGAAATATCCGCTCAAATCCTATACTAAATCGTTTTGCAGAACTAAACAATATGAGCCGAAAAATTACCAGCTTCATCGGCTGGTTTTTTCTTTTGTAAGTCTCGATACACATCGATCACTCGAGTCAGTTCTTCAAAACTAGTCATACCAGAAATAACTTTATTGGCCCCATCTTGTTGCATAGTCGGAATACCTTGGTGTTTAGCTGCTTCTTTAATGACGTGTTCTCGGGGATCGCGAATAATGGCATCCTCGACTCCAGTGTCAACTCGAATTGCTTCGTAAATTCCTAAACGCCCTTTGTAGCCGGTGTTACCACACACTTCACAACCCTTAGCTTCAAAAATTTCTAATGGTTGAGTAATACTAATACCTGCTGGGTGGTCTTCAATCAATCTTTCTAGCACCGAAAACTCTTCAGCGGTAGCGGTGTGACCTTTTTTACAGTGTTCACATAATACACGCACCAGTCGTTGACCGAGTACTAAATTGACGGCATTACCGAGAGTGCGATAATCAACGCCGAGGTCAATCAGTCGAGCAAAGGCAGCAGCAGCGTTATTGGTGTGCAAGGTAGTAAACACTAAGTGTCCAGTTTGGGCGGCGTTGACCGCAGTTTCAGCTACCTCACGATCACGAATTTCACCTACCATGATGACATCTGGGTCCTGGCGGAGAATGGCGCGAAGGCCTGAGGCAAACGTGTAATCTTCACCTACTTGGGTTTGTACAATATCATCAAGTTTGTATTCCACTGGATCTTCAATAGTAATTATCTTTACCTCTGGTGTATGCACTTCCTGCATAAAAGCGTACAAGGCGGTAGTTTTACCTGATCCGGTTGGACCGGTGGTAATAATCATACCGTTCGGGCGCCTTAGTTCGGCCGAGACCACTTCTTGGAGTTGGTCATTAAGGCCAAGATTTTTGAGTTGGAACGTAGAAATAGTTGGATCGAGAAGTCTCATTACTATTGATTCGCCTTCTGAGCCCGGTATAACCGATGAACGTACCTCAATTTCTTTTTCGCCGACATCAAAAGTAAAGCGTCCATCTTGAGCTTCATCATGCACATTTAGCTTCACGCCTGACAAAAGCTTTAAACGAGACAACAGACGTTTATGCATGGTTTTTTCAATTTCAAATACATCCTGGAGTACACCATCGAGTCGGTAACGCATGCGAATACCGTTTTCTTCCGGTTCAATATGAATATCAGAAGCACCGAGACCGAGAGCGCCAGCGAACATGGCGGCGAGTGTCTCTGACACTCGCCGTGCATTATTTGAGCTACGTAATGAAAGAATATATTCGGCTACTTGTTCAATAGAGCGTAGTTTTTTAGTGAGGCGCTGGAATTCAATTTCAGAAATATCAAATACACCCTTGGCTTCAGCCACAGATTTTTTTAAATCTTTATACCGAACCCACGCGTGCTCCAGGCTAGATACTGACGTCATAAAAACTGTCAGTTGGTATTTTTCATTTAAACCCTTGATTATTTCTTTAGTTAGTTTGTCGTTGGGGTTGCGGATCGCAACTGAGAGTAGCTTATTTTTTACTTCAAAAGCTACAATATTTGCTTCCCTAGCTTCCTGTTCGTCAATAAGGTGCAAAGCTTCAGGGTTAATAGCCACTCCTCGTAAATCAAGATACTGATAGCCGTATTTAGCGGCCATGGTTTCAATTAAATTGTCCTCCTCCTTGCGGTGAAGAAGACCCATTCTTTCTTGGTATTTTTCCTCATTAAACTTGCGCGGCATACCATAATGGTAGCATGAGGGAAGCGCACATACATACATTTCAGTGATACAATGCGCATAAATATGTCGACAATTACCTTACAAAATCAAGCTGATATGGAGGCTGTAGTAACACAAGTATTAGAACGAGTTAATGCCAGAGAATCAGCAGCGGTCGTGGCGCTTCATGGTGAATTAGGAGCTGGTAAAACTACGTTTGTGCAAATGCTAGCTAAAGCTATAGGTATTACCGAGCCAATAACCAGCCCGACGTTTGTGGTTATGAAATACTACCCACTGGAAAGTATTCAAAATGGTATTGAACAACTGGTTCATATAGATGCGTATCGGATTGAAAATGATAATGAAATGACCCCGCTTCATTTTGACGAATTATTAAAAACCCCAGGCGTACTCATGTGTATTGAATGGGCCGAGAAAATTAAAAATCTTCTCCCTAAAAATATAATCGATGTGACAATTAATATCACTAATCAAGAGGGTGGAAGGGAAGTAATAATACATGACACCTAAAAAAACAACCACAAAAAAAACAAACCAAACATTAGTGCTTTTAGATGCACACGCTATTTTACATCGTGCGTACCACGCACTACCAGATTTTTCTTCACCGAGTGGTGAACCAACCGGTGCACTTTATGGTGTAGTAGCAATGTTGTTGCGGATAGTTGAAGATATTAAACCCGACTACATGGTAGCGTGTTTTGATTTACCAGAGCCAACCTTTCGCAAAGACGCGTATGATGGGTACAAAGCCGGACGCGCCAAGACCGATGAATCACTGGTAGCACAAATTGAACGGTCTCGTGATATTTTTGAAGCTTTTGGTATTCGTATTTTTGAGCACCCAGGTTTTGAGGCTGATGATATGCTCGGAACAATAGTGGAGCAATGTAAGGATAATCCCGACCTAGATATTGTGATTGCTTCGGGCGATATGGATACTTTCCAACTTATCACCAAGAAGAAAGTACAGGTCTACATGCAGCGTAAAGGTTCAGAGATGGTGATGTATGACGAAAAGGAAATTAAAGATAAATTTGGATTTGGTCCGCTTCTTACAATCGACTATAAAGGGATTCGAGGGGACACATCCGATAATATCCCTGGCGTACCTGGAGTGGGTGAAACTAGCGCTCTTAAGCTTGTTGGCACCTACGGTCCGATTGAGAAGATTTACGCCGCCATTAAAAAAGATGGCGTGGAAAAAGTAGCGGAGAAAACTGGTGTGCAAAAACGCTTTGTACAACTAGTGGCTGACCACGAAGAGGAGGCAGAATTTTCTAAGATGTTGGCAACCATTCGCCGTGATGCTCCAATACAGTTTGAATTACCAAAAAAAACCTGGCGGGACAATCTCGATGTAGAAACCGTTTTTACTCTGTTTAGTGAGCTCGGTTTTCGTACTCTTGCCAATCGTGTTCGGGCGATTTTTGATGTTCCGGAAGAATTATCGATTGACCAGGCAACTAGTGGGGTGAGTGAAGGTGAGGTAGCTAAAGCTAGTGTGTTGTTGTGGCTTCTCGAGAGTGATCGCACTAATGCGTCGTATGATGACATAGTTGATTATGGCCGAACCTATTTTGATACGACCGACTTTAAGGAAATCACCAAAAATTTGGAAGCAAGGCTTAAAGAAGAAGGAACAATATCAGTCTATAAAAAAATCGAAGAGCCGCTACTGCCGGTTATCAAAAAACTTAATGCCACGGGTGTGATTCTTGATACAAAATATCTTAAAAAATTATCTACCACCCTCCATAAAGAGTTGAGCAAATTAGAAACCAGTATCCATGCGCACGCTGGGGTAGATTTCAATATCAATTCACCGAAACAAATGGGTGACGTCTTATATGACAAACTCAAATTGAAGCCTAAAAACCAAAAGAAAACCGCTGGCGGTCAACGCTCCACTCGAGAAAGCGAACTGGAAAAGATGGTAGATGATCATCCGATCATTAAAGATATCCTTCGCTATCGGGAACTACAAAAACTCCTTTCCACGTATATAGATAACCTACCAGAAATGGTGAGCCCTGATGGACGCTTGCGCACCACCTTCATTCAAACGGGCGCCGCGACTGGTCGCATGGCTAGTCAAAATCCAGGGCTGCAAAATATCCCTATCAAAAGCGAGGAGGGGCGAGCCATTCGCGGCGCCTTCATCGCTGGTCCCGGCAACAAACTGGTGGCTATCGATTACTCGCAAGTGGAGCTGCGTATCGCCGCTATCATGTCGGGTGATGTAAACATGGTGGAAATTTTCCGACGGGGCGAAGACGTTCACACTGGAGTAGCGGTGCGAGTCTTTGGAGTAAATGCTGAAGATGTGACTTCAGATATGCGTCGCAAAGCCAAAGTGATTAACTTTGGAATTCTCTACGGGATGGGGGTGAACGCCTTACGCACTAACCTCGGTGAAGAAGCGACTCGCGCCGAAGCGCAGGAATTTTTAAATGCGTATTTTAGTACCTTCACTCGGTTAGCTGAGTACTTGGAAGAAACCCGCGAACACGCTCGCCAGCACGGTTATACCGAAACCATGTTTGGGCGCCGCCGCCATTTTCCCGGTATTTCTTCCGGGGCTCCATTCATCCGCGCCGCCGCCGAGCGAATGGCCATTAATGCGCCGATTCAAGGTACATCTGCTGACATTATGCGACTGGCGATGGTGTCTGTGAACAATTTTCTAGAAAAAAACAAATTAGATAAAGACGCTAAAATGATTCTGCAGGTACACGACGAACTGGTGTTTGAAATAAAGGAAACTAAATTAAAGACTATAATTCCAGAGTTGGTAAAAATTATGGAAGGAGTGATGGCTAGTGAGAAGAAGGATGATAGGGGTGTGCCGCTACAAGTAGAAGTAAAAGTGGGGGACAATTGGCAGAATATAGAGCCATGGAAATAATATGTTACAAGTCTTTTGTGGGAATGATATTGGTAAAGTGCGAGCGGCAGCATTAGCCGCCGCTCAAGAATTGTCTGGACCTGACACGAGTATTGCCACTATTGAAGCTGAAGGGTACAGCGCTGGTGTAATTACTGACGCTATAGGCGCCACCTCGCTCTTTGGCGGGACCGAACTCTTTATTATTGATACTCCAAGTGAGAATGCCGAGTTTGATGATGAAGTAAAAAACCACCTGCAAGAAATGGGAGAGTCAGCAAATATTTTTATAGTTATTGAGGGTGCGCTGTTGGTTGGTTCTAAAAAAGAATATGGTAAATATGCGACTAGTCTCGAAGAATTTAAAGCTGCAGCGGCAGAACGTTTTAATGCTTTTGCAATGGCGGATGCATTATCAGATAAAGATAAAAAAAAGCTGTGGTTACTTTTACAAGAAGCTAAGGCGGCCGGTCTAGTTGAAGAAGAAATTATTGGTGTGTTGTGGTGGCAACTTAAGTCGCTGCGCTTGGCAACAATGACCGGTTCTGCGAGCGAAGCGGGTATGAAAGATTTTCCCTACAACAAAGCCAAACGAGCAATTTCAAAATTTGAAGCTGGAGAAATAGAGAAGTTATCACACTCACTACTTAAGGTATATCATGACGGTCACGGTGGAGTACGCGATATAGACACAGCGTTAGAGAAGTGGTGTTTGAGTTTGTAGGTTAAGCGGTCTCCTTAAAAGTGGTAAAACAGTCTCCCAAATTGTTTTATCTCTACAACCGAGCTAGGGCTGTATGTATAGAATGCATTGTCCGCCTTCAAGGGCTCGAACCTTGGACCGTCTCCTTAAAAGGGAGCTGCTCTACCATCTGAGCTAAAGGCGGACAATATCTTCTATTAAATAAATCAATGTGTCGGAAACTATACCACGATGAAAAATCAAATCAAATAGTTTTTTAAAAAATAATATTAAAGCGGTAGATCGTAGGCAAACGCACCAGCGCCGGTGATAAAGAGCGAAATGAAAGCTCCGAGTAGGAGAAAATAAAAAAGTCGTGAGGGCAGGAGTGAGGTGTGAATTCTGTTTCGTAAAATAAGAAGTTTAATGCACATTACAGCCCCAATAATACACACATATTGAGTACCATAACCGGCAATAATACAGCCCGCCAGTGCGAGTTCCGCAAAAGCCAATAAGGCTGCCGCAGTACTCGGAATAAAATCAATAAATTTCTTAAAAGCGATTGTTAACTCTTCTTGGTGGTGAAGGTGTTTGTAGCCCAGAAAAATCAGCACGATTCCAATAAAAAACCGCAATATAAAATAAGCCAAGAGCGAGAGCCACATAGTCGGGAATGGATTCAACATACAAAAAAGTGTAGCATGTCAGCACTATTTAGCCATGGTTAAAACTTTTATAATTTTAGAGAATATCAGAAGTGCCCATAATGTGGGAGCTATTTTTCGGACGGCTGAAGGGGCGGGCGTGTCCAAGATATATTTAGTTGGCTACACGCCCGCCCCGCTAGACCGATTTCTGCGAGAACAGCCCGAGATTCTTAAGACATCACTTGGTGCGTCAAAGATAATTTTGTGGGAGAAAAAAGATAGCATCGAGGAGGTTATCAAAGTATTACAAGAAGAAGGGGCACAAATTATTGCGGTTGAACAAAGTACAAACAGTACTATGTACAATGAGTGTTATCCAAAAGGGGACAGAGCTTTTGTGTTTGGAAATGAAATTGATGGCGTGTCAGCGGCGGCGTTAGCTGCCGCTGACATGGTTATTGATATACCTATGAGCGGCCAGAAAGAATCACTCAATGTTGCCACCACTGCTGGTATCATACTTTTTCACTTTAGAGATTGTGCTTAATAATATTCAATGACTGCAACCACCGCATCATACTCGTCCATCAAGCGAATGATTTCCCGCTTCTCTCGCCAGACTTCTTCATCACGTTCAAAATAAATATACCAATCATCATCTTTTTCAAAATCGGTTCGCCAAGAGAATTGGTCGACACAACTATTGTAGTTTAAGTATGTATCGATAAATTTACGACAAGTTCCTGACAGGTCATCAAACTCAGGGTTTCTATCATCAACCGTGTTGCAACCCCACTGCCGTTCAATAAATTCATAACAAGAATCATCGTCCAATTCGACATTACTATACCGCTTCAACAAATCTCTTGGCGCTGGGCAGTTGTTAGAAATATTTGGGTAAAATTTCTCTTCATTTCGAAGATACCCAATACACATATTTTCTTGGAAAGAGACATTCACGGGAGATTCACCAGTGATAAGGTAAGCTCGTTGACCTGGTTCGAGCACAATTGGACGAGTTTTATTTATTACGCCACCGTCTCGGTATACTTCTGTTCCATTTGGTATAGCTAATTTTTTTTCTGTCACGTAGCTCTCCAAATACCAATCTGAAATATTTATTGCGCCCACTCCCTGATTTACTGTTAGTGTTAGATACTCTCTATCCGGGTTTTTATTGCCAGCTGCCGAGCGGTTAAATTGCACTTTGCCAGCATACCGAGAAACTGGTTGACGACGTTCATAGCTGTCCACCTTTTGTTGTAGTTCCCAAAATTCATCATATAAATCTTCCAGCTCAACCTGAATCTCTCGGTTGGAACGAGTGTGTACTAACGATCCACCGGAGTTAGTTGTATTAACGTGAGATCCACCACCTGCATATGAGCCTTGCGAAAAAGTCGGGGCTTTACCGACTGTACCGAACGTAGCCATTTTGGTAGTGCTGGCGGCGGTGCTGCTAGCATTGTTACCAATGCCACCACCATTAATACCCACCACAAACATGGCTACAATGATTATGGCAAAGAATATAAAAAAACCTTTCTCACCCATGCCTATATAGTATCATCCGTATTTTTTTCTGCCGGATGAATCTCTGCGTAACGAACCAGTTCTTCCTCAGCCACCGTAGCGTCACTCCACACTTCTTTAGTGTTATTTGGTCCCATAATGTATGGGTCAGTCCCTTTTCCGGAAACAATAACGTAGCCACCAGGGCGTACTTTTTCAATCGCCGCTCGGATAGCTTCACGCCTATCCATAATTATTGATAGTTTGGCTTTGCTTTCAATTCCTTTAGCCATTTCCTCAACAATTTTTTCCGGGTCTTCATCATACGGATCTTCGTTAGTCAGAAAAATATGTTCACAAAACTGTTCAGCAATATGAGCCATCTCTGGTCGCTTCCAGGTATCACGACCGCCGCCGGTGTTACCGAGTACTCCGACTAGAGCTTTATTTGGAAACGCTTCATAGAGTTGTCGAAGTGAATCAGGAGTATGTGCATAATCAATAACAACCGTTACATACTTTTTGCTACCTTCTGGGGTGCGAAAATGTTCCACTCGACCTTTCACGATCGGAAGGGTTTTAAGAGCAGTTTGAATGGTTTCCAGACTGACACCTAAAGCTCGAGTGAGGGTGATGGCCGCCAAAGAATTATAGACATTAAACTTTCCAACCAGCGGTACACGAATAGTAATGTTATCAACCACCAAAGTAATACCATCACTATGTAGTGAATAGTGTTGGAGATCAGAGAGTTTGTAGGGCAGGATTTTCTCAACTTTAAAGTTGAGAAAATCCTGCCCATGCTCATCGTCAACATTTGCCACCAAATACCGCGGTCTTTTTTTTGATGTGGCTACTGCCCGGGCTAACTCTAATTTGGCCGCTTTATATTTTTCAAATGATCCGTGTGATTCAATATGTTCGGGAGTAAGATTGGTAAAGATTAAAGCATCAAGTGCAATACCTTTGTGACGATACTGCTTAGCCCCTTCCGAAGTCATTTCTAGCACTAGATGCGTACAACCAGCTGATACAGCTCGGCGCATAAATCGTTGGACAAAAAACCGACCGGGCATAGTCATTTTAAAGAGGTTTCGCTCATTTTGGCCTGCAATACGAAACTTTATAGTGGAAAGGGAAGCAACTGTGTGACCTTCAGCTTCTAAAATGGCAGTGATAATTTCGGTTACCGTTGATTTACCTTTCGTTCCAGTGACGCCAATCACCATTAGTTTTCGAGAGGGTAATCGGTACAATACAGCACCAGTTACGGCCAAACAATAATGATACAAAGGTTGAGCAGCTTTAAATAATCGCCTCGGGATAAGTTTCTTGACCAGGTAAAGGATTTTTTCCATTACTAATAGTATACCGTTTTCTTAAAACGTATTCTCCTTGCGTTAGGGATTCTAAAGTGGCACGATATACTGTACGTATGTGGGTTCCAAAACCGTTTCTAAAGTATACCTATAAGGGGAAGGTTCTTATTAGTGAAAGTAACCCTAAAAACCAAAGAATTTTAACTGCGTATTTAAAACGTCGACGCCTCAAAGCTTTTTGGGCCGGTACGCTGGAAGAAGCTAAAAATATTCTAGAAAGAAAGAAAATTTTGGGCGTTATTCTTGATCATGAGTTTCGTCACGATCATCAACATGATGGTCAGGACTTAGTAAAATATATACGTCGAGAAAAAGCGGAAGAGCTACGTGGTTTGCCCATCTTCCTGGTTTCAATAGTAGACACGGCTGTTCTTCAGGAATACGAGTATTTAAAAATTAATCGCTATTTTGATACAGAAGAACATCGGGTCAAAGAAGTTATTGCTGAAATGGAACCGTACTTTATTGAGCGAGACTAAGTTTATTTTCCTAATTGTCTAAGTGCTTCTTTAATAGCATCGTTAGCAGAAATATCAGGTGGAAGTTTTTGTACGATACTGCGAGCGTCTGAAAGTGGATAACCAAGTGTAACCAGGGCGTCAATTACATCGCTAGCATCACTGTTGCCTGTCTGACCAATAGCAACAGCAGTATCAAAGCGTTTAGCAAATTTATCGCCGAGCTCAAGGACAATCTTTTCCGCTGTTTTTTTGCCAATACCAGACATTTTAGAAAGGTATGTTGCGTCGTTGTTTAAGACCGCCTTTTTAAGTAATTCAATATCGGCTTGGGAAAGTATCTGCAAGGCTGATTTAGGACCAATTTTTGGTAATGTAATAAGGAGTTCAAATATCTCTAGTTCGTCTCGAGTACTAAAACCGTACAAATCAAGCGCATTTTCACGAACAGCCAGATAGGTGTGTAGGGTTATTTCGTTTCCAAGTTTTGAATTAGTTGGAAGTTGGTTAGTAGCCACCAAGTAGCCAACACCATTAACATCAATCACGACGGCTCCCTCCAATATTTCAGCTAATTTTCCACCCAATTTTCTAATCATACATACAGTATACCTAATATCGTTTATCAGTGGTATTAAGGCCACCGCTCAGCTACTTATCTCCCTTGGGGTTTGTTGTTACACTATACTGACTGTGTTTTTAAAAAAATATAGACAATTAATTTTGGCTGCAGGGGCTGGTTTGTTGCTGGGTTTTAGTCTCATTCATCCTTGGTTATGGCCTCTGGTGTTTGCTGGAGCTATATTGGCGTTTTGGGTTATTTCTAAAACCAACTCAGCCAAGCAGGCTTTCTTACTTGGTTGGTGTATTGGCACCCTTAAAATATTGGTCTCGTTGTCTTGGTTCTGGTCAACCTACCCGCTGGATTGGCTCGGCTTGGAGCCAGGAGTACTTCATATAGTATTGCTGTGCTTATATTGGGTACCCGCCGGTCTGACTTTAGGTTTGGGTATGGGTTTAGCATCTTGGTTTTTCATAAAATATTGTCGACAGCTCTCCAAACTAGTATCAGCACTTGTCATTCCCACCCTGTGGGTTTTAGCTGAAACAGCGGGAGCGATTATTTTTTCAATCTACACCCTCGGTCCTAGTAGTTATATTACACTCGGGTTTAGTTTTGGCCACACCGGCTATGCAGTCGTTGCACTTGGGGTTTTTAGATATTTAGCGATGGTTGGTAGTGTGTATGTATTAAGCTTTGCCGTTGCTTTTATTTCATACATTGCAATAATTTTAAACGGGAAACAGAGAATAGTATGGATATTAAGCATTCTTTTGATTATTTTTTTAGTGCCTATCCCAAGCAATGAAATTACTCAAAGAGGGATTAAAGTGGCTATTACTGAGACATCTTTTTTACCCAATACCAAAACCGAAGTAATGCCATTTTTTGATCGCCAGGAAGCCTATTTTGATTTAGTGCGGTATGCCTTGGCCAGCCAGAGTGACGTTGTTATCTTGCCAGAAGACTCTCGGTTTAGTGGTTACTTTTCTGATACAGAACAAGTATTTAATTTTTTACACTCTCAAACAAAAAAAGATGTTGTGCTTGTGGATAGTATGAGAGTAGATAGTGGTGGAACAACCGTTTTGCGCGCATTTATATATGACACAGCGACGCAACAACGGTTTGAATTTGATAAACAGTATTTAGTTCCCCAGGGAGAATACATACCATACGTGTATCAAATTTTAATTTCCGCTTTAGGACCAGAAGGTGTCACTAATCAGGCGATAACGGACACTACCTATCAACCGGGTATTTCACAGCGCGATGTATCTCTCAGCACGTCTATTCCACCAGTACTGTTTTGTTTTGAAAGCGTTACCCCTATGGGAGTGTTTTCAGTTAACCGCCGAGAGGCTCCTTTTATTGCTCACCTAGTCTCCCATGGTTGGTTTAAGCGTGAACCAGAAATACTGTGGAATCAACTCGATGCTATGTTGCGTACCCAAGCTCTTTTTAACAACGTACCGATAGTACAATCTGCTAATCTCAGTCACGCAAAAATTTATTGGCCAGATGGTTCGATAGAATATCCCGAAGTAGTGGCTAGTAGTGGGTATTGGAAATTGTTTGTAAACACTTTTTAAGTGAATGTTTTTGGTAACAAAAATTGCAAACACATAAAAAATTATTTTATTACATCATCCTTCAGTTATAATTTAAGTACATGATTTTTTTTAATACTCGTAGGGAATTAATTACCATTAAAAATATTTCTCCAATATTAGTATGTGTAGCTGCGGGGACAGCTTTAGGTGTAAGTGTAATAAATATTTGGCTTTGGCCATTAGTTATATTGGGAACAGCATTAACTTTAATTTCAGTAATACAAGCTAAATCTATTAAGAACGCGTTCCTGTACGGGTGGCTGATTGGAATTGTAAAAATCCTGTGGTCATTGATATGGTTTTGGTCAGTATACCCTGTTGATTGGATAGGTCTTGAGCCCGGTTTGTTTCATATAGTGATACTCATATTGTACTGGGTTCCCGCAGCTATGACACTGGGCGTTGGTTTAGGCTATTTCGGTTGGGTTTATAAAAAATATATATCAAGCTGGCCACCAAGTTTTGCCACACTATTTATTTTATCCTTTATTTGGATGATATCTGAAGGATTGGGAGCAATAGTTTTTTCTATTTATACTTTAGGTCCAGGCAGCGATATAACCCTTGGTTTTAGTTTTGGACACACTGGCTATGCACTTATTGAGCATGGCCTCCTTTCGGAGGCAGCGCGGATTGGTGGAGTATATACACTCAGTTTTTTGGTTGGCTTAATTAGTTTTGCATTAGTGTTATTGAAGCGTAATACAGCTATTTTTTTACTGCTAATTTTTGTCATAACTGCTTTTACACCCAGTGTACCAATAGCTAATAAAAATCTTAATTTAAAAGTCGCTTTAGTTGGTACTGAATTTTCAGCTCCCACTGAGCAACAACAAATGTCCCAAGAAGAGAGGTGGCAAGTACATTTCGGTTATATGAAAGCTGCTATAGAAAGTGGTAGTGATGTGATTGTTTTACCAGAAGATATGAGACTATCAAGTTGGTTTGCAAGCCCAGAAGAAATTTTTGATACATATGATTCACTTAGTGACAAAGATGTAATAATAATCGACAGTATAAGGGCAGTGGAAGATGGAAAAACAGTTTTACAGGCTCAAATTTATGACACCAAAACCCGTCAAGTATATAAATTTGATAAACAATATCTAGTGCCACAAGGAGAGTACATACCATTTGTGTATCAGGGAATAATTTCTTTATTAGATCCAAGCGGTTTTTTAAAGAAAGCAATTAGCGAAACTGCTTATTTTCCTGGTGTACCACAATCAGCAGTTGATTTACCAGATTATATTCCGCCTGTGTTGTTTTGTTTCGAAAGCGTTACCCCCTTTGGAGTAAAAAACATCATCAAAGCCAGATCAGGGGCACCCTTTGTGGCACATTTAGTCTCCCATGCTTGGTTTAAACGAGAACCAGAAGTATTGTGGCACCAACTCGATGCTATGTTGCGTGCTCAAGCTCTTGATAACAATGTTATTATTTTACAAGCTGCTAACAAAGCTCCAGTTAAAGCTTTTTATCCAAATGGACAAAGTATAAAACCAACCATATTTGCGGAAGGTCGGGGTTGGAGCGTTTCAGTCATAGATTTGTAGTAATTTATAACCTATAAGTATGAATGCATATCAGATTAATAAAGCTGTAGGCCTTGGTATACCACTATTAATTTTAGGATTTGCTCTTACTATTACTAATCCCAATGACCCACAACTGTGGTGGATTTTGATAGTTATTACTCATACGCTGGCATACATGCACTTTCTTTTGGGATATTTTTATCAATTTAAAATGGTGAGGAGAAGTCGCAATAAAACCATGATGATTTCATTATTGGGACTTACTGCTGTTTCACTTTTATTTACACTAGCTTTCGTACTCATAAACGCAACTTCGTTAATGGCAATAATCGCTATTTGGTACTTCATTCTTCATGGTACTTTAAATGAACATACCCTTATAAAACAACAATTTCCGAATGCTCCCGAAGCCAAGTATTTTTTACCATTTTTTCTTTATCTGTCACCGTTTTTCTTACTGTCACTAGAGCATCCATCTTTTTTCTTTACACCACGATTAGAGTTTTTAAATCCCGCCCCGGAAGTAGCTATTAATTGGCTTAGTAACATCGTGTCTTTAGATTTTTTGTGGCTGTCCTCGCTCTTATTTTTTGGAGCATTTATAGTGCTTGTTCCCCTCCGGCTTATTTATAATCGTTCCTACACAGCTGGTTTTTTAATTTTGGCCATAACTCTAGCAACCATTGTTACTTTTAACGATGCTCGTCCCTTAAACTATATTATTCTTTATTTTATTGCTTTGTCCTACCATTTTTTGTCATTCTCCTTTCATTTTCTGCAACGGTACATCAAAGAGCGACCACAACTTATTCCAACTTATCTTTTCCACCACTTTCTAATTATTGCCCCATTTTTGGTGGTAACGCTACTTATTAATTCCGGTATACCTCATATTCGTGAGCTACATTGGTTTTTGTTTGATGGAAAGATATTTTTGTTTTTAGCCATGGTGCATAACACCACTTCTCTCTTAAACGAAGAATGGTTTAGGACTTTCGTGAATAAAACTGAGGTTAAATACTTTTCTATTAAAAATACATAGTAGATAACTAATTTATTTAAAATAGTTCCTTTTTTACTCATACTAATCACTTACTTAGCTGTTGACAATACATTCAAATTTAATAAATATTGACGCTATAATAGCTTTAATGATTCCAACTTATAAAAGAGTGATAATAATTTTCCAAACCATTGTTATTGCAGGTTTTTTATTTATAATGTTTTCTCCTACATCAACTGGTTCGTTATCCGATACAGTAATTTCTTTTGCGCTTAAGACTTCTATTCCAATTGCTGAAGCTGGTGGCGGCGGCAGTAGTGGCGGCAGTAGTGGC